>NZ_RCWN01000001.1:701250-1051875 GCF_003668555.1 Notoacmeibacter ruber | reverse complement strand
GATCGTGCCCTCATCTGCGTCGGCCGGGTTGGTGGCGCCCATCACTTCGCGGTTCTTGGCGATAGCGTTCTCGCCTTCCAGAACCTGAACGACGGTCGGGCCGGAGGCCATGAATTCGGTCAGTTCGCCGAAGAAGGGACGGTCCTTGTGCACGGCATAGAAAGCTTCGGCTTCGCGCTGGCTCATATGAACACGCTTGGAAGCAATGACGCGCAGGCCGGCATCTTCAAACATCTTAGTAATGGCGCCGGTCAGGTTGCGCTTGGTCGCGTCCGGCTTGATCATGGAAAAGGTGCGTTCGGTGGCCATGGAATTCCTCTGGTCATAATTGGGAAAAACGGTTCGGCGCGCTTCTAGCGGAAGCGGCTGGTCTTTGAAAGAGCACATGCAAAGCGCTTGCCTCGCGGGCCAACCCGCGTCACAAGGCGAGCATCATGCTGACCATATCCGACCTTTCGCTCCGCATCGCCGGACGCCTTCTTCTCGATCATGCCGATCTTTCGCTGCCGACCGGCGCGAAGGCAGGCCTTGTCGGTCGCAATGGTGCCGGCAAAACCACACTCTTTCGCGCCATTCGCGGCGAGATGGCCTCCGAAAGCGGACGGATCGATTTGCCGAAAGGCGCACGGATCGGCGGCGTCAGCCAGGAAGTGCCGGGCACCGATGAATCGCTGATCGACATCGTTCTGAAGGCCGACACCGAACGCGCCACCCTGCTGGAGGAATCGGAAACGGCGACCGATCCGATGCGGATTGCGGAAATCCAGACCAGGCTGGTGGATATCGACGCCCATTCCGCCGAAGCGCGCGCCGCGGCGATCCTCTCCGGCCTCGGCTTCGATCAGGAAGCGCAGCAGCGCCCGGCCAAGAGCTTTTCTGGCGGCTGGCGCATGCGTGTCGCGCTTGCCTCCGTCCTCTTCAGTCAGCCGGACCTGCTTCTTCTCGATGAGCCGACCAACTATCTCGATCTGGAAGGCACGCTCTGGCTGGAAAACTATCTGGCGCGCTATCCGCACACCGTCCTTCTCATCAGCCATGACCGCGACCTTCTCAACCGGGCCGTCTCGTCCATCGTCCATCTTGAAGGCAAGAAACTGACCTTCTGGCGCGGCGGCTACGACCAGTTCTCCCGCCAGCGCGCCGAAAAGGCCGAACTGGCTGCCAAGGCGGCCGAAAAGCAGGATGCCCGCAAGAAGGAATTGCAGGCTTTCGTCGATCGCTTCCGCGCGAAAGCCTCCAAGGCGCGTCAGGCGCAGAGCCGGCTGAAAATGCTGGAGAAGATGGATGCGATCGACATGCCGGTCGACGAGCATGTCGCACCCTTCCGCTTTGCCGAGCCGCAGAAAGAGGTCGCCTCCCCCGCCATCCGGCTGGAGGAAACCTCGGTCGGGTACGAACCGGGCAAGCCAATCCTGAGAGGGCTGAACCTTCGCATCGATGCCGACGACCGGATCGCGCTGCTTGGCGCGAACGGGAACGGCAAATCCACCTTCGCCAAGCTCCTCGCCGACCGTCTGAAGGCCGAGGAAGGGACCATGACGGTCGCGCCCAAGCTGAAGGTGGCGATGTTCGCGCAGCACCAGATGGACGATCTCCATCCGAACGAAAGCGCCATCGAGCATGTCCGCGCGATGATGCCGCAGGCGCCGGAAGCGAAGGTGCGAGCGCGC
The DNA here is from genome assembly GCF_003668555.1 of Notoacmeibacter ruber. Lineage (NCBI taxonomy): Bacteria > Pseudomonadati > Pseudomonadota > Alphaproteobacteria > Hyphomicrobiales > Notoacmeibacteraceae > Notoacmeibacter > Notoacmeibacter ruber. The sequence continues at coordinate 1,050,205 of NZ_RCWN01000001.1, read as the reverse complement.
GTGGCGCAGATGGGATTGCCGACCGAGAAAATGATGACGGCCGCCAAGGACCTCTCCGGTGGCGAGAAGGCGCGCCTTCTCATGGGGCTTGCGACCTTCGAGGGGCCGAACCTTTTGATCCTCGATGAGCCGACCAACCATCTGGATATCGATAGCCGCCGCGCGCTGACCGATGCGCTCAACGCTTTCTCCGGCGCCGTCATTCTCATCAGCCATGACCGCAGCCTGGTCGAAAGCACCGCCGACCGGCTCTGGCTCGTTCATGACGGAACGGTCGCGCCCTATGAAGGTGACATGGAGGATTACAAGGCGCTGATCCTGTCATTGAACCGGACCAGCAAGGGGGAGAAATCGAAGCCCAGCCAGTCCAAGGCGGAAATCCGCCGCGAGGCCGCCAAGAAGCGCGAAGAACTCAAGGTGCTCGCCAAAAAAATCAAGGAATTCGAATCCTTGATGGGAAAGGCTCAGAAGCGGATTCAGGCGATTGAAGCAGAGCTTGCAGAGGGTGACATCTACGAAAGCGATCCGGCCCGCGCGACAAAACTCGCCAAGGAACGGAGCGATGCCAGCGTGAAACTGGCCGAGACCGAAGCCGCCTGGCTGGAAGCCAGCGAGTCCTATGAGACATCGGTCAACGGATAAGGCCCCGCACCGCCTCTATACAAACACTCACCTAAACGAAGCGGTCGGTCGCATCGATCAGTCGGTCCAATATGCCCGGCTCGGAGAAGGCATGTCCCGCGCCTTCCACAATCTGCAGGTCCGCCTCAGGCCAAGCCTCATGAAGGCGGAACGCGGTGCGCGCATGGCAGGGCATATCGTACCGGCCGTGAATGATAACGCCCGGAATACCGCGTAGCCGGCCGGCATCGCGGATCAACTGATCCTCTTCCAGCCAGCCTCGGTTGACGAAGTAATGCGTTTCCAGCCGGGCAAAGGCGACCGCGAAATGCGGGGCGCGGAACTTGCTGCTCGTCTCCTCATCCGGCAGCAAGGTGATGGTCTCGCCCTCCCAAATCGTCCAGGCTTTGGCAGCTTCCAGTTGCTTCGCCTCTTCGCCCTCAGTCAGGATGCGGTGATAGGCGGCCAGCAGATCATCCCGCTCGTCCTCGGGTACTTGTGCCTGCAGGCGCGCATATTTGTCCGGAAATATCTCCGAGACGCCGTATTGATAATACCAATCCATTTCCGCCTTGGTCAGCGTATAGATGCCGCGGAGAATGAGTTCACTGACGCGCTCGGGATGTTTTTCGGCGTAGGCCATCGCCAGTGTCGATCCCCATGATCCGCCGAAGACCAGCCATTTGTCGGCGCCGTGCAATTGTCGAAACCGTTCGATGTCTTCGACCAGATGCCAGGTCGTGTTGGCCTCCAGACTGGCATTGGGCGTGGAGCGTCCGCAACCGCGTTGATCGAACAGCAGGACATCGTATTTCGCGGGATCGAACAGGCGCCGATGCGCCGGCGCGATCGCACCTCCTGGTCCGCCGTGAAGGAAGACGGCTGGCTTGGCGCCCGGCGTTCCGCAGCGTTCATAATAGATGCGATGTCCGTCATCGGTTTCCATGAAACCGGAATCGTAAGGCTCGATTGGGGGATAGAGTTTGCGAGACTGCATTGGGGAAACGCCTTTCGCTGAATGAGAAAATAGGGTCGTTGTCGACCGGAAGGCTTTGAATTCTTATCGCGAGCACTTTCTTTTCGCTGCGCCTACGACACTTTATTGGATCGTGCATCGCAACTGCGGAATTAAGAATTTTCTATGAAAAACAATCAACTCGGCCGCACCGGTATCTCCGTCTCGCATTTCTGTCTCGGCACCATGACGTGGGGCAGCCAGAACTCGGAGGCCGAAGCGCACGCGCAGATGGATCGCGCCGTCGAGCGCGGTGTCAATTTCTTCGACACAGCGGAAATGTATCCGACGACGCCCCGTTCACCGGAGACGCTCGGCAGGACGGAAGAACTGATCGGAACCTGGTGGGCGAAGAGCGGCAAGCGCGATCAGATCGTGCTCGCCTCGAAAATCCTCGGTGAAGGCACGTCCATGGCCCGTCATGGCGCACCGATCTCAGGCAAGACGATGCGCGAAGCGCTCGACGCATCGCTCAAGCGACTGCAGACCGATTATGTCGACCTCTATCAGTTTCACTGGCCCAATCGTGGTTCGTACCACTTCCGACAGCACTGGACCTTCGATCCGTCGGACCAGAGCGCCGAGCGCGAGCTGGAGCATTTCGTCGATGTGCTTTCCACGGCCGACGAATTGATCCGTGAAGGCAAGATCCGCGCGCTTGGTGTGTCAAACGATACGGCCTGGGGAATCATGCGCATGGTGCGCCTTGCCGAAGAACGTGAATTGCCCCGCATCGCCTCCGTGCAGAACGAATACAACCTCTTGAACCGGATGTTCGATACGGACCTTTCCGAAATCGCACATCATGAAGATGTCGGTCTCCTCGCCTATTCGCCGCTCGCAGCGGGGCTTCTTACGGGGAAATATGATGGCGGCGCGGTGCCCGAAGGCTCACGCTGGTCGATCAATAACGGGCTTGGCGGGCGCGAGGCGCCGCAAGGCATGAAGATGGCGGAAGCCTACAATTCCCTTGCCCGCCGCCATGGCCTCGATCCGGCGCAGATGGCTTTGGCTTTTGCCGCGAGCCGCCCGTTCATGACGAGCGTCATTATCGGCGCGACATCCATCGAGCAGCTCGACAATGCGCTTGATGGTGCAGAGATGAAGCTCTCGGATGAGATCGTCGGAGAGATCGATGGTATTCGTCGGATGAACGGTCTGCCGATCTGACGATGGCGGGTTCGTCGCCCATCATTGAGGACGTCCTCGCGCCGGGTCTCGCGCTAGTCTTCTGCGGCACGGCCCTTGGACGGATTTCGGCGGAGCGGCGTGCCTATTACGCCAATCCCGGCAACTATTTCTGGCGAACGCTGCACGATGCGAGGCTGACGCCAGAGCGTATCGCACCGGCAAACTATACCTCCGTCCTTCAATACGGGATCGGCCTGACGGACCTTTGCAAGACACATTTCGGACAGGACGCGGACTTACCACCCGCCGGTTTCGATGTCGCAGGTCTCGCCACGAAGATCAGGCAATTTCAGCCCCGCTATCTGGCTTTTACCAGCAAGACAGCGGCGTCGATTTTCCTCGACCGACCGACGGGACAATTCCAGTGCGGGCCACTTGGTGAGTATATCGCTGAGACGGAGCTCTGGGCGCTCCCCTCTCCCTCCGGGCAGGCACGGCGATATTGGGATCCGGAGCCGTGGCGTGCGCTGGCCGAAACCGTCAAGGCGGATCGGACGGATCAAACGGCTTGGTGAGTGCGATTTGGAGGTGTCACGCCATCTTCTTCCAGCCGCCACCTTCGCCCTGCTGCCAATAGGTAACGGCGTGGCCCTCGCCTTTCAGGCGTTTCCATGCGGCACGGGCGTCGGCGAGCTGTGTCTCATCATGGCCGTCGAACATCAGGACGACCCGCTCATAATCATTCAACCCCTCTGCGGGCATCGCGCCGCCGCCGAAGAAGCGCACATTGGCTGCGTTCGCGTTTGTTGTTGCGGTCGTCAGAAGAACAGGCTGCTCATCCGGCGGCATGTCCTTCGACAGATCGGTTCCGTGCGGCAAAAAGGAGTCGCCGCGGAACGTCCAGAGATGACCATCCAAGGCATCGCGAAGGCGGCCATCGGGCACCTCCACCGCCGCGCGCCAGCCGCGCTCAAGGCTTTTTTCGAGAAGCGCGGGAAGAGTGGCGTGCAGCGTGGAATCGGTCAGATGGTAGAACCATATTTCGGCCATGGCCGGTTCTCTCAGCCTTGTTTCGCCTCGTAATGGTCGCGCACCAGGCGATCAAGAAGACGGACGCCGAAACCGGAGGCCCAGCCGCTCGAAATTTCATTCTTGGGCGATCCCATGGCCGTGCCAGCAACATCGATATGCGCCCATGGAGTTTCCCCTACGAAGCGCTTCAGAAACTGCGCGGCCGTGATCGACCCTGCGGGCCGACCACCCGTGTTCTTCATGTCCGCATTCTTGCTGTCGATCAGCTTGTCGTAAGCGTCACCGAGCGGCAGCCGCCAGACCTTTTCATTGGTCTGCTTGCCGGCCGCCATCAGCCGTTCGGCCAGTTCGTCATCGTTGGAAAACAGCCCGGCATGATCGTTGCCGAGCGCGATGATGACCGCGCCAGTCAATGTTGCCAGATCGATCATGAAGGCCGGGTCGAAACGGTCGCGCACATAATGCAGCGCATCTCCGAGGACGAGGCGGCCTTCGGCATCGGTATTGATCACCTCAATGGTCTGGCCACTCATCGATGTGACGATGTCGCCCGGACGCTGCGCCTTGCCATCGGGCATATTCTCTACCAACCCGATTACACCGACCACATTGCTCCTGGCCTTCCGCGCCGACAGGGCGTGCATGAGACCGAATACGGCCGCAGCGCCACCCATGTCGCCTTTCATGTCCTCCATACCGCCGGCCGGCTTGATGGAGATGCCGCCCGTGTCGAAAACAACGCCCTTGCCGACGAACGCGATTGGCTTTTCACCTTCCGCGCCGCCATTCCATCGCATCACAACCAGTCGCGGCGGGCGATCCGACCCCTGGGACACGCCAAGCAGCGCACCCATGCCGAGCTCTTCCAGTTCTTCCTGGCCGAGAATCTCGACCTCGACGCCCTGATCGGAGAGCTTCTGCGCCTTTTCGGCAAATTCGACCGGCCCCAACACATTGGCCGGCAGGTCAACGACTTCGCGAGCCGCCAGTACGCCCTCGGCAACACCCTTGTGTTCATCCCAGACGGCGCTTGCTGCATCCGGATCGGCGCACTGGATCGTCAGGCTGACGGCGCCTTCGTCCTTGTCTTCGTCATCCGTTTTCTTTTTGGTCTTGTATGTATCGAAGCTGTAGGAACGGAGGAAGAATCCCATCGCGAAGCGCACGATTTCCTCTGTCGAGCACGGCCCGTCCGGAGCATCCAGAATGGCCGTCGCCGTCTGCCCGGCGTTGAGAGCAGCATAGGCTGCGCCGCCAATCCGGATGAAATCATGCTCCTGTCGCTTATCGGAGGGCCCCACGCCCAAAGCGACGAGGCGCGAAAAATCTGTGCCAGCCGGCACGAGCAGTTCGAGTTTCGCGGCAAGCTTACCTTTGAACTTGGCCTCTTTCGACGCCCTTTCGAGTGTTCCTTCAGCATCGGCCGACTTCACCTGATCGGAGAAAATGCCGCCCTCGCCCGCCAAAACAATCACGCAGCCTTCTTTCGGGGTGGAAAAAGGCGCAAAACGAATTTCTGGGCGAAGTGGCATGGCGGGGACTGACCTTTCCGATCGGCGATTTCTTTGGAACCGATCATCTGGTCAGCGCAGAATTTTATGCAAGGGCGGAATGGTGTTTTGCCCAAGCCTACAACGAGCGGATCAGGAGGGAGCAGGTCAGCGGGCAAAGTTTCAATGGCCGCATTTCAACCATCCGAATCATGTCCTTGAGCGGCAGAGTGGCAGACATGCTCTCGACGCAGTCGTTGCGACATTACCGGTTTGAGCCTTTCGGGGCTGGCCTCGCACCGGTCGAATACGTCTGAAATCGTTAACCAAGCTTCTTGTGGTGCCATTTGCCATTTTCCGCCAAATTAGCGAAAAGCCGATCGATTTCAGGACGAGCACGCTTCCACCGCCAATGAACATCCTCAACCGATATATTGCTGTCAGGATCGCCAAGACCGTGCTGGTCACGCTGGCGTTGAGCCTGGGCGTGGTCTGGACGACGGAGGCGATCGGCCGTCTGGAACTCGTCACGGATAATGGCAGCGGCCTTGTGTTTTTGAAGGTCGCGTCTCTTCTTCTTCCCGGTGTGATACCCGATACTCTTCCCTTCGCCCTCGCGATCGCCGTCGCGCTCACCCTCCAGGGAATGAACCGCGACAGTGAACTGGCTGTCATCGCCAATTCGGGCGGCGGGCGACGGCAATTGCTGCGACCGATTTTTCTGGTCGCGCTGGTCTGCGCGGGAGCGGCATTCTACATTCAGAACGTGGTGTCACCGGCCAGTTGGCGTGAGGTCCGTACCCTCATCGCCGAATCGCAGGCGGAACTGATTCTTTTCGCCCTGCAGGAAAACAGCAGCCGGACACTTCCCGGAGGCATCACCATTCAGATCGGCGCTCGCGATGATGCGGGCCAATTGACGTCCATCCTGATCGCGGATCGGCGTAATGAAGACGATCCGACACTGATCTACGCCGACCGTGCGGTGGTCGACAAGAATCGCGCCGAGCCGATTCTCTCCCTGCGAAACGGCCAGATCCATCGCGGTGACAGCTCCTATGTCTCCATCATCAATTTCGATCGCTACGGCATCAGCCTCTACGACTTCACCGGTTCCAATTCGCCGCAAGTGTCGTTCGGAAACAAGGAGGCGCCGTTCAAGCTTCTTGCGGGAATGGAGCCGATCCTTCCACCCTATCGCAACACGCCGGATTCGTACCGCAAGGAATTGCATGTGCGGCTGACGTCGTGGATCTACTGCTTCACCTTCGCCGCCCTGACGCTCGCCGCCCTTGGTCAACCGCGAACGAACCGTAATGCGAGCATCGGCATCGTGCCGCCCCTGCTTCTGGCGCTCGGGCTGCGCTGGGCCGGCTTCACCGTGGAGGACATGGCGACCGACAGGCCGGAGATCATCCCGCTTATCTATCTTATTCCGCTGCTGGGCCTTATTTTCTTCCTTTGGGTGTTCATGTCCGGACGAACCCTCTTCGGTGCGCTGACATTGCCGCGCATCCGATTGCGCCGAAAAGCACAGACCGCATGAAAACCCTTTTGCTTCAGCGCTATCTGTTCAGACATTTCCTGAAGAACGTGGCCGTCCTTGCGGTCATTGCGCTGGCCCTCGCCTTCATCGTCGACTTCGTGGAGGTTGCCGACCGGTATCGTGACCGCGAAAGCGTGACGACCGCTGTGCTCGTCGGCATCACGGGCAACCGAATCCTTCAGCTTGTCTCGGATATCATTCCCTTTGTGGTGTTGCTGGCGGCTGTCATGCATTTCTCTGCCCTCAACAGCCGCCTCGAGCTGGTGGTGGCCCGAGCCGGTGGAATGAGCGTCTGGCAATTCGTCTCTCCTGCCATCGCCGGTGCGTTTTTCGTCGGGGTCGTGACGGTCCTTTTCATCGGTCCTCTCGCCACCTATTCCACGGAATGGATTGCAATGGCGACCGGGCAGAAAAGTGCGTCGATCGGTGAAAGGCGCACGCTATGGTTGCGGGAGCGCGATGATGACGGAGTCCGGATCATCGGCGGCACGGTCGAGGGGAGCGCTCCAGACGCGATCTATGGGGTTACGATTCTCGAAGTTGGGACAGACGGCCGGGTATCACGGCGAATCGATGCCGATCACGCCATCCTGTCCGAGGATGAAATGAGCCTCAGTGACGTGATCGAGCGTCCGATCGGGGAACGGGTTCTGCGACGCGAGACGCTAGACCTGCCGACACAGATCACGGCGGATCGGCTAAAGCCCCGTGAAGTCGATCCGAGACGCCTTGCAATCACCGACATACCGGCCGCCGAAAGCGATGCGACAGCGCGCGGCGCCAGTATCGCGCCGTTGCGTACAAGAATGCACCAGTTGCTCGCCAAGCCCTTCACGCTGATCGTGATGGTTATCTTTGCTGCAACAGTCGCAGTAAAATTCGAGCGCACGGGGCCGGTTTTGCGGGCAATCGCCGGTGGCGTCGCAGCAGGCTTTCTGCTTTATGTCCTTTCGATGCTGTCGGAAGGGTTCGGCAGTGCGGGGCTTATTTCGCCTGCCATCGCGGTGTGGGTGCCGATTCTGGTGGCGGGGCTTCTGGGAACTGCCTTCCTGATACAGAAGGAGGATGGCTGAGTGAGGGGCTGGCGTAGCAAGACGCTGTCGACAGTGCGGGGCCTGACCGCGCTGCTGTTGACGAGCGCGCTCACGATGCCGGTCCATACGGCGTCGGCCGCTCCGGCTGCGCCACCTCCAGCCTCCGATGTCAATCTGGCCTCTGCGCTCGGCGCGCCCGACCCCGAGCGGATGCTGATCGAAGCGCAGACACTGGAATATGACATCGATGGGGGAACGGTGACCGTCTACGGCGCCGTCCGCATCTATTACCAGGGCAACTCACTTGTTGCCGACCGCGTGACCTACGATCAAAAGGGCCGGAAGCTCCAGGCTGTCGGCAATGTGGAGCTTGTTCAGCCCGGCGGCACGATCATCAATGCCGCCGTCCTCGATATCACGGACGACTTCGCCAACGGATTCGTGAACGCTCTGCGTGTTACGACACCCAATCGCACCTTTTTCGGCGCCCAGAGCGCGGTTCGCCAGCCCGGCGACGTCACGATCTTCAATTCAGCAGTCTATACCGCCTGCGAGCCATGCGAAGAGAACCCCGACAAGTCGCCGATCTGGCGTATCAAGAGCCGGCGGGTCATCTGGGATGGGGAAGCGAAGACCGTTACCTTCGACGACCCGACATTTGAATTTCTCGGCGTTCCGCTGTTTCGGGTCGGTGGCTTCACCATCGACGATCCGACCGTCAAGCGGAAGAGCGGCTTTCTCTTTCCGACCTTCGGCAGATCAAGCAATCTCGGCTACTATTTCGGCACGCCCTATTATTTTGCTCTCTCGCCTTCGTCGGAAGCGATTTTCCGACCCGTCGTCTACAGCAAACAGGGCCTGCTGCTTTCCGGTTTCTATGCGCGTCGTTTTGCCAATGGATATGCATCCATAAGCGCAGCCGGCATTTATCAGCTGGACCCTGACGGTTTCGGCGAAACGAATGTCAGCAATGGCAAGACACTGCGCGGCATGGTGGGCACCCGTGGTCAGTTCACCATCAACAAGAACTTCATATTCGGCTGGAACGTTCTGGCGGAGAGCGACAAGAATTTCGCCAAACTCTACGATATCGAGAATTACACCCAGTCCGAACGGGTTTCCGAGGTCTGGCTGCAGGGCAGCAACGATCGCAACTGGCTGGACCTGCGTGCAGGTCGGTTTCAGGTCCAGGAATCGGTCACGGATGACGAGATCTCTGCGCGGCACCGCTCCCAGCCATGGTTCCTGCCCAGCGCGGATTATCGCCGGGTAGACGAGGACATTGCCGGCGGCGAACTGCGCACACGCGTCAACACGCGAACGATTTATCGCCAGCGCCTGCGCACATATGACAATCAGGCCGGGACCGAACTGATCGGAGTACCAGGGCCTGAAGGGCTTTCCAGCCGGTTGACCGCGGAAAGCACATGGCGTCGACAGTTGATCACCGATAACGGGCTCGTGGTCACTCCCCTACTGTCGGGCCGCGTCGACGTGATCGAAACCGATTTTTACGACGAAACGGATGCGGCGCTCGCCACACTGGCTGCCAATCAAGGCACGAGCTACGATGAGCGCGAACTTGCCGCACGCGGCATGGCGACAGCCGCGGTGCAGGTGAGTTACCCGTTCCTGTTCTCCGCCGCCGGTTCTTCGCATGTGATCGAGCCGATCGGTCAGATCATTGCGCGTCCAGACGCGCCGTATCAGGAGACGTTCGGCCTTCCGAACGAAGATGCACAGGCGCTGACATTCACTGCCGCCAATCTTTTCGACATCGACAAGTTCAGCGGAATGGATCGGATGGAGGGCGGTACGCGCGCCAATGTCGGTCTTCGTTATGTCGGCACCTTCGATAATGGCTGGCGAGCGAATGCCCTCGTCGGCCAGTCCTATCATTTGGCGGGCGAAAACCCCTTCGCCGATCCCGATATCGTCAAGACCGGCATGTTCTCCGGACTGGAAGACGATGTGTCGGACGTCGTGGCTCAGTTCGGGATCAATACCCCCGGCGGTCTGCAGGCGAGTTTCGACACGCGCATCAGCAAGGATGATGGCAATCCGGATCGCCTGGCGGCGCGCCTCTCTTACGTTTCCGACAAATGGAGCCTTGGCGTCGGGTACAGTTCGGTCGAAGGCCAGCCTGGCTACGGATTATATGAGCGAAACGAGGAAGGCAGTGTCGCCGGTTCGCTCAAGTTCGCGGAACATTGGACCGCTTTTGCCAAAGCGGCCTACAATTTCGATCAGGAGTATATTTCGACGACGACAACCGGCCTCGCCTATGAGGATAGCTGCTACACCTTCGCCGGCGGCTACTCCATGAGCCGTAACGATAGCTCGGAAATCAGCCACGACTTCAAGGTTTTCATGTCGTTCCGGACCTTGGTCGATATCGGCGAAGATGCCCGTCCGAGCTTCGATCAGTAAGCCTCAGGCTCCCCGGCGTCACGCTTTTGCCGTATAAGTTGCGCATCGGTGCGCTGCTCGAAGCCACATATTCACAATTGAAAGCCCAGACGAAAACGGTCGGAGCCATAATGTTTCGCTATCAAAGACTAGCCGCAGCAATCGCGCTCAGTTTCGCCGCGGGCCTGCTTTCTCCAATCGCATTGCAGCCGGCGACCGCCAGCGAGATCAAGATCGTCGTCAACAAGGTGCCGATCACCAGCTACGACATCGCCAAGCGCACAGCCTTCCTTCGGCTTCAGCGCAAGAGTGGCAATCTGGGCCAGCAGGCCCAGGACGAGTTGATTGAAGACGCACTCAAGCGCTCGGCGTTTCAGTCCGCCGGCATCAGTGTTCCCGACGCCGAGGTGGATGCCTATTTCGCCCGCTTTGCCAAGAGCAACAAACTCACTCCTGCGCAGCTCACCCAGGTTCTCGGCCAGGCTGGCGTGACGGCCAGGCATTATAAGGACTTCATCGAAACGCAGATGGGCTGGGGCAAATATGTCCGGGCCCGTCTTCGCGCCGAGAACAAGGAAGAGAATGACATCACGAAGCAGATTCTGGCGCGGGGCGGCGACAAGCCGACGGCGACGGAATACATCCTTCAGCAGGTGATCTTCGTGGTGCCTGCCGCAGAGCGCAGCAGTCGGCTGGCAGCGCGTACGAAAGAGGCTCAGGCGATGCGCCAACGCTTCCAGAGTTGCGACAACAGCCGCGAGTTCGCCAAGGGCCTGCTCGACGTTACCGTTCGCGACCTCGGCCGTAGCCTTGAACCTGAACTCCCCAGCGAATGGGCGCCTATGGTCAAGGGTTTGAGTGAAGGACAGACCACCCAGGTTCGACAGACCGAAAAGGGTGCGGAGTTTCTTGCCGTCTGCCGCACGCGCTCCGTTTCCGATGATCGGGCTGCCGAAATGGTCTGGAGCGCGGAAGAAAATGGCAATGGAAGCGGCAAGGAGGCGCAGGAAAAGTTTCTGTCCGACTTGCGCGAGAAGGCTGAAATTCAGCGCAAGTGACCCGTCAGAAGCCTGAAAGATGATCGAACGCCCCCTCGCCGTCTCCTGCGGCGACCCTTCCGGTATCGGCCCCGAATTGCTTTTTCGCGCCTATATGCGGCGCGAGAAGCTGGGGCTTCCGCCGTTCGCCATCCTTTGCGACCCCGACTTTCTGGACGCGCGGGCGAGCAGAATGGGGCTGGCCGTTCCCATGCGGGGCTTTAGCGAGTGGTCCGAGACCGCCTCCATCTTTCCCGATGCCCTGCCCGTCATGGCCTTGAAGGCGCGGTTCGACGATTGCCCAAGAGAGCCACTGATCGCTCATGCCGCTGGCATTATCGAGTCGATCGACCGTGGCGTCGACGCGGCCCTATCGGGCGAAGCCTCGGCGCTTGTCACGCTCCCTATCGCGAAAGCCCCTCTCTACGAAGCCGGGTTCGCCTTTCCAGGTCATACAGAATATCTCGGAGCTCTAGCTGAGAAGCAGACCGGTCATGCCGCGACACCTGTCATGATGCTCGCCGGTCCTGGTTTGAAAGCTGTGCCGGTGACCATTCATGTCCCGATTTCAGCGGTACCGGGCCTTCTGACAGGCGAATTGCTTGAAGAGACTCTCCGCATCACGCACCAGGATTTGCAGACCCGCTTCGGCATACCGAAACCGCGCATCGCCGTCTCCGGTCTCAACCCGCACGCCGGAGAAAGCGGCAAGATGGGCCGCGAAGAGATTGAACTGATCGAACCGGTCCTGGCGCGTCTGCGTCAGGAAGGCATGGAGATTGCCGGTCCCCTGCCCGCAGACACCATGTTTCACGAGAGGGCTCGAGCCGGCTACGATGTCGCTGTCTGCATGTATCACGATCAAGCCCTGATCGCCGCCAAGGCGTTGGCTTTCGACGAGACGGTGAATGTCACTCTCGGCCTGCCCTTTATCCGGACATCGCCGGACCACGGGACTGCCTTCGATATTGCCGGCAAGGGAATAGCGCGTGAAGACAGCGTCGTTGCGGCCCTGAAGATGGCCGCCGATATGGCATCCGGTTCCTTCTCGTCATGACGATTGACCATCTCCCGCCTTTGCGCGAGGTCGTCGAACGGCACCGCATTGCGGCAAAGAAATCGCTTGGTCAGAATTTCCTTTTCGATCTCAACCTCACCAGCAAGATCGCCCGCTCCTCGGGTCAGCTGAAGAACCGTACCGTGATAGAGGTGGGTCCGGGGCCCGGCGGTCTGACACGGGCGCTTCTGGCGGAAGGAGCGGCCAAAGTGATCGCCATCGAGCGGGACGAGCGATGTGTCGCGGCCCTCGAGGAGATTGGCAACGCCTATCCCGGTCGGCTCGACATTGTCAGTGGCGATGCCTTGACGATCGACTATCCGGCGCTTGCAGAAGATGTTGGCGAGCCGGTGAAGATCGTCTCCAACCTGCCCTACAATATCGGTACAGAGCTGTTGCTCCGCTGGTTGACGCTTGGCGATTGGCCTCCCTTCTGGTCTTCGCTGACGCTGATGTTCCAGAAAGAGGTCGCACAGCGGATAACCGCCCGTACCGGCGACAACCATTATGGACGGCTCGGGGTACTGACGGGATGGCGATGCGAAGCGCTAAGGCTCTTCGACGTTCCCAGAGATGCGTTTTCTCCCCCGCCGAAAGTCACCTCCTCGGTTGTTCATCTGGAGCCGAAAACAGATCCGCTGGCGGCGGACCTGTCTTGCCTTGAGCGGGTGACGTCGAATGCCTTCGGACAAAGGCGGAAGATGTTGCGTCAATCGCTGAAGGCGCTGGGTGGCGAAGCCGTTCTTGAAAAAGTCGGGATCGACCCCACGCGCCGCGCGGAAACTCTCTCCATCGAAGAGTTCGTGGCCCTCGCCAACGCGATCTGAAAAGAGGCGAGTTAGACGTCTTCCTCGAGCATATCGGAAATGAAGTCGAAAAGGCCCGGCCGACGGTCGCGCCGCAACCTCTCCGCCGCAATGATCGACTTCACTTCACGGAAGGCGTTGTCCAAGTCGTCATTGATCACGATATAATCGTATTCGCGCCAATGGGCGATTTCCGCGCGCGCATTCTTCAAACGCGTTTCGATCACGGCATCGCTGTCCTCGGCACGCCGCTTCAGGCGTGCATTGAGTTCGCCGATCGAGGGCGGCAGGATAAAGATCGACACCATGTCGGCGCCAACCGTCTGCTTCATCTGCTGGGCGCCCTGCCAGTCGATGTCGAACAGCATGTCCTGACCGTTGGTGATGGCCTCTTCGGCCTGCGCCCGCGGGGTGCCGTAAAAATTACCGTGTACTTCGGCCCACTCCAGCAATTCGTCGCGGTCGCGCATGACTTCGAAGTCGCGAACGGAGCGGAAATGGTAGTGCTGACCGTCAATCTCGCTCGAGCGGCGCGTGCGGGTCGTGACCGAGACTGAAAGGCAGAACGCTGGATCGTTTTCCAAAAGGTTGCGAGCGATCGTCGACTTGCCTGCGCCGGAGGGCGAGGACAGAACCAGCATCAGCCCGCGGCGCGCGATGGAAAAACGCTCCGCCTCCGTTGTGTGCCGCGTAACATTATCCATCTTACCGTTCCTTGCGACCATAGTCCCCGCACTCATGCCGACGGACTCATTCCACGTTCTGCACTTGCTCGCGAAGCTGGTCGACAACCACCTTCATGTCCAACCCGATAGCGGTCAACGCAGCGGAATTTGCTTTTGCACACAGAGTGTTCGATTCGCGACCCAGTTCCTGCGCCAGAAAATCCAGCCGACGACCGACCGGCTCCTCTGCCTCGAAAAGCTCGGCAACCGCATCGCAGTGCGCAAATATCCTGTCGAGCTCTTCGCGAATATCAGCGCGGGTCGCAAGGAGCGCCGCCTCGGCATGCAGACGCGCCGAATCCAGAGCCGCTGACGTTCCAAGCAGGGTTTCGACCTGAGCCTTCAACCGCTCTGCAATGGCCTCTGGCCGGCGCGAAGGGTCCTCGTCCGCTTTGGCAGCAAGTTCGGCTATCTGGCCGACCTGGCGGGAGATGACGGACTGAAGTCGCAGGCCCTCCTCAATGCGTGCCTTGCTCAGCGCGGTCAGCGCTTTTTCAAAGAGCGCCAGACTGGCCGTATCGATCTGCTGCCGTGCCTCATCGTCGGCGGAAAGTGACGTATCCGCCGTATCGATGACGCCGCGCAGCGCCAGCAAGCCATCGGCGCGCGCAGGAGCGAACCCCTCCTGCTCAAGTCTTCGAGCTTCCTCGGAAAAGCGTGCGAGGACCTCCCGGTTTATGCTGACACCGCCAGATACCTCGGAGAGGGTGCAGCCGACATGCAGCGTGCCACGGGCGAACCACTTGCGAGCAGCATCCCGTATCTTCGGTCCCAGATGATCGAGCCCGGAGGGCATACGCAGCCGGACATCGAGGCCGCGTCCGTTCACCGACTTCAGCTCGAAGCGCAGGGAGCGGTCAGCGACAAGGCCCTCCGCCGACCCAAACCCCGTCATGCTGCGAAGAGCCATTTCTTATTCTCCCGGTACGGGATCGTCGCCCTGAACCGGGCCACGCTCTTCGGTTGGAATACCGCGATCGGCTTCCAATTCGCGCCAGGCGCGAACATTGGCATTGTGCTCTTCGAGTGTCGCCGCGAAGGCATGGCCGCCAGTGCCGTCGGCTACGAAATAGAGAGCGTCCGTCTCCGCAGGATGGGCAACGGCTTCCAATGCATCGCGGCCAGGCGTGGCAATCGGCCCCGGCGGCAGGCCGTTGATCACATAGGTGTTATAAGGCGTCTCCTTGGTGATATCCGACCGGTAGATGGGACGATCGGCGGGTTTACCCTCGCCACCAAAGAGACCGTAGATAATCGTTGGATCCGACTGCAGCCGCATGCCCTGACGCAGCCGGTTGATGAAGACCGCAGCAACCTCGGGCCGTTCTTCCGGCACACCCGTTTCCTTTTCGACGATCGATGCGAGCGTGACGAACTCTTCCACCGTTTCGATCGGAAGTTCCTCATCCCGTTCCGCCCAGATCCGCTGAACAAGTTCGCTCTGACGCTGCTGCATGTCTTCGACCAGCGTCTGACGAGCGAGGCCGCGCTGAAAGACGATCGTATCGGCAATCAGGCTTCCTTCCGCCGGCGTCTCTTCAGGCATGTCGCCGGAAAGCGCGTCATTGCTCTCGATACGGGCAAGCGCCTGATGCGTCGTCCAGCCTTCCGGCACCGTCACCCGGTACTCCAACACGTCGCCGCGCTGCATCATCTGCAGGATGTCACGCATCGAAGCCTGCGGCGGAATTTCATACTCGCCGGCCTTCAAGGAGCCATCGAGGCCGTAGGCACGGGTGGCGATCTTGAACACCTGCGCATCGGAAATCAGGCCTCGCTCCGCGAGATTGTTCGCGATCGTCGAAAGACCCGTTCCAGGCTCGACCGCGAAAAGGGTCGGCCGAGACCGATCGCTCGGCCGATCGAAAACTTCGAGAGAATACCAGATCAGCCCCCCGATCCCGATCACGGCAAGGACCGCGATTGTGAAGAGGAAGTTGAAAAAGATGACGAACTGGTTGCGGGCCGTGCGGCTGCGACGGCGGTCGGGTACCGCCGCCTCCTCGGTCACGGGCTGGCTTGTGCTGGATGGCCCTTCGGTCTCGTTCATCCCGGCTCCGATTCGTTGAACTGGCTTATGGCTTCACCTGCCCGGCCAATGTGGCAAGCCGGCGGCTATGGCCGGTTCAAAGCGCCTCGCGACGGAAGATCAGAGAGGCGTTCGTGCCGCCAAATCCAAACGAATTGGACAGCGCGACGTCGATCGTCCGTTCCCGCGGCTTGTGCGGCACCAGATCGATTCGGCTTTCGACCTCCGGATTGTCCAGATTGATGGTCGGCGGAGCCACCTGATCGCGCATGGCAAGAAGACAGAAAATCGCCTCCACGGCGCCAGCGGCACCGAGCAGATGGCCGATCGCGCTCTTTGTGGAAGACATGGAAGCCTTGTCGGCCCCGTCGCCCAGCAGACGCTCCACCGCACCGAGTTCGAGCGTATCGGCCATGGTGGAGGTGCCGTGTGCGTTGACGTAATCGATGTCGGAGGCATCGATACCGGCGCGCTTCAGCGCCGCGCTCATCGCCCGGTAAGCGCCTTCGTGATTCTCGGCCGGCGCTGTGATGTGATAGGCATCGCCGGAGAGGCCATAGCCGATGACCTCGCCATAGATCTTCGCGCCACGCGCCTTGGCATGCTCAAGCTCTTCAAGCACCACGATGCCGGCGCCTTCGCCCATCACGAAACCGTCGCGGTCGGCATCCCAAGGACGGGAGGCGATCTGCGGCGTATCGTTGAACTTGGTAGCCAGCGCCTTGCAGGCGGCAAAGCCGGCAAGCGACAATTTCGTGATCGGGGCTTCGGTGCCGCCGGCGACCATCACATCGGCATCGCCGAGGGCAATCATCCGTGCTGCATCGCCGATGGCATGTGCGCCTGTGGAACAGGCCGTGACGACGGCGTGATTCGGCCCCTTCAATCCATGCCGAATCGAGACCTGGCCAGAAACGAGATTGATGATGTTGCCCGGAATGAAGAAGGGGCTGACCCGGCGCGGGCCCTTCTGTTCAAGAGTGAGAGTGGTCTCTGATATCCCCTCGATGCCACCGATGCCCGAACCGATGACCACGCCGCTTGCGCACTTGTCCTCTTCGGTTTCCGGCTTCCAGCCGGCATCTTGCAGCGCCAGATCCGCGGCAGCGATGCCGTAGGTGATGAACTCACCGATCTTGCGTTGTTCCTTGGGCTCTACGAAGTCATCGGGATTGAAGGCGCCTTCGCCCTCACGAGGAATCGAGCAGGCGATCTTGCATGCCAGATCGTCGACATCGAAGCGTTCGACACGGCTTGCTGCGGAACGGCCTGCAAGAATCTGTTTCCAGGTATGCTCGTGGCCAACGCCGAATGGCGAGATCATACCGATGCCGGTGGCGACTACTCGTCTCATTATCCCTCTCCAGATGAAAAAGGTCTCCGCCCGGAAAGACGGAGACCTTGAAATTACAGCCTGCCGGTGCCGCTTGCGCGATGGGCTCTCGCGACGGGCAACGAGGCTTTTGGCCCGATCAGGCGGTCTGCTTCTCGATGTAGCGAACGGCGTCGCCAACCGTGAGGATCGTTTCGGCGGCATCGTCAGGGATCTCGACGCCAAACTCCTCTTCGAAAGCCATGACCAGTTCGACTGTGTCGAGACTGTCGGCACCGAGATCGTCGATGAAGGACGCTTCCATCGTCACTTTCTCTTCCTCGACGCCGAGATGTTCGACGACGATCTTCTTCACGCGTTCGGCGGTGTCGCTCATTTGGTATTCCCCAGTTGAAAAATCTGCTGGCGCTTTCGTTAGCCGCGCAAGCGCCGCTAATCAAGAGCAAGCAATGTTAGAAGCACTCTTATCGACGATTGTTCGGAGGCCGTCCCCCGTCAAATCATCGCCATTCCGCCATTGACGTGCATTGTCTGACCGGTGACGTACGCCGCTTCCTCGGACGCTAGGAAAGCCGCCATCGCGGCAATTTCCTCTCCCTTACCCATGCGCTTCATCGGGATGGACGAAAGAATGCCGTCGCGCTGTTTTTCGTTCAGCTTTTCCGTCATCGCGCTTTCGATGAAACCGGGCGCGATCGCGTTGACGGTGATGCCGCGGCTGGCGATTTCATGCGCAAGGCTCTTGGTAAAGCCGATCATGCCAGCTTTCGCCGCGCAATAATTTGCCTGTCCCGGATTGCCCGTAACACCCACGATGGAGGTGATGTTGATGATCCGGCCTCCCCGACGCTTCATCATCGGGCCGGTGAGTTCGCGGGTCAGACGGAAGGTCGCCGTCAGATCGATTTCAAGGACCTGATCCCAGTCTTCGTCCTTCATGCGGATGAACAGGCCATCCTTCGTGATGCCGGCATTATTGACGAGAATATCGACGCCCTGAAGCTTTTCCTCGGCCTCTTTGCCAAGTGCAGTCACCGCGTCGCGATCGGAAAGATTGGCGGGCAGGACCACAGTGCGCTCGCCAAGATCCGCCGCGAGCGCTTCAAGTTTTTCAGCACGGGTGCCATGAAGGCCCACGGTCGCGCCAAGCGCATGAAACCGCCGCACGATGGCCTCGCCGATACCGCCGGACGCGCCGGTCACCAAAGCCTTTTTGCCTGAAAGATCGATCATGGAAATTTCCTTTTCTAGAATCGGTCGGGTCACGAAAGCGCGCTGAGCGCCTTTTCCATATCGTCCAAGCTGCCGATCGGAATGGCCGTCAGCGACCGGTCGATCCGGCGGGCCAGCCCCGACAAAACCTTGCCGGCGCCGATTTCGTAGACCGTATCGACCTCGTTGGCCGCAAACCATTGCATGGTTTCACGCCAGCGCACGCGGCCGGTCACCTGTTCGACCAAGCGGTCCGCAATCTCAGCGGGATCGGTCAGCGGACTGACAGTCACATTGGCGATCAGCGGGACAGCGGGTGCCTTCATCTCGACATCGGCCAGCGCCGATCGCATACGATCGGCAGCCGGCGCCATGAGGGAAGAGTGGAAGGGCGCCGATACCGGCAGCATGAGAGCCCGCTTTGCACCCTTTTCCTTGGCAAGGTCCGCGGCCTTTTCCACAGCGGCCTTGCTGCCGGAGATCACCAACTGGCCGCCGCCATTGTCGTTGGCGATCTGGACCGTGCCAGCATCGGCTGCGTCCTGGCAGATCGCCTCGACCTCCTCCTGCTCAAGACCGATAATCGCTGCCATGGCGCCTTCACCGACGGGTACCGCCTTCTGCATGGCTTCTCCCCGAATGCGTAGCAGTCGAGCAGCGTCCGCCAGGGCAAACGTGCCGGCAGCGCAAAGCGCAGAATATTCTCCGAGAGAATGGCCGGCGACATAGGCCACGCTCTTCTCGAGGAGAAGGCCGCGAGATTGCATCGCGCGCAGTGCTGCAATGGAGACAGCCATAAGGGCCGGTTGCGCATTCGCCGTCAGTGTCAGCTTCTCTTCCGGGCCTTCCCAGATCGTCTTGGAAAGGGATTCGCCCAGCGCATCATCGACTTCCTCGAATACCGCGCGGGCCTCGGGAATGGAATCGGCAAGGTCCTTCCCCATGCCGACGGACTGACTGCCCTGTCCGGGAAAAATGAATGCTGTCGCCATCTAGAAGCGCCTCCAAGGCTGGTCCGTCATTCGGTCGTGGCGGATTGCCGAAAGGTGAGGCAAAGGTCAAGGAAGGACCAGAAAAAGATGGCGAAACCGATTTCGGGAACGGACTATTCGGCAGGTATGACGGGAGCCTCCAGGCCGTTCTTGCGGCGAAGAGCTTCGGCCAGGCTTGTTGCTCTACCCTCATCGCCGGCATCTTCGAAACGCGGCTTCGCGCGTCCAGCCGACCAATTGGCCTGCATGCGAACGATCGGATTGGGAGCGCACCAGATCTCTCCGGTCTCGTCGATGGCCGTCACCCAAAGAAGATTGTGCTCGATGCCGTAATCGATGACAGCAAAAGCCAGCCCCTTGCCTTTGCCCGAGACGTGTACAGGAAGTGGCGGATCAAGTTGCGTGAAAGCCATCGAAATCGTCCCTATCGGGTTGTCAGCGCTACAATGCATCATCGGCCGCTTTCGTTGCCTGGCTGCAACATTTATATAGCATCGCGATCTTGCCTTGCCCCTTATCATTTAATGCGGTATGGAGCCGCCGTTCAGCCGGTCCTGTGCCGGGGGTCAATCGAAGGGCTGTCTTCGGACAGCAGGTGACGGAATGTCGACCGGCCTTCGCTCCCGTCTCCGCTCTCGACCGCTTCGTGCAGCGCCTTTCCCGCCGTCTCGTTCGGCATCCGAAAGGTCGCAGAGGCTTTAGCCGCGCGGGCCCGGTGATGTGAAACGAAGGAAAGGCAGAGCCACACATGGCCCTTTACGAACACGTATTCCTGGCACGCCAGGACCTCAGCCAGAGTCAGGTCGACGAAATGGTTCAGACCTACACCGGCATCATCGAAAATGCCGGCGGCAGCGTCACCAAGACGGAAAACTGGGGACTGAAGTCCCTCGCTTACCGGATGGATAAGAACCGCAAGGCTTATTACACCCTGCTCAACATCGACGCGCCCGCCGAGGCTGTCCAGGAAATCGAGCGTCAGCAGCGCTTTTCGGAGGAAATCCTTCGTTCGCTGACCATCAAGGTCGACGAACTCGAAGAAGGCCAGTCCGCGATGCTGCGCAAAGACGACCGCGGCGATCGCCGTGGCGGTGGTCGCGGCCGCGACCGTGACCGTGGCCCGCGCCGCTAAGACGCCGAGAAAAGGAACAGACAATGGTCGATATCAACCAGCTTCCGACGCGCCGGCCGTTCCATCGCCGCCGCAAGACCTGCCCGTTCTCCGGCGCCAATGCGCCGAAGATCGATTACAAGGATGTGCGCCTTCTTCAGCGTTACATTTCCGAGCGCGGCAAGATCGTGCCGTCGCGCATCACGGCGGTTTCCGCCAAGAAGCAGCGTGAACTGGCCAAGGCCATCAAGCGCGCCCGCTTCCTCGGCCTACTGCCCTACGTGGTGAAGTAAGAATTTTTTGCCGCGCCGGCATGTTCGGCGCGGCCTTGCCTTCGGCGGTCGGCGCCGGAAGCATCTTTGACAAAACCGAAGTTGGGACGGCATTCACCGCTTTCCCTAACTGCCCAGAGCAGGACAGCGACCCGTGAAGACCCTTTTGGCCAACCCTTATGCTGTCGGTATTCTTGCCGGCCTGACCGCCGCCCTCGTGGCGGCTGCGCCCCTTGGCGGCACGGCCTTTCTCACGCTGCTCTCGCCCTTTCCCCTTCTTGTTGCCACGCTGGGCTACGGTCTGTCGGCGGGCGTTGCCGGTTCCATCGTTGCGATGGGATTGACCCTTGCGCTTTCGGGTCTCCAGCCGGCGATCGGTCTTGGCATGCTGATCTGCCTGCCTTCGGTACTGGCGGGCACGCTGGGCGCCCTTGCCCGCCCCGCCTCCGAACTCGGTGGACCGGACGATACGCTGGTCTGGTTTCCCCTAGCGGATATTCTCCTCGCGCTCTGCGGCGCGGCCGCTTTGGCCTTCATCATTCTCTCCGCTCTCAGCGGTACGGAGCATGAACTGGCGTCGGAAGTGGCCCGCAGCCTCGTCGCGAGCTATCAGGAAGGCGGCGTTGCCCTGCCCGATGATTTCGAGGGCCAATTGGAAACGTTGCTACGCTCCGTTCTGCCGATCGTGCAGCCATTCGGCTGGGTTCTGACGCTGGTTTTCAACTTCTACGTTGCGCTACAGCTCGCCCGCCGTGCGGGCGTACTCAACCGTCCAAGAGACGATTGGCCAACATCGCTGCGCATGCCTCGTCTGGCGCTTGTGCCCTTCGCCATCGCTCTTCTGGCGAGTTTTGCTCCCGGCATGGCTGGTTATCTGGCGGCAGGCGTTGCCGGCGCATTCGGTGCGGGTTTCGCGGTGGCTGGCTTTGCCATGCTTCACGAATGGAGCCGCAGCCAGAACGGCCGCCTTCTGATCCTCGGCGGCAGCTATGTTGCCGTCCTGTTTTTTGCACCGCTCCTGGCGGGGTTTGTCATTGCCGGTCTGTTCGACACAAAGCGTGCTTCGCCGCTGTCGCCCGGACCGGTCGAATAAACGAATGAATGAGACGACCAAGAAAGGAACAAAATCATGCAGGTCATTCTCCTGGAACGCGTTAACAAGCTTGGCGGCATTGGCGATACCGTCACCGTCAAGCCGGGCTTTGCCCGTAATTATCTGATCCCGACGGGCCGTGCCCTGCGGGCGAACGAGACCAACAAGGCACGCTTCGAAGCCGAACGTGCTCAGATCGAAGCCCGCAACGAAGAGCGCAAGTCCGAAGCCCGTAAGATTGCCGACGAACTCGACGGCAAGACCTTCGTGGTGATCCGCTCTGCCGCCGAAACGGGCCAGCTTTACGGTTCGGTCTCCTCTCGTGACATTTCCGACCTTCTGAAGTCCGAAGGCTTCAAGGTTGGCCGCAGCCAGGTTGACCTCAACCAGGCCATCAAGGCCATTGGCATCACGGACGTCCCGGTCGAGCTTCACCCTGAAGTGCGCGTGTCGATCTCGCTCAACATCGCCCGTACCACGGACGAAGCCGAGCGCCAGGTGCGCGGCGAAGACCTGACAAGCGCCGAGGCTATCTACGGCGAAGACATCAACGATGCGGCCCAGCCGGAAGAGTTCTTCGAAGAAGATGACCTCTATGATGACGGCAGCGCACCGGCGGAAGAGACCGATAGCGAAGAAGAAGAGCAGAGCGAAAGCTGATCGCTGCTTCTGCGAAGCTTTGAGAAGAAAAGCCCCGTCGAACGCCGGGGCTTTTTGCTTTTGGGGGTGGATATTGATTCTGTTGCGGATGCCAACATAATGATTGTGTTGGATAAAGGGTGCGGCATCGGAACTCGATCCGGAGCGGAGAGATGAAAGGCAGTGTTCACGCGCGAATAGAAAACATGATCGGCAGACTGGTTGACCGGATGATCGGGACTGGCACGCTGATCGCAACACTGCCGAACGGGCAGTCGCATCGGTTCGGGCCGGGCGGCGCGCCAAGGGTCGCGGTAAAGATCCACGATCAGCGAACCCTCTTGTCCATCGTATTAAATCCGGATCCGGCCTTCCCGGAAGCGTATATGGACGGCAAGATCACGCTGGAAGAAGGAGATCTTCTGGATTTCTTCCAGCTCCTCTCGCCTTCGCAGCGAAATGCCGACTACCCCATGATTGCAAGGCTGCGAAACAATATACGGTTCGCCGGGCGCCATTTTTCGCAGTGGAATGGGATCGCCGCGTCCCGCCGCAATGTGAAAACGCATTACGATCTGTCGCCGGCGATGTATCGACGCTTTCTCGACGACGACATGCAATATTCCTGCGCGTACTTCCCGCGGCCAGGCATGACGCTCGAAGAGGCGCAGATTGCCAAGAAGAGGCACATTGCTGCCAAGCTGCTCGTCGAGCCGTCTATGGACGTTCTCGATATCGGCTGCGGATGGGGCGGCATGGCTCTCACCCTCGCGGAGGAATGCGGCGCCAACGTCACCGGTATCACGTTGTCCGACGAGCAGTTGTCTGTCGCGAAAGAGCGCGCGGTCGGGCGCGACGATGTCCATTTCGAGCTACGTGACTACCGGACCCTCGAACGGACATATGACCGCATCGTCTCGGTCGGAATGTTCGAGCATGTGGGTATCCGCAACTACGATACCTTCTTCGGCAAATCCAAGGAATTGTTGGCTTCCGACGGCATTATGCTGCTGCATACGATCGGCCGCAGCAGTCCACCGGACGTGACCAGCCCCTTCCTGCACAAATACATTTTTCCCGGCGGCTATATTCCCGCTCTGTCGGAAATATCGGTCTCCATTGAGAAAGCGGGACTGACGATCACCGATGTGGAAATCCTGACAACGCATTATGCCGATACGCTCGCCGAATGGCGCCGGCGCTTTCATGCCGTTCGCGACGAGGTGCTCGCCGAATATGACGAGCGCTTCTTCCGGATGTGGGACGTGTATCTGACGGCTTCGGAAGCCTCGTTTCGCTATTACGACATGGTGGTTTTCCAGTTGCAGATAGTTCGCGACAAAACGGTCGTCCCCATGAGCCGGGATTATATCGCCGAACGCGAAACGAAGCTGGCGTCAGCCGGCGATGAATCTGCACACAGAGATCTGGCGCATGCGGCCCAGTAGGAGACGCGACAAGTTTTCCCCGCTCTCCCCGTAACTTTCCCCGGTGAATTCAGGAGGACCAAAAGTTACCCTTCATGAGCTTTTCGGCCGCGTTTCGGTGTAGAAGAATCATTGCCGATTGAAGAGAGTCGGCTGGATTTCGACAATGGAGAATGGATTGATGGCCGAACCGGCACGGCACCTGCAGGCAGTGGACGGCGGCTCGGGCGATAATTATCGTCAGGCGCCGAACAATATTGAAGCCGAGCAGGCGCTTCTCGGCGCCATTCTTGTCAATAATGACGCGTTTTACCGCGTCTCCGACTTTCTCAAGCCGGTCCATTTTCACGATCCGCTGCACCGCAAGATCTATGAAGTCGCCGGCGAACTGATCCGCATGGGCAAAAGCGCCAATCCGGTCACATTGAAGACCTTTCTGCCGGCGGATCAATCCATTGGCGACATGACTGTCAGCCAGTATCTGGCGCGGCTTGCAGCCGAGGCGATCACCATCATCAATGCCGAGGATTACGGGCGGGGGATCTACGATCTGGCGACCCGACGCGCGCTGATCGGCATTGGCGAAGGCATGGTCAATACCGCCTTCGACGCGCCCGTCGATGCGCCGCCGCAGCAACAGATCGAGGATGCCGAACGCCGGCTTTTCGAACTGGCCGAGACCGGCCGCTATGATGGCGGCTTCGAAGCCTTTTCCGACGCCCTTGCCACAGCCATCGACATGGCTGGCGCGGCCTATCAGCGCGACGGCCACCTCTCCGGTATCTCCACGGGCTTTATCGATATCGACCGCAAGCTGGGCGGGCTTCAGCCGTCCGACCTTGTCATTCTGGCCGGCCGTCCCGCCATGGGTAAGACGTCGCTAGCCACCAATATCGCTCACAACATTGCCGCAGCCTATGAACCGGCCCCTCAGGCTGACGGTTCGGTCAAGCCAGCCCAAGGCGGTGTCGTCGGCTTCTTCAGCCTGGAAATGAGCTCCGAACAGCTCGCCACACGTATCATTTCCGAGCAGGCGCGTATTTCGTCCTCGAAAATCCGCCGCGGCGAGATTACCGAAGCGGATTTCGACAAGCTCATCGCCTGTTCGCAGATGATGCAGCGCACCCCGCTCTACATCGACCAGACCGGTGGTATCTCCATTGCGGCACTCGCCGCGCGGGCGCGGCGGCTGAAACGCCAGCGTGGGCTCGACGTCATCGTGATCGACTACCTCCAGCTCATGCAGGGCACGGCTAAGAGCGCCGGCAACCGCGTGCAGGAGCTGACCGAGATCACCACCGGCCTCAAGGCCCTGGCCAAGGAACTCAATACCCCGATCATCGCGCTCAGCCAGCTTTCCCGACAGGTTGAATCGCGCGACGACAAACGTCCGCAGCTTTCGGATCTGCGTGAATCCGGTTCGATCGAGCAGGATGCCGACGTTGTGCTCTTCGTCTATCGCGATGAATACTACATGCAGAACAAGGAGCCGGAGTTCGGCACACCGGAACATGAAGACTGGCAACAGAAATTCGACCGGGTCCGCGGCAAGGCGGAACTGATCATTGCCAAGCAGCGTCATGGACCGACCGGCACGGTCGACCTCGGCTTCGAAGGCGAATTCACGAAATTCTCCGATCTGGCGGATGAGGAGCGTCTGCCGGAGCGCTTCGAGTGACGGCGGCGGCCGCGCTTGTCGAAAAAGAGGTGAACGGCCTTCCCGGGACGATACTGACCATCGACCTTTCGGCGCTTCGCCGCAACTGGGAAGCGCTGCGGCTTCGATCAGCGCCCGCCGAATGCGCGGCCGTGGTCAAGGCCGACGCCTACGGTCTCGGCGTTGAGCGCGTTGCGGCGGCTCTGCCGGAATGTCGAACGTTTTTCGTGGCGACCCCGCAGGAAGGTGCGGCGCTGCGGCCGATACGACCTGATGCGACGATTTACGTTCTTTCGGGGCCATGGAGCATGGCGGCGGCCCAGGCCATGGCGGATTGCTCCCTTCGACCCGTCATCAATACCCCACGGCAATTGACCGACTGGCTCACGACGGGGCTTCCCTTCGCGCTCCATCTTGATACGGGGATGAACCGGCTCGGCCTGACTGACGACCAGGCGGCGGGAATAGGCAAAGATGTCCGGCCTTCGCTCCTCATCAGTCACTTAGCCTGCGCGGACGATCCCGACATTCGGGCAAGTGCAGAGCAAAGAGAGCGATTCAAGAAAATCAGCCAAGCTTTTGAAGGCGTGCCACTTTCTCTCAGCAATTCCGCCGGCGTTTTTCTCGGTGACGACTATCATTTCGATCTGACCCGCCCGGGTATTGCGCTTTATGGCGGATCGGCGGGACCGCGGACCACCGGCATCTCGTCGGTCATCAGACTTTCCGCCCGAATCATTCAGCTTCGCGAAGCAAGGGCTGGCGAAGCGGTCTCTTACGGTTATAGCCACCGCCTCAAGCGAGACAGTCGCCTTGCCACGGTTGCCATCGGCTATGCGGATGGCTTCCTGCGTTCGGCCTCCGGCAGCGGTGTGCCGCTCCGCTCCGCGGTGCCCGGGGGCGCTTATGCGATGCATAGCGGCACGGCCCTCCCCCTCCTTGGCAGGATCACCATGGACCTTTCCATCTTCGACGCAACCGACGTGCCACCCTCGGCTTGTCAGGAAGGCGAGTGGGTGGAAATCATCGGTGACGCAATTTCAGTTGATGACGTCGCGCGCCGCGCCGGAACGATCGGCTACGAGGTCCTGACGGCGCTCGGGCGCCGACACGATCGCCGTTACGTTTGATCGTCTGTCGTCGCCAGGGACCGCGCTCCATGGGGCCGCGTCCAAATAAAAACCAGCACACATGCGAGCGTTATCGCCTGAATGGCCAGCAAGGTGACACCCAACCCCATAGCAACCGACAAACCGAACACAGCAACAATGGAGAGCGTGGCAAGCCTCTTCGCGCGGAGCGAGATCGCACCTTCACGATGCCAATCCATGATGGGTGGGCCAAACCGGGGATGGTTGACCAACCAATTGTGAAGACGCGGCGAGGAACGAGCGAAGCAGAACGCCGCGAGAAGCAGAAACGGAACAGTCGGCAGCAGGGGCAGCGCCACCCCCAGCAAGCCGAGTATCAGCGCGGTGAATCCCGCTGCCATCCAGAACCAACGCATCACCGCCACTGCTTCCCCTTGCGCAGGAAAATCGAAAGTCACTCCTTTTCATCTGTAGCGCAGTTGGCGGCAATCGACAGCGCGGATCAGACAATCGTGTTTTCGGCTGGCAAGATGCTCGATTCTGCGATATGAACGAAAGAGGAACATTCGAGGATATTCATGGCCCGTCAGAAGATCAGTTTCATTTGCGCACAATGCGGCACAGTTCATCCGCGCTGGCAGGGTAAATGCGATGGATGCGGCGAATGGAACACGCTGGCCGAGGAACAGGCGGGCGGCGGTGTCGGCGGCGGGCATCAACGCGCGCCGAAAAAAGGCCGGCCTGTGGAACTGGTCACGCTGGACGGCGAGCAGCAGGAGGCGCCACGCATCCGAACCGGGATTGCTGAGCTGGACCGCGTCACCGGAGGCGGCTTCGTGCGCGGCTCTGCGCTTCTTTTGGGCGGCGACCCGGGAATCGGAAAATCGACACTCCTGATGCAGGCGGCGGCGTCCCTCGCTCGTCGAGGAAGTCGTGTCATCTATGTCTCGGGTGAGGAAGCCACCGGGCAGGTCCGCTTACGGGCTCGCAGGCTCGATGCAGCGGACAGCGCGGTGATGCTCGCAGCCGAAACCAATGTGGAGAATATTCTCGCAACCCTCGCTGACGGTCCGCGTCCGGATTTCGTCATTCTCGACTCGGTTCAGACTCTCTGGACCGACAGCGTGGAGAGTGCACCCGGCACCGTTACTCAGGTACGCGCCAGCGCATCAGCCATGATCCGCTATGCCAAACAGACCGGCGCGGCAATCGTGCTCGTCGGACACGTGACCAAGGACGGACAGATCGCCGGACCTCGCGTGGTCGAGCACATGGTGGATGGCGTGCTCTATTTCGAAGGCGATGGCGGCCAAGCCTACCGGATTCTCCGGACTGTCAAGAATCGTTTTGGCGCGACCGACGAGATCGGCGTCTTTGCGATGAGCGACAAGGGGCTGGCAGAGGTCGCCAACCCGTCGGAACTCTTTCTGGGCGAGCGCAACGGCAAATCGCCAGGCGCAGCCGTTTTTGCAGGCATGGAGGGCAGTCGTCCCATTCTTGTGGAAATCCAGGCGCTCGTCGCGCCCTCCCCACTCGGCACGCCCCGCCGCTCGGTGATCGGCTGGGACAGCGGTCGGCTCTCCATGATCCTCGCCGTGCTGGAAGCCCATTGCGGCGTCCGCTTTTCACAACACGATGTCTATCTGAATGTCGCCGGAGGCTATCGCATTACCGAGCCTGCTGCCGATCTTGCCGCCGCCGCCGCGCTGGTATCGTCGCTGGCCGGGCTTGCTCTGCCTGCCGATTGCGTCTATTTCGGCGAAATCAGTCTCTCCGGGGCGGTGCGGCCGGTCGGCCATTCCATCCAGCGGTTAAAAGAGGCGCATAAGCTGGGATTTGAAAGGGCTGTTCTTCCGGCGAGTACCGAGGAAATCGGAACCAAGGCGTTACGGCTCTCGCAGCCTGAGACTCTGGTTGATCTGGTTGCCTCCATCGCAGGCTCCTCGCAAATTTCGGCGCGTGAAGAAGCGGCCTGACTGTCTGCCGTGAAGCGGTCGCAGTCCCATGCTGAGAGAGACCGACCGAGACACGGACAGATAGACGGATAATATGACACTTCTGGATGGCATCTTCATTGTTTTCACGCTGGTGTCGGCGCTTCTTGCCATGGTTCGGGGCTTCTCTCGTGAAGTGCTCTCCATCGCATCCTGGATCATCGCCGGCATTGTCGCGTGGATCGCCTATCCGTTTCTCTCTCCCTATCTTCTCGAACCGCTTGGCCGGCAGATCTATGCCGATCTCGCCGCGGCGGCGATCATTTTCCTGATCGTTCTGATCATCGTCACCATCATCACCATGCGCATCGCCGACTTCATCATCGACAGTCGGGCCGGCGCGCTGGACCGTACGCTGGGCTTCATTTACGGCGTGGCGCGAGGCGTGGTCGTTCTGGCTGTAGCTCTGCTTTTCTTCCAGTGGCTGGTCGCCGGCAATCCGCCGGAATGGGTGGCCAACGCCAAGTGCCGGGCGATCCTGGATCCGGTAGGCGAGGAAATTGCCTCGCTCCTGCCTGAAGATCCCGAACGCGACCTATTCGACCGGTTTCTGGACGACGAAGACGACACCGAGGCCCAGCCTGGTGATGAAGACGCGACACAGAACTGAAACGGCTGGCCACCTCTTGCGGGTGGCCTTGCTCCTTTTGCGATGACAGGGCAGTGCAATGGCTGAGACCGACCGTTTCATTTCCGATGATTGGGATAACGAAGCCGATGCGTTTCACGACGAGTGCGGCGTGTTCGGCATTTACGGACGGCAGGACGCCGCTCCCATCGTCACGCTCGGGCTGCACGCCCTTCAGCATCGGGGACAGGAAGCGGCGGGGATCGTATCCTTCGATGGCGCACAGTTCCACGTCGAGCGGCATATCGGCCTGATCGGCGACACCTTCACCAAGCAGAGCGTGATGGATCGCCTACCGGGCCACCGGGCGATCGGCCACGCGCGTTATTCGACCACCGGCGAATCGAGCCTTCGCAATGTCCAGCCGCTCTTCGCCGAGTTGGCGGACGGCGGTTTCGCCGTCGCGCATAACGGCAACATCACCAATGCGATGACGATCCAGCGCGTTCTGCAGAAGCGTGGAGCCATCATCTCGTCCACGTCGGACACCGAAACGCTTCTGCATCTGGTGGCGACAAGCGAGAAGACCAATTTCAACGACCGCTTCATCGACGCTGTCCGCCAGTTGGAAGGAGCTTTCTCGCTCGTTGCTCTTTCCTCCAAGAAGATGATCGGCTGCCGCGACCCGCTCGGCATCAGGCCGCTCGTGCTCGGCGATCTGGACGGCTCCTACATCCTCTGCTCGGAAACCTGTGCGCTGGATATTATTGGTGCGCGCTTCGTCCGGGACGTGAAGCCGGGCGAGATGGTCGTCATCACAGAAAAGGGCATCCAGAGCCATTTTCCGTTCGACAGCGTGGAAAGTCGCTTCTGCATCTTCGAATATGTCTACTTCGCTCGCCCGGATTCGGTGATCGAGGGTCGCGACGTTTATGCCATTCGCAAGAATATCGGCACGGAACTGGCGCGCGAAGAGGCGATCGAGGCCGATATGGTGGTTCCCGTGCCCGACAGCGGAACGCCTGCCGCGATCGGCTATGCGCAGGAAGCCAATTTGCCTTTCGAACTCGGCATTATCCGAAACCATTATGTCGGTCGAACCTTCATCCAGCCGGGCGACTCGATCCGCCATATGGGCGTGAAGCTGAAGCACAACGCCAATCGCAGAACGATCGAGGGCAAGCGGGTGGTGCTGGTCGACGATTCGATCGTGCGCGGAACGACAAGCCAGAAAATCGTTCAGATGATCCGCGATGCCGGCGCCAAGGAGGTGCATATGCGCATCGCTTCCCCACCAACGCGCGCATCGTGCTTCTATGGCGTCGACACACCGGAAACCGCCAAGCTTCTTGCAAGCCGCATGTCGGTCGAGGAGATGGCGGATTTCATTCGGGTCGACAGCCTCGCCTTTCTTTCCAATGACGGCCTTTACCGCGCCGTCGGCGAAGAGAAACGCAATGATGAGAAGCCGCAATTCTGCGATGCTTGCTTTACGAGAGAATATCCAACACGACTCACGGATCTTGAAGGTTCCGACAATGTCCGGCGCCTCTCCGTCCTGTCGTCGAAAGGCTAGGTTTTGAGTGAATTGATCGGAACGGTGCCGGATCTTTCCGGACGCGTTGCTCTCGTGACGGGCGCGTCGCGCGGGATCGGCTACTTCATTGCCAAGGGTCTGGCCGGTTGCGGCGCGCATGTTGTCGCAGTTGCCCGCACCGTCGGTGGTCTGGAAGAACTCGACGATGAAATAAAGGCAGCCGGCGGCAGCGCTACTCTCGTACCGCTTGACCTGACGGACATGGCCGGCATCGACCGTCTCGGCGGCGCCATTCATGAGCGGTGGGGCAAGCTGGACGTGCTTGTCGCCAATGCCGGGGTCCTCGGCACCATTTCCCCTATCGGCCATGTCGAGGCAAAAGTCTTCGAGAAAGTGATGAGCGTGAACGTCATCAGCCAGTGGCGCCTCATCCGTTCCGTCGATCCGCTGTTACGACTTTCCGATGCAGGTCGGGCGATCCTCATGAGTTCCGGCGCAGCATCGTCCGCCAAGGCGTTCTGGGGTCCTTATGCCGCTTCCAAAGCGGCGCTGGAAGCACTCGGGCGCTCTTGGGCGCACGAGACGCAGAACATGGCCGTGCGCGTGAATATGGCCAATCCAGGCGCCACGCGCACCGCCATGCGCGCGCAGGCCATGCCGGGCGAAGAGCCGGAAACGTTGCCGCATCCATCCGAGATCGCACAGCGCCTGCTGTTTCTTGCCTCACCGCAATTGCAGGTGACCGGCAAGCGCTTCGAAGCACGCGATCAGGTTTTTGTCGACCTTCCCGCACCGGCCTGACGCCATCGTCGCCTAAAGCGAGATATCCTCGTCGATCGGCTCGCGTCGGTCGTCGGGTTCGGCTTCGGTTTGGCCAAGATCCTGTCGCTCCTGCCAGGCCTTGAGGCGCACATTGTAGCGATACGTCGAGATCGGGATCGAAGCCAACAGGAGAATGGAGCCGACGACCAGCGTCAGAAAGGTGTATGAGTAAAGCACCATCGCGAAGATCACGACGGCTAGGAGAATCGGCACAACGGCATCGCGTGGCACGCGCGCTCCGAGAGCCTTGCCGGACCAGACCGGCAGACGGCTGACCGTGAGAATGGCGACGCCCAAGGCATAAATCGTAGCGATCACTGCGAATGTGGGGCTTGGCTCGACGCCCAGTACACCGAGATAGACGGGCACAAGAAGCAGGACGGCAGCAGAGGGCGCGGGCATGCCAACGAAGTATTCGCCCTGCCACGGCGCCCTGCCCGGATTTTCACTCATCACATTGAAGCGTGCAAGCCGCAGGCCGCAGGCTATTGCGAAGATGAGCACGGCGATCCAACCGAATGGCTTGGTCAGATGCAAAAGGTCGCTGTAGAGAAGAATCGCCGGCACGACACCGAAATTGACAATGTCTGCCAGAGAATCCATCTCCGCGCCGAACCGGCTGGTGGCTTTCAGCATCCGCGCCAGCCGGCCGTCGATACCGTCGAGGAAAGCCGCAACAAGTACCAGGTAGACGGCACGCTCCATATCGCCTTCCAAAGCGAAGCGCATGCCGGTGAGGCCGAAACAGATAGCCAGGACTGTGACGAGATTCGGCCAGATCAGCCGAAGCGGGATTTCCCGCAGCCGTGGTCCGCGGCCCGATGTATTGGCGATATCTTTCTCCTGATCCGGGGTTTGCGTCATCGGCCCACTCTAGCGCCGCACCGCGTGGGCAGCGGATTGCCCTTCCTCGAACGAGGCCAGCACGGTTTCGCCTGCAATGGCTGTCTGGCCAGCGACCACGCGAGAGACAGCGCCCTCGGGTAAATAGACGTCGAGCCGGCTGCCAAAACGGATCAGACCGAAACGCTCACCGGCGACCAGAGCCTCACCCTCCTGGGCCCAGCAGATGATCCGCCGCGCGACGAGCCCGGCAATCTGCACGCAGCCAATTGCACCATGCGGACCGTCGATGACGAGGCCGTTCCGTTCGTTCTCGCGGCTTGCCTTGTCGAGGTCGGCGTTGACGAACTTGCCCGAGCGATAAGCGATACGGGAAATGCGTCCGCGAACCGGCGCGCGGTTCACATGGCAGGAGAAGACATCCATGAACACCGAAATCCTGAGCATCGGATCCGCGCCCAGCATCAGCTCTTCCGGTGGAACGGCAGGGCCGACGGCCGAAACTCGTCCATCGGCCGGTGAAATCACCAGCCCATCGTCGACGGGCACATAGCGATCAGGATCGCGAAAGAAGTAGGCGCACCAGGCGGTCAGCGCCAGACCGATCCAGAAAAGGCCCGACCAGAGAAAGCCCAGCAGGACCGCGACCGCGAAGAAGGCGGCGATGAACGGATAGCCTTCCTGACGCACAGGTACGAGCGTCTTCTTTATGGTATCCGTCAAACTCATTGCCGTTCTCCCTGTTCCGGCGGGCGGAAAGCCGTATTGCCCCACATAAGACAAGCCTGATGGCTTGCAAAGCATGGCGCAAAATTTTCGCTCTCGGCATTTTGCTTCCGACAGTCGTCGCCCTACTTTTTGGAAACATTCTAAAAAGGGGTACCATTGATGACGACCATTTACGAGGCGATCAAATCCGACCACGACAATCACCGGGCGCTGCTGGAGACGATCGGCGATACGCAGGGCGATAGCGAGAAGCGCCGTACGGCGTGGGAAGAATTCTACTACGATGTGAAGAGCCACGCCGCCGCGGAGGAAGAGACCTTCTATTCGCAGCTGATGTCCGATCCGGACGGACAGGACGACGCGCGCCACTCCGTCTCCGAGCACAAGGAGCTCGATGACATGATGGAAGAACTCAACCAGATGGATATGAGTTCACCTGGCTGGCTCACCAAGTTCAAACAGATGCGCCACGATTACGAGCATCATATCGACGAGGAAGAAGAGGATATCTTCGCCAAGGCGAAAGAGGTTTTTTCCGAGAAGGAAGCGCGCGAGTTCGCACCGCAATTCGAAAAGCGCAAGAAAGCCGAGATGAAGCTGGTGGACCAGAAGGCCGAAGAATCACTCGAGGAGTGAGCTTCATTCAATCGAAGCTAACGCGCCCCGGCCGAAACGCCGGGGCTTTCTTTTTCAGAAATGCTCGCCCATCCGAAACGGGCCATGGCGGGTCGACGCGGCGACGAGATAGGCCGTCGACCAGCCGATCAGAAGAAAACCGTTGATCCCCTCGAGCGCTCCAAGAAGCCGCCATTCGGAGGGAAGGATCAGATCACCATAGCCAAGAGTGGAAAAGGTGGTGGTTGAGAAATAGAGCGCGGACTCAAAGCTCGGGCTCGCCCCAAGCATCAGATAGGCAAAGGCCCATAACCACACCTCCGCTGTGTGAACGGCAAAGAGCCCCAGAACAGTGAAGAGCATCGCTCCGGTTTTGCCGCCCCGATGCTTATGCAAACGAAACCAGCGGATAAGGACGGTCATTGTCCCCGTCAGCAGCATGAGCCCGACAGTGTGGAGCAGGACTGTCGCGCCGATAATGGCGGTTCCCAGCGATAGATTGGCAAACATCGTTTTCGGCCCTGTCGAGATGAGATGGTGGTCGACTTTAGCACCCGACAGTCAGGCTCTTTCCAGTACTGTTGACGAGAGCCATCAGCCTTTCGCATTGCTCTCGTCAATGGGCGGGTGACTTCCTTACGACCACACCCATTTCGTCCTCTTCTCGGGCACGGCGCAATCGTTCTTCGGCCTCCGTCGCCTCCTGCTGGCGGTTCCACATATCGGCGTAAAGGCCACTCCGTTCGATCAGCTCACGGTGCGTTCCTCTCTCGGCAATCATGCCGCCTTGCAGGACAATGATCTCGTCGGCATCGACAATGGTCGAAAGTCGGTGCGCGATAACCAGCGTAGTACGGTCCTTGGAAACGAGGTCCAGAGATGCCTGAATTTCCTGTTCCGTATGCGTATCGAGCGCGCTGGTCGCCTCGTCCAGAATGAGAATGGGAGGACTTTTCAGAATGGTTCGGGCGATGGCGACACGCTGCTTTTCGCCGCCCGACAGTTTGAGCCCTCTCTCGCCGACCATCGTGTCGAAGCCGTCAGGCAGGCTGCGAATGAAATCGGCGATCTGCGCCAGCTCTGCCGCCCGCACGACTTCGGCTTCGGTCGCGGAGGGCCGACCATAGCGAATATTGTACATGATGGTGTCGTTGAAGAGGACGGTGTCCTGCGGGACCATTCCGATCGCACTGCGCAAGCTGCGTTGCGTCACGTCGCGAACATCCTGACCGTCAATGGTGATCGATCCGGCCTGAATGTCATAAAACCTGTAGAGCAGGCGGCTGATCGTGCTTTTGCCCGCACCCGACGGTCCGACGATGGCAATCGTTCGACCGGCGGGTACCTCGAAGCTGATGCCCCGCAGGATGGGGCGATTGGCATCATAGGCAAAGTGGACGTCGTCAAAGCGGATTGCCCCCTCCTCAACGACGAGCGGTGTGGCATCCGGCGCGTCCTGAACCTCTTCATCGACATCGAGAAGTCCGAACATCTGCTCCAGGTCCGCCAGCCCCTGCCGGATTTCCCGATAGACGAAACCGATGAAGTTCAATGGCACGGCGAGCTGCATGAGGATCGTATTGATGAAGACGAAATCGCCCACGCTCTGGGTACCCGCGCGTACGGCGATGACGCTCATCACCATAACCGTCCCCATGCCGAGACCGAAGATAAGGGCCTGGCCGAAATTGAGCCATCCCAGCGAGGTCCAGGTCTTGGTAGCCGCTTCCTCGTAACGGGCCATGGAGCGATCGAACCGCGCCGATTCCATCTCTTCATTACCGAAATATTTGACCGTTTCGAAATTGAGGAGACTGTCGATCGCCTTCGTGTTGGCGTCGTTGTCGGAATCATTCATTTCACGGCGGATCTGGATGCGCCAGTCCGAGGCCCGGACGGTAAACCAGCTATAGGCGCATATTGTCAGCGCGATCACCACGACATACCAGACACCGTAGGCCAGGCCGAAAATGACCGCCACGATTGCAAATTCGAGGATCGTCGGAATCGTGTTGAGGATGGTGAACCGGACCATCGTCTCGATTCCCTTCGTGCCGCGCTCGATGATACGAGAGAGGCCGCCAGTCCGCCGTTCCAGATGGTAGCGCAAGGACAGTTTGTGCATATGCACGAAGGTCTTGTAGGCCAGTTGCCGGACCGCGTGCTGCCCGACCCGCGCAAACAGTGCGTCGCGCAACTGGTTAAATCCCTGTTGGGCGATGCGGGCGAGATTATAGCCGAGAACGAGCGCGATCGGCCCTGCCACCGCCAGCGGTAACCAGGACGGCGCACCATCGCCATCCTGCGCCAGCTCATCAGTCGCCCATTTGAAGAAATAGGGAACGGCGATGAGAACCACTTTCGCGATCAGCAGAAAGACGGTTGCCCAGACGACGCGCCATTTCAGATCAGCCCGATCGGACGGCCACATGTAGGGCCACAGGTTTTTCAGCGTCTGTAGTGTCGATCCCCGATCGGCCGAAACTGTCCCACTCATTCCGTCATGACTTTCTCCTGAATCGGCATTTCACAGCCGCAACCATCCTCAGGCACCAATCCGCTGACCAACTCGCCAGTGCGGCGAAGCAGATCCGCCGCATTGTCAGACAGGCGGTAGAGGCTGGTGGTGCCGGCCATGCGTCGTTCGACCAAACCGGCATCGAGAAGCACCCGGAGGTGCTGCGATGTGGTGCTCTGCGCTAGGCCGGTCAGAGACGTCATCTCGCCACAACAAGCACATTCACAGCCCCGAAGCTGCCGGATGATGCTCAGCCGGGCGGGATGGGCCAGGGCGGCCAGTATCTTCGTCGCATCCATCGCTGGCGCTCATATGGTTGTAAAAAACCGCGTTTCTTCATCGTAATTATACGATGAAGTAGTGAGAGGCAACCGGATGCAACGAGCGAGAAAGAAATGGAGGCCGGCTTGTTGAGCCGGCCCCGGGTAAAATCCAGATGGAGGTCTACTTGTCGGTAGCAGAGATGAGCCGCGTACCCAAAGCCTCTAGATCGGGTTGCCGTCTAGCGGGGCCAGCCTTCGGGAGGCGAAGGTGCATTCCTGGCCGCAAATCCCCTGTCTCAACCACTTTCCCCGATGAGACATCCACGAATGCGGCATCGGGGACATCCGGCCCATAAAGCAGACGAGTCAGAGACCGGATCGTGTCGCCGCGTCGGACCTCGAAGACGCTCGGAGGGGCCGGCAGTCTGGCCGCGTCATCCGCATCCTCATCGGTGGTCTCTGACATTGTCTCTCGGGATGTCTCATCAGTTGCCTTATCATCCGCTTCCGATTCAACCTGAGCTGTTCGCGCTGTGTCGCCCTCGGCGGTCTCCTGAGAAGGATCGGCAGCCTGCCCATCATCCCGGGCTTGACCAGAAATCGGATCGGACCCCGTTTCACTGGTGCCGTTCTCCGGAGACGCGCTTTGAGATGCGGCATCCTCGCTCTCTTTGTCGTCCATCATGCCGCGGAGGGCACTGCCGGCACGTTCCATCGCGGAACGGGCACGCTCAAAAGCAGAGTCCGATTCCGAGCCCGCCTTTCCGGGTGATACCGGACCGTCCGCCTGGTTACTTTCGGCCGTATCGGCCTCCCCCGTATCAGACGTGTTCGCAGCGACAGCATCCTGATCGGCACGATCATCATCGGCGGGCAACGTGCCAGTTTCTGCAGCCGAAGGCGCGTTCGTGCTGTTCGATGCAGGCTTATCGGCAGGCGCGGCATCGTCCTTGCTTGCGACGTCCTGTGCGCTCGGCTCTGGCTTTACGACCTGCGGATCGACTTCCCCCGGTTCAGCCTCATCAGGCTCGACAGCCTGATCGGCACCAGTGTTTGAGGTGTCAGACAAAGAGGCTGCGGACGGCTCCTGCGACTCACCCTCGGTGGATTGCGCAACCCTCCCCTGGTCGCTGGACAGTGCAGCTCCATCCGCGTCGTCCGGCTGGCCTGACGGATCCGGCTCCGCACCCGAAGCTGACGGTCTATTCGCCGCGTCTTCTTCTTCCGAGGGTCGTTCAACCTGTCCTTCAGCGGTGGCGTTCGCCATGACATCGGCAGCCTCCGAGGCCGTTTCGGTTGCCTCATCCGCATTCTGTGGTCTGTCAGCCGTCGATTGCTCAGACCCTTCGGACGACGCGCCGCCATCCGCAGCGGAAGCTTCGGCGACCGCCGTCACGCGCTCGCCGGGCGTCCGCTCGAATGGCGTCACGCTTGAGCGAACCACATCATCCTCGTCACCCAGCTCTTCGGCCCGCAAGGAGACGGGGCCAACCGGAATATCGGCGTCGGTCTCCAGCAGGAAGCGACCGTTTTCGTTGGCCTTCGTCACGCCCAGTTCGTCATCGCCCGCGAATATGCGGATGCGGGAGCCGGGTTTTGCTGCACCGGTCACGAGCACCGACGGACCGTCGATCTCGATGGCTTCGATCCGGGGCAGGACGGGAGCGACTGGGGCTGATTGCGAAGAATTGGTGCCGTCATCGGTCGTTTCTTCAGCGACAGATGCGCGTGCTGTACCATCGTCGGCCGTCCCATCGGTCTCGGTATCGGCGCTTGCCTCTTGGGATACCGGCTCGGCTCTGCTGTTCCCATCGGCGTCGTCGGCCTGATTGGGTCTTGCCGCCTCTTCATCTTCTCCAGCAGCGGGGTCACTATCCGCCGTCGACGCTGCCGCCTCCTCCGCATCTGTGGCGCCGGACACAGCCGGTTCAGAAAGCTCGGCGACTTCCTGGTCCTCAGCCGGAACGTCGCCTTGATCGAGCGCCTGCTGCGAAGACGGTGCGTCAGTCGCCTCTTCCACGTTCAAATTTGTCGATGGCGTTTCCGCTTCGTTAGCGGCAGGATCCGAAAGCGATCCTTCTGCCGCGGAATCGTCCTCCACCGCGCGATCAGCACCGCCTTCGTCAGCGGCCGCCACCACATCCTCAGCAGCATCATCGGCGGGCGCCTGCTCTCCATCCCGCGTCGCGGCGGCCTCCTCATCATCCGAAGACGGATCTGCGATCTTGATCGTCCGCTGCTCCTCGGTGGCGCTGTTCGTCGCTATCGCACTCATCGCCATGTCGGCCTCGTCCGGAACGGTCACCGTAAGCGTTTCGGGTGAAATGACAGGCGTTCCGCTACCGGTTTCCGAACGAAGCGTCAGCTCGTTCTTGCCCGCCGGAAGAGGGACGCTCGTTCGAAGGGAAAAGCGGCCCTCATCGTCCGCATTGGTCGAAGCGGCCACCTCATCGCCAAGGAGAAGCTCGACCGGCGCACCGGGCGGCGCGGTGCCCGTCACTGCCAGGCGGCCATCTCCGTCGGTAGCGACATTGCCGAACACGAACCGGTCGCCGGAAGCCGTCTGATCCGAATCCGATTCGCTTCCGGTATCGGATTCGTCGCCGGGAGCCGAGGAGGGTTCATCGCCCTCTTCTTCTGTCTGCGCTTCGGCGTCGGCAAGGGCGACGTCCTGTTCGCTTTCGGCCTGTGGCTCATCATCGCTCGCGGCGACAGAGTCATCCGGCGTCGCCGCAACAGGTTCGACGGTTTCGCTGTCCTCCGGGCCGCGCTCTTCCGCCGTCTCCAGCGTTACGCCTTCCCCCCTCATCAACTGACGGAACGTATCCTGGCTCAGAAGGTCGCCCAGCTCGCGATCAGTCGAGACCGCCGTCAGCCAAACCGCACCGACGAAGCCCACGGCGAACAACACAATGGCAAATAAAAGCCGGCCCATCGATTCCTCTCCCCGCCCCTTGAAGGCTTAACTTTTCGTCAATAGGAGGCTTAGCGCGCCTATTGCCTCGAGAAAAGGTTTGGTGCCCGATCATGGCCCACACAGCGCGGGAAAAGGAAAACGCAATGAAACGATCCATTTGTGTCTATTGCGGATCGAGTGACGGCGTCGATCCGAGCTTTGTCGAATTGGCTTATCAGTTGGGCGAATCGATCGGCAGCTCCAATTGCAACCTCGTCTTCGGCGGAGGCCTTCGCGGGCTCATGGGCGCCGTGGCGCGCGGGACCAAGGCAGCCGGCGGGCATGTCACCGGAATTATTCCGCAGTTTCTTCTGGATCGCGAGCAGGGCGACGGGGATACGTCCCTCTTCGACGAATATCACGTGGTCGAGACCATGCATCAGCGCAAGCATATGCTGTTCGACAAAAGCGATGCGTTCGTTGCCATGCCGGGCGGCCTCGGAACATTGGAAGAGATCGTCGAGATCATGACCTGGGCGCAGCTCGGCCGTCATCAGAAGCCGATGGTTTTCGCCTCCTTCAAGGATTTCTGGAAACCGATGGAGAGTCTGCTCTCGCATATGTCGACCGCCGGCTTCATCCATTCCGCAAGCCGGGTCGAGCCGATCACCGTTCATCGGGTCGAAGATGTGGTTACCGCGGTAGAGGCCGGATGGTCCGGGCAGGCCCCGAAACAGGGAACGCAACAGCAGGACCTTTCCGACAAACTCTAGGCCCTTACGGCTTGCCGGGGCGTCAGTCGGCTTTATCTGCGCGCCCATCACAATCTTTAAGTGCGGGTCCATGAAATCCACCAAGGCGAAACTGCAAATCCGTAATGCGACAGCGGCAGATATCGACGCGCTCGTCGAACTGTCCAAGCGTGTCTATCCGGTGGAGACGCCTTATACGCGCGGCATGATCCGGGGCCACATCAACACGTTTGCCCGTGGTCAGTTCGTGGCAACCTATGAGGGCAAGGTCGTCGGCTACGCGGCGACGCTCCGAGTGAAGGAGCGCAAGGCCTTCGGGCAGCACGACTGGATCCAGATCACCGGGGGTGGCTATGGCTCAACCCACGATGGCAATGGTGACTGGCTCTACGGTTTCGAGGTGATGGTCGACCCGTCCAGGCGGCGGCTGAGAATCGGCAAGCGGCTTTATGATGCGCGCCAGGCTCTGTGTGTCGAACTGGACCTCAAGGGCATCGTCTTTGCCGGCCGGATGGCGGGCTATGCCAAGAAGCGCAAACAGTTTCCTGACCCCGACGAGTACCTCGCTTCGGTGAAACGAAGGGAAACGAAAGATCCGACACTGGATTTCCAGATCCGTGCCGGTTTCGAGCCCGAGCGTGTCATGCGGCTCTATAATCGCGAGGACAAACCGTCCGACGGACACGCCGCGCTGATGCTCTGGCGTAATCCGTATTATGATCCAAACCTCGACAACCAGCCCGTCACCCGGCTCGATCCGGAAGTGGTGCGCATCGTTTCCGTGCAAATGGCGGCGCGGACGCTCAATGATACGGAAGAGTTCTACAAGGCGGTCGATTATTTCGTCGACGTCGCCTCGGAGTATGAGGGCGATTTCGTTGTCTTCCCCGAACTCTTCACCTTGCAACTATTGTCCTGTGAACCCGAAGAACTGGCGCCGGACAAGGCTATTGCCCGGCTGACGGAACACACGGAAGAATTCGTCAACCGGCTGCGCGACATGGCGGTTAAGCGAAACGTCAACATTATCGGCGGCAGTCATCCGACCATCGTGGAAGATGGCGATATTCACAATATCGCTTACGTGTTCCTGCGCGACGGATCGGTGCACGCCCAGGAGAAGATCCATCCTACGCCGGATGAACGGACCTACTGGAATATTCATGGCGGCGACGCGGTCGAGGCGATCGAAACGGATTGCGGGCCAATCGGCGTGATGATCTGCTACGATAGCGAGTTTCCGGAATTGGGGCGGCGGCTCGCCGATCAGGGCGCGCGCATCCTCTTCGTGCCCTACAACACCGATACACGCCACGGCTATTGGCGCGTCCGCTATTGCTGCCAGGCCCGTGCCATCGAAAACCAATGCTATGTCGTCACGTCGGGAATGACCGGCAATCTGGACAATGTTTCCAATCTGGATATCCAGTGGGCGGAGAGCGGCATCTTCACACCCTCGGATTTCCCATTCGCGCGTGACGGCATCGCGGCCCTCGCATCGGAAAATGTCGAGATGGTCGCCGTGGCCGACCTCAACCTCAATTCGGTGACCTGGGCCCGCGCAAAAGGTTCGGTCCGCAACATGCGCGACAGGCGTTTCGACCTCTATCGCACGGTCTGGAGCGATGGCGGCTGATTGCCGCTTTCATCCTGGAACGTCGGCCGGCAGCATTCTTCGCGCGGCCAAAAGCGCTTCGTTCATTTCGCTTGGGTGAACTGGAAAACGTTGGCTAGCGACGGCTTCTCAACCGCCCGTTCCTTCAGGTCGAGACCGGAGTGCAGATCGATGATATGGCTTTTCATGATCTCTTCGGCACCGGCTACGTCGTTCTTGGCGAAAGCGTCCATGAGCGCATGGTGCGAGTGACTCTCGCAGGCCGTGTCGGGGCGTTTCCCATAAAGAGCTATGATCAGTGACGAGCGCGAAACGAGCGAGCGCAGAATATGCGTCAGCACCTTCTGATCGGCGATCTCTGCGATCGCGTTGTGAAAGGTGCCCGACAGCGCCAGCGCCAGCCCCTTATTGCCTATTCTGACAGCATCGTGCTCCGCATCGATATGCGATTTCAGTTGAGCCAGTTGCTCTGGCGTGATCGCCTTTGCAGCCATCCGCGCGATCCGGGGTTCGATCAGCCCTCTTGCCTCGAACACCTCATGCGCCTCACGCATAGTAGGGCGTGAAACGAACGCACCGCGATTGCGCTCTATGGTCACCAAGCCGCCATGCGCAAGCGCTTGCAAAGCCGTACGCGCGACCGTCCTGCTGACGCCGAAAGTTTCGCCAACCTCGTCTTCGGCCAGTTTCATGCCGGGTTGAAGGCGGTGTTCCAAAATCGCGGCTTCAATCTGCTGACAAATCGCGAGCGCCCGGCCCGGCGGCAGCGAATAGCCGCCATCCAGCTCATCGGTCGTCACTTGCCGCATCGCCTCTGCCTCCGATCGGTCCGGTCACCTTGGCGACTCAGAATAGTCCACTGACGCCGAACTTCTTACGCCCACGATCCCACCCAATCAAACGATCACATTGTATACAATGGCGTGGTCATTTCGTATTCTTAATGATCATTTATTGTGCGCATTCCTTAAGCTGCATGATGGTGAAACCTGATTGCGACGGCCAGAAAGCGCGGGAACACGCGCTCGCTGCCAATTGGCACGCTCATTGCTTCACCTCAATCGCAACCGAAACGGAAGGTGCGATGATGCGTGATCGGGGCCTGGAACTCGTCAGCCTGACCAAGCGATACGGTGATACCGTCGCTGTCGACGCGATCAATCAAAAGATCGCAGGTGGAACCTATGCGTGCCTTCTGGGCCCGTCAGGCTGTGGCAAATCGTCGACCCTTCGCATGATCGCCGGCCATGAGTCGGTCTCCGAAGGCGATATCATCCTCGGTGGCAAAAACGTCACCGATCTGGCTCCCGCACAGCGGGGCACGGCGATGATGTTTCAGAACTATGCGCTGTTTCCGCATCTGAGCGTGAAGGACAATGTTGCCTTCAGCCTCAAGATGAAAGGCGTCGACAAGGCGAAACGCCATGCCGAAGCATCGAGGTTGCTCGAACTGGTGGATATGTCGGCCTATGGGGACCGCCTTCCGGCTCAACTCTCCGGCGGGCAGCAGCAGCGCGTCGCCCTTGCCCGTGCGCTGATCACGCAGCCACAGATCCTTTTGCTCGATGAGCCGCTTTCTGCGCTCGATCCCTTTCTTCGCATCCGCATGCGCGCAGAGCTGAAAAAGCTCCAACGCGAACTTGGCATCTCCTTCATCCACGTCACGCACAGCCAGGATGAAGCGCTCGCACTCGCCGATCGCATCATCGTCATGAACGACGGCAAGATCGAGCAGGATGGACCGCCGCGTGAGGTTTTCAACGCGCCCCGAACCGAGTTCGTCGCCCGCTTCATTGGCGGCCATAACGTGATCGGTCATGGCGCCGCCAAACTGGCCGTGCGCACCGACCGGGTTGCGCTCTCCAAAACCCCGGCGGATGACGGAATGATCGACGCACAAGTGCGCGAGATCGAATATCTCGGCACGATCGTGAACGTATCGCTCCTGACGGGACAAGGCGATGAATTCATCGCGGCCGTGCCGGAGAGCGAGTTTTTCTCCAATCCCTTTGAAATTGGCGACACCGTCTTCCTGACCTGGAAACCGGACGACGCCCACCAGCTCGCGGCCTGAGCCGCAGAATCTCACGGCACCGCGCCCGTGAACCGTGACCGGAAGCGAAAAGGAGTTCCGATATGACGATCGATAGTAGCAAAAAGGGCGTTAGCCGACGTTCCGTTCTCAAGGGTGCGGCGGCCACCGCCGGCGCAGCGGTTGGTAGCGGTGCGATCACCGGCTTTCCGACGATCTGGGCACAGAATATCAAGAACATCACACTGCGCCAGTTCGGTACGGGCGTGTCCAATCTCAACGAGGTCGCCCAGAAGGTAAAGGAGGATCTCGGCTTCACGCTCGAGATGACGGCCCTCGATTCCGATAGCGTGACACAGCGCGCGGCCACCCAGCCGGATTCCTTCGACATCGCCGATATTGAATACTGGATCTGCAAGAAGGTCTGGCCGACAGGCAACCTTCAGGCAATGGATGTCTCCAAA
Organism: Notoacmeibacter ruber; assembly: GCF_003668555.1. Taxonomy (NCBI): domain Bacteria; kingdom Pseudomonadati; phylum Pseudomonadota; class Alphaproteobacteria; order Hyphomicrobiales; family Notoacmeibacteraceae; genus Notoacmeibacter; species Notoacmeibacter ruber. The sequence goes on along the minus strand of NZ_RCWN01000001.1, from coordinate 1,005,798 downwards.
ATCAAGCGCTACGACCAGATCGTCGGCATCTTCAAAGATGGAAAGCTTACACCCGAAAGCGAAATCGCCCAGGGCACCGCACCGCACAAGGTCGGTTTTATCCCAGAGCCGGGCGCGACCACCTTTGCGGACGAACCGACCAATTGGATGACACTCATCCCGACCATCTACAATGCTGATACGCTTGGAATTCGGCCCGATCTCATCGGCCGTCCGATCAAGAACTGGTCCGAACTGCTGAACCCGGAATTCAAGGGCAAGGCCTCGATTCTCGACATTTCCTCGATCGGCATCATGGACATGGCCATGGTCTGCGAATCCATGGGCGAGATCCAGTATGGCGACAAGGGCAACATGACCCGCGAAGAGATCGACAAGACCTTCGCCATCTTTACGGAAGCCAAGAAGAACGGCCAGTTCCGCGCTTTTTGGAAGAGTTTCGACGAGAGCGTCAATCTCATGGCGTCCGGCGAGGTCGTCATCCAGTCCATGTGGTCGCCGGCGATCACAGCCGTCAAGTCGCGCGGTATTCCATGCATCTACCAGCCGCTGGAAGAAGGTTATCGCTCGTGGGGCGGCGGCATCGGCCTTTCCAAGTCACTGACCGGCATGGAGCTGGATGCAGCCTACGACTACATCAACTGGTATCTCGACGGATGGGTCGGCGGCTTCCTCATGCGTCAGGGCTATTATTCCGCCGTTCCGGAAACGTCCAAAGACCACATGTCCGAAAATGAATGGGGCTATTGGTTCGAAGGCAAGGAAGCCGTCGAGCCGATCACCAATCCTTTTGGTGACGTCATGGCCCAGCCGGGCGAAACGCGGGATGGCGGCTCGTTCTACGACCGAATGGGCTCTGTGGCGTGCTGGAACGCTGTCATGGATGAAAACCAGTACATGGTCCGCAAATGGAACGAGTTCATCGCGGCCTGACCTGATCCGACCGCACTGGCGTTCCGGCTTTCCTCTCTTGGCCGGGACGCCGCCTACCACCGTGGATGACGCTGCCCATGACAGACCAGACCCAGACCGTACCGATCGGAACGCAGGATCGAGTGACGCTAAAACTGTCAGGTGCGCTGAGCGCCTGGCTTCTTTCCGCGCCGCTTGCGCTCATCCTCATATTCTTTCTGGTCCTGCCGATCATCATGATCGTGGTCGTCAGTTTCTGGGGCGCGACCGAATTTTCGATCTATCCGGCCTTTCAGTTCGACAATTATGAGTTCCTGCTGACCTCGCCCGTCACCTATAAGGTCTTTCTCAACACCCTCAAATATGCAGCGGTCACCTGGGCGGTCACCCTCATCCTCGGTTTCACCGTCGCCTATTTTCTGGCGTTCCACGTGCGCACGCTGACCTGGCAGGTCGCTCTGTTTTTGCTGTGCACCATCCCCTTCTGGACATCGAATATCATTCGCATGATTTCGTGGATTCCCTTTCTGGGCAGAAACGGCATCGCCAACTCCACGCTTATCTCGATGGGAGCGATCGACGAGCCGCTGGAATGGCTCCTCTACTCCGATTTCTCGGTCATCCTCGCATTCGTCCATCTCTACACGCTCTTCATGGTCGTGCCGATCTTCAACACGATGATGCGTATCGACAGATCGTTGATCGAAGCGGCCTACGATAATGGCGCAACCGGCTTTCAGACATTGACCAATGTCATCATTCCGCTGACCAAGCCCGGCATCATGATCGGCTCGATCTTCGTCGTGACGCTCGTCATGGGCGACTTCATCACCGTGCGATTCATGTCTGGCTCGCAAAAAGCGAATGTCGGTCGCCTGATCTCCAACGATATCAGCCTTCTGCAATATCCGTCGGCCTGCGCCACCGCCGTGGTTCTGCTGGGCACCGTCCTGCTGGTGATCGCGATACTGCTTCGCTTTGTCGACATTCGAAAGGAGCTATGAAATGGAAACCCGGCCCCGCTCCTTCTACGTCCTTGCCTTCATCTTCGCGCTTTTTCTGGTTTTCCTTTACGGCCCGACCCTAACCATTGCGATCCTCTCGTTTCAGGGACCGGGCGGTGGCCTGACATTTCCGATGCGCGGCGTCTCGCTTCACTGGTTCCGCGACCTGTTCGAGCAACAGGCGGTCGGCGACATCTGGGGCAGTTTCGGCCGCTCGCTCGTTCTTGGCCTTATGGTGATGGTCACCACCGTGGTCGTTTCCGTGATGGGAGGGCTGGCCTTCCGAAAGCGGTTTGCCGGCTCGGGCGTCATCTTCTATCTGATCATCATATCGCTTGTGATCCCGTCCATCCTGATCTCGCTCGGCGTGGGCCTGATCTTCTCGCGGGCCGGCCTCAACGTCCATTGGGCGACCTCCGGCTTCGGCTCGCAACTGACCTGGACCCTCCCCTTCGGCCTGCTGATCATGTTCGCCGTCTTCAACCGTTTCGACAAATCCTATGAGGAGGCTGCAAGGGATCAGGGAGCGTCATCATGGCAGACGATCCGTCATGTCGTGCTGCCGATCATCGCTCCCATGCTGATCGGTGTCGCCCTCTTCGGCTTCACCCTTTCCTATGATGAATTCGCCCGCACCCTGCTGACGGCGGGCAGTTACAACACCCTGCCGCTCGAAATCTTCGGCATGACAACCAATGTGACGACACCGGTCATTTTCGCCCTTGGCACGCTGACCACCGGTTTTTCCCTGGTCATCATCGCGGCTTTTCTGGTCGCGGTCCTCATTATGAACCGCCGACGCGCGCGCCTTGGCTCCGATGCCGGCGAAGGCATGGTCTAAACATGCACATTCTCGTCATCAATCCGAACTCGACCACGGCGATGACACGGTCGATCGAGCGGGCAGCGTTGGCAGCCGCCGGCCAGGGCACGACGATCACGGCCATCAATCCAACCGACACGCCACCAGCTATCCAAGGTCCAGAGGACGGAGCAGCCGCACTGCCCGGCCTGTTTCATCTCTTCGAGACGAGGATGGAGCCAAGCCTCTATGACGCCTGCATTATCGCCTGTTTCGACGATACCGGCCTCATGACGCTTAAACGGCGCTCCCCCATTCCCCTCATAGGAATTGGCGAGGCTGCCTTTCACGCCGCGATGCTGGTCGGGGAACGGTTCTCGGTCGTCACAACCCTTGGCGTTTCCGTGCCGGTCATTGAAGACAATCTGGAACGCTACGGCTTTGCATCACGCTGCGCTCGCGTCCGCGCCTCCGAGATCGGCGTTTTAGAACTGGAGGGTGCCCGAGAGCGCGCCGGAAAAGCCATAAGAGCTGAAATCGCGTTAGCTCTCGCGGAAGACAAGCCCGACTCCATCGTTCTTGGCTGCGCGGGCATGGCGGATCTCGCAATGAACCTATCCGACCATTTCCATGTTCCGGTCATTGACGGCGTCGCAGCAGCGGTTGCCATGGCGAAAGCACTGCGCGCCGCCAATGCCGACCGTTGGATCGTTGCCGCGAAAGAAAGATTGAGCGCGTGATACTCCAATGAACGAACTGCGAATCCGACTGGCAACGGAAGCCGGGTTCGCAGTTGCAGCGCGACTGTTACGATCGGTGACCTAAACTGGTTGGTGGACGAGTACTCGACTCGTCCCAACCAGAGGGAGCTTTTCATGATTGCTTTACGCGCCACACTTGCCGCTGCGACGGTCCTTGCCGCCGCTCCGGCCTACGCCCAGTCGAACGAGGCGACAACCGAACCGCAGACCATGTCTTTCAAGGCGCCGGAGGTCGGCACGATCACCTATGGCGTACGTCCAGCCTATCTCGTCGATGTTCTCGAGGAAGGCGAACTGAAGACGAAACTTCAGGGCTGTCTCTCCAACACGCCGACCAGGACGGATTGGTCGATCGGCCATCGCGGTGCGACGCTCATGTTTCCGGAGCATACCGCCGAAAGCTATGTTGCAGCAGCTCGAATGGGTGCCGGCATCGTCGAATGCGATGTGACATTCACGAAGGACCAGGAGCTCGTCTGCCGACACGCACAGAACGATCTGCACACCACGACCAATGTTCTGACGACGGACCTGGCCGGCAACTGCACAACAGCTTTCACCCCGGCCTCCGGCGATAACGAAGCGACCGCGGAATGTCGCACTTCCGACCTGACGCTTGCCGAATTCAAGACGCTTGAGCCGAAGCAGGACGCGGCGAACAAAAAAGCGTCAACCGCCGAAGAATATCAGGATGGTACACCGAACTTCCGCACCGATCTCTACACGGCCGGCGCGCATCTTTTGACCTTTGCCGAGTCGATTGAACTGATGAAGCAGCTCGACGTGAAGATGACGCCGGAACTGAAGGCGCCGTCGGTCGAGATGCCGTTCGATGGCCTTACCCAGGAGGCCTATGCGCAGAAGATGATCGACGAGCTGAAAGCGGCCAATGTCGATCCCGCCAATGTCTGGCCGCAATCCTTCCAGATCGAGGATGTTCGTTACTGGATCGAGAACGAGCCGGAATTCGGCAAGCAGGCCGTTTATCTCGACGATCAGGACAGCAACGAGAATTTCGATGTCAACGATCGCTCGACATGGGAATATCAGCTTGCCGACCTGAAAGAGGAAGGCATCAATTACATCGCGCCCCCGCTCTGGTACCTCGTCACGGTGCAGGATGGTGAGATGGTGCCGAGCGAATACGCCAAGGCCGCCAAAGAAGCCGGGCTGGATATCATCAGCTGGTCGCTGGAGCGTTCCGGCCCGCTCAACGCCGAAAATGGCGGCGGCTGGTACTATCAGACGGTCAGCGACATCATCAAAGACGATGGCGACATCCTCAAGCTGATGGACGTGCTTTACAACGATATCGGTATTGTCGGCCTATTTTCCGACTGGCCGGCGACCACGACCTTCTTCGCAAACTGCATGGACCAGTCGAGCAACTGATCCTTCAGGATAGACAGCCGTGGCAGCGCGTATGAGATCTGCGCTGCCACACAGCACCAAGGGCCTGAAGTGAAGGTCAGGATGGGGAGCCGCCGCCCGCCTGAAGCAATTCGTCCAGTTCGGCCAGCTTCGTTTCTGGCCAAACCTCAATACCCGCCTCTCTCAGGGCCGCAGTTGTAACCCCCATTCCCTCCACGCGGTTTCCGCTGAACGATCCATCATAGATGAACGTCGAACCGCATGACGGGGACCCGTCGGTCAGGACGGCATGACGGCAGCCAAATCGGCGCGCAATGGCGACCGTATCCCCGGCTGCTCTGACGAAAAGGTCGGTGATCTCCCCGCCGGTCTGCTCGACGACAGATGCCCCACCCGCCAGCACTGAAACGCCGTCAAGTTCTCGGCAATCCACCTCTTGAGAGGACGGAGCGCTTTCCTTCGTCTGATTTCCCCTTATCTCCGCTGGCGGACGCGGCGTCGGAAAACCCACGGCGACCTCGGGACAGACCGAAACCACCCTGCCCTCCTCCATCCAACGCGCAATAATCGCGTCATTGGAAAGCTTGGGCCTGCCGTCATAACGGACAGGCCGGCCGAGCAGGCAGGCTGAGACGAGAATCCGTTCCATGACGAAATGGCTAGCATCAGACATTCGACCGGACCAGAGGCTGTGCCGTTACCAGAGCCACGAAATCCTAAAAACCTACGTCCGGGTGCCCGGCTCGATAAGAGGCAGATTGGCCCTCAGTCTGCGGCGCTCGTTCAGGATCGAGGACACGTAGAGTATGAGAGCCAGCCAGATGAAACCGAATGCCAAAAGCCGTACCCAGCCGAACGGCTCCTTGAAGACGAAGACCGCGATCAGGAAGATCATCGTCGGCACGATGTATTGCATCACGCCGATGGTCGACAGCCGCAGCAGCTTGGCGCCGTTGGCGTAGAGAATGAGCGGAATGGCCGTCGCCACACCGGCAAAGAGAAGGAGGCCGGTATCTGTCCAGCTGCCATCGCCGAAGAAGGATCTGTCGCCCGACAAGGTTTGCCACAACAAGTAGACGAGCGCGACCGGCGCCAGCAGAAGCACCTCGAGGAAAAAGCTCTGGTTGGGGCCGACCGGCAGCGTCTTTCGGAAGTAGGCGTATCCGCCCCATGAGAAGACGAGTCCCAGCGAGACCAGCGGCAGGCCCCCTCCCTCCCACGTCAGGATAGCCACGGCCACGAAGGCCGAAATGATGGCCGCCAGTTGTAGCCGTGTGACCTTCTCGCGCAGAACGAGGGCGCCAAGCATGATGGTGAAAAGCGGGTTGATATAATAGCCGAGCGAGCCTTCCAGCGCCCGGTCATTGGCGATGGCCCAGACATAGATCGACCAATTGATGCTGATGAGCGTCGCGGTAACGGCGGCCATGCCGAGAATGCGCCAGTCCCGGAGGGCGCGCTTGAGATCCGCCGTGCGTCCCAGCCAAAGAATCCACCCACCGGCAATGGGGACCGACCACAGGATGCGGTGAGCGACCACCTCGATCGCGCCGATATGATCGACGGCCTTCAGATAAAAAGGCAAAAATCCCCAGAGGAAATAGGCCGACAGAGCGAAGACAAAGCCCGGCAGGCTGTCACCGCTATCCGTCGCCGCGGGATTTGCTTTTGCCGGGGTCTCGGCCGCTGTCGTCATCAAGCCGCCTTCTGCGCTTCCAGCCGCTCGAACAGGCAATAGACGATCGAGTCCATCATGGCCTCGAACGATGCATCTATGACGTTGTCCGAGACGCCGATTGTCGTCCAGTGACGCCCCTGCCCGTCGCGCGTCTCGATCATGACACGCGTGATCGCCTCTGTACCGCCATTGAGGATGCGGACCTTGTAGTCCACCAGTTCAATATCGTCGATCAGGCCCTGATATTTGCCGAGGTCCTTGCGCAAGGCGATATCGAGCGCATTGACGGGTCCCTTGCCCTCGGCAACGCTCATCTTCTCCTCGCCGTCGATCTCCACCTTTACGACGGCTTCCGACATATCGATCTTCTGGCCAACGGCATTGATGCGCCGCTCCACCACGCAGCGATAGCTGGTGACGTTGAAAAAGGTCGGCACAGTGCCGAGGTGCCGACGGGCCAGCATTTCGAACGATGCATCTGCGTCCTCATAGGCATAGCCCTGCGCCTCACGCTCCTTGACCAGCGCGATCAGCGTATCGAGCCGAGGATCGTCTTTTCGCACGGCAATGCCGCGCCGGGAGAGGCCGTCGATGAAATTCGACTTGCCGCCCTGGTCAGACACCATGACGCGCCGCGCATTGCCCACACTCTCCGGCGCCACATGCTCGTAGGTTTCCGGCTCCTTGAGAAGCGCGGATGCGTGGATGCCGGCTTTTGTCGCGAAAGCGGACGCACCGACGTAAGGGGCCTGCGGATCAGGCATCCTGTTCAACAGGTCGTCGAACATGCGCGAGAGGCGCGCCAGGCCCTTCAGCTTCTCAGGGCTGACGCCGGTCTCGAACCGCTCGGCGAAACTCTCCTTCAGAAGCAGTGTCGGTATGATGGAGACCAGATTGGCGTTGCCGCAGCGCTCGCCCACGCCGTTCAGCGTGCCCTGGATCTGACGGACACCGGCATTGACGGCCGCCAGACTGTTGGCCACCGCCTGTCCCGTATCGTCATGAGCATGAATGCCGAGATGATCGCCCGGAATACCGACTTCGCCGATCACATGCTCGACGATCGCCCGTACATCGATCGGCTGCGTACCGCCATTGGTGTCGCACAGGATGACCCAGCGGGCACCCGCCTCGTAGGCGGCTTTGGCACAGGCCAGCGCATAATCCTTGTTGGCTTTGTAGCCATCGAAGAAATGCTCGCAATCGATCATCGCTTCACGGCCGGAAGCGGCCACGGCTTCGACCGACTCCCGGATATTCGCCAGATTTTCTTCAAGCGAGCAGCCGAGCGCGACGCGGACGTGATAATCCCAGCTCTTGGCGACGAGGCAGGCCGCATCGGCCTTGCTCGCCAATGTGCCGGCGAGACCGGGATCGTTGGATGCGGAAATGCCGGCCCGCTTCGTCATGCCGAACGCGGTGAACCTCGCCCGGTTGGTCTGGCGCTTGGCAAAGAACGCCGTATCGGTCGGATTGGCGCCAGGATAGCCGCCTTCGACATAATCGATACCGAACTCATCCAGCCATTGCGCGATCTGCTGCTTTTCCTCGGTCGAGAAGTCGATGCCAGGCGTCTGCTGGCCGTCTCGGAGGGTCGTATCGAAGAGGTAGAGCCGTTCTTTCGTCATGGTTTGCCCCATACACCCCGGACGCCTCCGGGGAAAGCATTTCAGCCCTTCGGCCAACCGTCTTTATCATCGGTCGGGTTGTCGGGATGCTGAAACGACTGCTGCGCCGTCGCCTCGTTTGGTATTTCCGGCTCTTCGGTCCGCGGCAAACCAATCAGGCTGTCGAACCAGCCGATCATTTTCTGCGACCAGACGTGATGGGTCGGCGGCAGGGTTTCCGGATCATCCAGCGCACCGATGGAAAGATCGATCGTCTCCTTGCCATCCGGCTCGAAGGTCAGCGGTGTGCCGCAGTGCGCACAGAAACCGCGCTGCGCTGAATTGGATGAACGCCAGCGGTCGGGCTTGCCGCGCGTCCAGTCCAAATCGACGCGTTTAACCGTGAAGAACGGCCAGATGACCGAACCGGCAGCCTTCTGGCACATGCGGCAATGACAGACTGCGGCCTCCTTCACCTCGCCGGTTGCGACAAAGCGGACGGCACCGCATTGGCAGCCGCCGGTCAGCTTCATTCGCGCCGCTCCTGGCCCGACTTTTGCCGGTTCGTTGCCGCGACGGAGGCGATTGTCGGGCTCTCTGTATCGTACGGCTCTCCTTCGATCGCGCACACCTCGGCGATGAAGGGCACCCGAGACTCCGCGCCATAGGCGCTGACCGGTTTGACTGAAGCCGGGTCGTCGAGGGAGCCAAGCGAAACACCGATGCGGCCCTTTCCGAGCAGCTCAAAGAAGAGCGGTGTGCCGCACTCGCCGCAAAAGCCGCGCCGCGCCGGCTCCGAAGATGCAAACCATTTCGGCTCGCCGGTGACCAGGGCGAAGTTTCGATGCTGGACCAGACCGAAGGGCTGAAAATAGTTTCCCGAGGCCTTCTGACACATACGGCAATGGCAGAGATGCGGATCGCCGAATGCGCCCTCGACACGATAGCGCACCGCTCCGCTTTGACATCCGCCGGTGATGGTCATCGCTTCACCTCCCAGGTGGTCACGCGTTCGCCGGTTTCGGAATCCTTTGAATCCTTTAGCTGGATTCCCTGCTCCAGAAGTTCATCGCGAATGCGGTCGGCCTCGGCCCAGTTCTTCTCGCGGATGAAGGCAAGGCGTTGGTCAATTTTTGCAGCCAAATCATCAACATCGGGTGACTCTTCCGGCGATGCCGCGGCACTAATATCGATACCAAGAAACTTCAGGCAGACAGCCGCGGTCGCTATTGATTCCGCAATCTTTTCCGAGGTTTCAAAAAAAGTAAAACCGTCGCCGAAGCCCACTGCACCAATCTTGGAGGCTTCATCTTTCTCAGCCCACTGTCCTACATTCATCATGATATGGATCATCTCGAATGCTTTTGAGAGATCAAGATCGTCGCAAATGGAATGAATGAAAAGAGAAGGGACATTGGGTTTACGATTATCCGTTTGACGCATGCGGCGTCGCCAGCGCTCTAGCCAATTCGCGGCCTCTTCCAAACGCCGCACAGAAAAGTCGATCGGTTCGCGGTAGTGGGTCATCAGCATGGCGAGGCGCAGCACCTCGCCCGGCCATTTGCGACCGCCGAATTTTTCCGTGTGCAACAGGTCGTGGATAGTGACGAAGTTGCCTTCGCTCTTGCTCATCTTCCGCCCTTCGACCTGCACGAAACCATTGTGCAGCCAGTAATTGGCCATGGCTGATGATCCATGCGCGCAGCAGGACTGGGCGATCTCGTTCTCGTGATGCGGGAAGATCAGATCCAGCCCGCCGCCATGAATGTCGAACGTCTCGCCGAGATAGGCCGCGCTCATGGCCGAGCATTCGATATGCCAGCCGGGGCGGCCGTGGATCGAGACGTAGCAATCATTGAGATGCAGCGCCTGTCGGTTCTCCTCGCTAATCGTGAATTCAGCCTCCCATCCGGGTTGAGTGGGAGCACTTTCTTTCCAGAGAACAAAGTCGCCCGGATTTCGCTTGTGATCCTCAACGTCGATTCGCGCGCCGGCTTTTTGGTCATCGAGGTTACGTCTCGATAGTTGCCCATAATTCGCCATCGAGCGAACATCAAAGAGCGTCTCCCTGCCTTCGGCACCATTGGCAACGTAGGCGTGTCCCTCGTCCAAAAGTGCTTGAATAATCTTAATCATGCCATCGATGTGTTCCGTCGCGCGGGGCTGGATGGTCGGCGGCAGGCAACCCAGCGCTTCAACATCTTTCTGGTACTGCGCGAACGTTGTCTCGGTGACCTGACGGATCGCCTCGTTCAGCGTCAGTTCGCCCGCCTCGATCTGCGGCCCGAAGTCGCGCAGCGCCCGCGAATTGATCTTATCGTCGACGTCCGTAATGTTGCGCACATAAGTGACGTGATCCTCGCCATAGAGATGCCGGAGAAGGCGGAACAGCACGTCGAAGACGATGGCAGGGCGCGCATTGCCGATATGGGCGTAATCGTAAACGGTCGGCCCGCACACATACAGCCGCACATTGCTCGTATCTTCGGGCGTGAAGACCTCTTTCTGGCGGGTCATCGTGTTGGTCAGGCGCAGTTCGGTCATAGGGTTATCCGGTCATTTGGGCGGGATCGGCGGCCGCTCTTTTGGGCCGGCGAACGGCAGAGCGTCAAGCAGTTGCCGAGCGCTCCTGCTGTGGCGCGGCAGCCACAGAATACAGATTTCGGCACCCCTCAATCGAAAAAACACATTGGAACCCCATTCGGGGACTTGAGTTAGCCAAGTGTAAAGCGGGTCATACTACCGTGGAACATGCGTAAAAAAGGCGGCCTCGAATTTGATTCGATTTCGCCAGACAAGGAAGAGCCATGTCGCTGGAAATCGTCGAAGCCGTTCAAGCCGCCAAGCGTTGTGAAGACGCCGCCCGCAAGAACAAACAGCGCGAGACCTATAGCCATTGCGGTGTCCGTCTCGAGCCGCAGTACAAGAACATTGCCCATCCCGCCGTGTCGGGTGCCGTGGCGGGACGCTGCGCCGACAGTTCGCGCCGCTCCAAGTGAATCGCTGACGAATTTTCGGGTTTCCGCCGTTCTTGCTAGGGCATTTGAGCGAGATAGGTGATCCGAACGGACCTTTCATCTTGCCTCCCACTCGCTTGTCGGGCAATTTTCCGATGAGGGGCATTGATCGGAGGTTTCAGAGATGAGCCGATACCCCTTGCTGCTGGCTGCTGCGACAGCTTTTTTACTGACCGCGACTTCAGGCGCGTCCTTTGCTACGTCCGGTCCCGGTTGCCTCTACGTCGTCAATGTCGCTCCCTACGATGTGCTGAACATGCGCGCCCGTCCGAGTGCCCGTTCCGCCATCGTCGATCAATTGCCGCCGCGACGGCACGGCATCATCCATCTGGACGCTAAGTGCATCCCCCTCAACCGGCCATGGGGCTCACGCTGGTGCCCTGTCACTCATTATGAAAGCGACCGGGTCACGAAAGGCTACGTCAAAGCGCGCTACGTCCGCGACTCCGATTGCCCCTAAATAGCGGAACTTTTAAAGCTGCATCAGAAGCTTGGCGCCAATCGCTGCCATAATGATTCCGATCAGGCCGTCGAGGACGCGCCAGGCCTTGGGGCGTGCGAAAACCGGCGATAAAAGGCGTGCGCCATACCCCAGCGCAAAGAACCAGACAAATGACGCCGCCATCGCGCCAGCTCCGTAAGCCGTCCGTCCCGCCCCGTCATAGCGGGCCGACAGCGAGCCGAGCAGAAGCACCGTATCCAGATAGACATGAGGGTTGAGGAAGGTGAAGGCGAGGCAAGCGGCCATCGCGGCCGCCAGACCGCCCGACTTATCCCTGCCCGCAGAGGATTCCGCCATGGCGCTCGGTCGCAAGGCACGCCGAAAAGCGATCAGCGCGTAGCAGAAAAGAAAAATCGCGCCGCCGAGCGTCACCCAGTAAATGAGAGCAGGCGATTCAGCGATGAGTGTTCCGAGCCCGGCCACGCCGGCTGCGATCAGCAACGCATCCGATAGAGAGCAGACGAGGCAGAGGATGAAGACATGCCGGCGCATAAGTCCCTGCCGCAGAATGAAGGCATTCTGCGCGCCGATGGCGATGATCAGCGTGGCGCCCAGGACGAAGCCGGTACCGAACGGTCCGGCAAGAGACACGGTTTGGTCCACGGGCATTACTCTCCGAAAAGATCGATCTGTGATGGCGCATCGCGCCTTGGAGCCTGGTCGTCCGGCACGGCATGCTGCAGTTCCGGTCCCATATTGGCGGTCTTGTTGACGCGATCGGAAACGGGCACGGCACGCCAGAAATCCTCCGGCGCCGGTCGGAGCAGATCCGCGATATGACGCGGCTCGCCGTCGCGGCAATCAAGCCAGCGTTCGAAATCCGGCGGCGAGATGGTGACAGGCATCCGGTCGTGAATGGGATTGAGCGATTCGTTGGATGCCGTCGTCAGAATGGCTGCCGTCTCGATCTCGGAACCATCCGGTGCCATGAAGGCGCTGTAGATGCCGGCGAATGCGACGACTTCGCCGGCGGCTGGGTAGATCCAGAAGGGCTGCGGCTTTCCGCCGCTGCGCCGCCATTCATAAAAACCGCTAGCGGGTACGAGCACCCGCCCATGCCGCATCGGTCCACGAAAGGCGGGCTTTTCGGCAGCCGTTTCGCTGCGTGCATTGAACATGAGCGACAGGTCGGCGAGGTCCTTGGCCCAGGATGGGATCAGTCCCCAGCGGACCAGTCGACCCTCCCGCACCGGCCTGACCGATTCGGACGCGTATCCGTCACCCGCCATGACGACGAGAATGGGCTGGGTCGGAGCAATATTGTATCGAGGCGGAAACGCCTCCAGCGTGTCGAGGTCGAAATGGTCCTCGATCCTCTGCGACGAGGTGGTAAGGGAAAAGCGTCCGCACATGCGGCGCAACTTTCCCGCCCAACCATGCGGCGTCAAGCGGAGTCTGGCCATGGACGACACGATTGAAGGCGTATCCGTTATCATCCGACGCGAGGAGTGCTTTCTGCTCGTCCGCCGCGCGCACCCGCCCTTTCAGTACATGCTGGCTTTTCCGGGCGGCCGTGTACGAAAAGGAGAGAGCCTGCACGATGCCGCCCGTCGCGAAGTTGAGGAAGAGACAGGCCTGTCGACCAACGCACTGGAGGCAGCCGATACGTTCGACATCGAGACCGAAAAGGGCCGCTATCGCCTACATGTCTTCAGCGCGACCGCAGAAGGCGATGCCGTGGCGGGCGACGACGCGGCATCCCTCTATTGGCTGGATTTGGAGGCCATGCAACGTCAGCGAAAGGAGATTACCGAGGACACGCTTCGCCTGGCGCAGAGCTTCGCGACAGAAAAGGCGCACCGGGTCGAGCGACCGTCTTGAATGTGCCGCGCTTTGCCTTCAGAGAAAAAGTCATGATCAGACGCTCCACCCTTCTTGCAGGTTTTTTGGCTGCCATCGTTCTGGCGGCACCGGCTGCCGGCCAGGACGAAACCGAAGCCGATGCCGAGGACACCGCATCCCAGCCAGCCGTGACGGTGGAGAGCGCCGAATCGACCTATCTGCCGGACCTCCTTCGGCTGGCCGAGATATCGGGCTCCATGCAGTATCTGCGCACACTTTGCGGCGAAGCCGATGACAACTGGCGTCAGGCAGTCGGAACCATCATCGCCAATAGCGGCGGCAACGAAGCGATCGAGCGGCGGCTCACGGCCGCCTATAATCGTGGCTACCGGCGCTATGCGAGCTACCATCGCACCTGCACCCCCGCTTCGGTCAGCGCGGCGGAGCGTTTTCGCATCGAGGGCAGCCTGCTTTCCAAAAGTCTCGTGGACCGTTTCGGCAATTGAGCGAACCGCTTCGGGACAGAGTTTAGCGCTCTCTCCCGACAGAATTCTTTCCGGTTAACCAATTCAGCGCATGGATGGTGCGTCGCTGCGTCGCTGTGCTACACCGATTAAGACTCGTTTAATGAACGAAGAAAGCGGAACGGTTTCATGCAGGATACGACGAGCGACATCGAAAGCCGCATTCTTGAAGAGATGCGCCTCTGCGCCAGTGAATCGCACGACGAAGCCTGGGCTGAAGGACGGATCGCCGGTATCGACGTCGAAATTCTGGCCGAAACCGCAATTGCAACGGCACTTTCCGCACTGCAGAGCGAAGCGGGAGAGCAGGCCGCGGCGGACATGTTGAGCCGGATGCAGGACCGGTTGACCGCCGGCGAATTCGATCCCTCGCTTCGGCATCATTGAGCATCCTCCTATCGTCTTGGGGCCATTGACGGATGAGGCATTGACGGCAATCTATGCCTCATGATGCCCAATTCCCTTCTTCGGTTTTTCTTTATCAGCCTGTTCGCTGGCTCGTGCCTCATTGCAACGTCATCGGCTTTCGCTCTCAGCGAGGTGAAAAGCGAAGACGGCGAAGTGCTGGCCGCGCCTGCCGAACCTCTTGCGGAAGATGGCCTGCCGGCAGACGAATCGGTGGCTTCAGAAAAGGTGGAAACCCCCGTCAAAGCGCTGCCACCCCTGGAAGACGATCCGCAGCTCGCGCCGGAGGGTGAGCCAGGTCCGGTCGAGACGGCTCCCCTGCCCCCGCCCAGCCCGCCGGGCGCCGCCGATCCCGTATTGGAGGATACCTCCGGAACGGACGCGGAAGAGGATGTGCCAAGCCCGTCTGACAATGCTGGCGATGGCGAAGAAGAAGCCGTCGACAAAGCCGAGCCAGCGCCCGCTACGGCGAACGGAGACGAGCATGCACCAGCGCCGGAGAACAAGCCGCTCCCGCCCGTCAGCTATGACATGACGGCATTACCGGAACCGGTGGCGCGTATGCGTGGGCTGATTCTGGAGGCGGCAAAGACCGGAGATATTGAACGTTTGCGTCCCTATCTCGGGATAGGCGAAAAGCAGACAGCGCTTTCGATTGGTCGGATCGAGGATGACCCGATTGCCTTTCTGAAGGACGTCAGCGGCGATGAGGATGGGCAGGAGATTCTTGCGATCCTCTCCGAGGTCCTGGAAGCGGGCTATGTTCATTTCGATGAAGGTCAGGAGACCGAACTCTATGTCTGGCCGTATTTTTTCGGCCGCTCGCTGGAATCGTTGACGCCTGAACAGAAAGTCGAACTCTTCCGCATCGTCACGGCCGGCGATTACGCCGACATGCTTGAGATCGGCGCATATGTCTTCTATCGCGTCGGCATCACACCAGACGGAGAATGGGCATTCTTCGTGTCGGGAGACTGACGCATGAACCGTTACGCCATCAATGATAGAGCGGTGATCACCGTTACCGGTGTCGAAGCAGAGCACTTTCTGCAGAATCTCATCACGCTCGACATCAATCTTCTTTCTGCCGATGAGGTGCGCCCCGCCGCTCTTCTGACGCCACAGGGCAAGATCGCCTATCCGTTTCTGATCAGTCGCATCGCCGATGGGTTTCGGCTGGAGACGGCCTCCTGCAGGGCGGATGATCTCAATACCCGGTTCAATCTCTACCGGCTGCGAGCCAAGGTTACCGTCGAAAACCTTGGCGAAACGCCGATCGCCCTGACGGAGGACGAAGCCGGCGGCCTGAGGGACGTCAGGTTTCCCGATGAAGCAGGCATCGGCCGTCTCTACGAGGAGATTGGCGATCGAGCGCAGACCGATGATCGCGCCGTTGCCGAAATTCGAATCCGCCATTGCGTGCCGGAAGAAGACAGCGACTATACGGTCGGTGATGCCTTCGCCTTCGATGCGCTTCTGGACCAACTCGGCGGCCTGTCCGTCAAGAAGGGATGCTTTATCGGGCAAGAAGTCGTCTCGCGGATGCACCATCGTGGAACAGCCCGGCGGCGCGTCGTAAAGGTTCTGGCAGATCAGGAGCTGCCCGGTCGCGGAACGTCCCTCGACGCGGCCGGAAAGCCGGTCGGGGAGATCGGCACCGTGGTCGGCCAGAGCGGACTGGCCATGGTCAGAATTGACCGGGTGGCGACCGCCATCGCGCAACAGATCCCTGTCACGGCCGACAACGTCGAAGCTCGCTTCGAAATACCGGAGCGATTTTCCTTTTCGATCGAGCCCGGCGGCGAGAGCTGAACGTGAGTCAGCCAAAAGAACAACGGGCGTGGCAGCGTATGCTGTCGGGACGCCGGCTCGACCTCCTCAACCCGTCGCCTCTCGATGTTGAGCTCTCAGATATCGCCCATGGCCTTGCGAGAGTGGCGCGGTGGAATGGTCAGACGAAGGGTGAGCATGCTTTCTCGGTGGCGCAGCACAGCCTCCTCGTCACCGATATCGTGGAGCGAATGAAGCCGGAGGCCTCCTCCGAACTGAAGCTCGCGGCGGTGCTGCATGACGGACCGGAATATGTGATCGGCGATATGATCTCGCCTTTCAAGGCGGTCGTGGGTGGCACCTACAAGGTGGTCGAGAACCGCCTTCAGGAAGCCATCCATCTGCGCTTCGGCCTCCCCGCAGCGCTGCCATCAGACTGGAAACGATGCATAAAAAGAGCCGATATCATCGCGGCCTGGCATGAAGCCATCACGCTGGCAGGCTTTTCCGAACGTGAGGCAGCACAGACATTTTCGCGGCCACGGGGTTTCGATCCGACGGGTCTCGACCTCACTCCGCGTGCCGTTTTTGTTGTCCAAAAGGATTTTCAGGAGCGCGTAGAACGGCTTGAGGCGGCCGTATCCCGCCAGCGCTCTTCGTAGCAAAAGCCTGCCTCCCTTGCAGTTTCGCCGGAAAATTGCCACGTCGCAAAAATAATGCCGCCGGCGACGGCCCAATCCAATAGTACCGGAACGAGACGAAATGGAAGAATTAACGCAACAGGTCACCGCCGAGGTGACGGGTGCTTTCAGCGAAGCCACCGGAGAATTGACCGCGCTTATCGCCGAATACGCCTTCTCGGTGGTTGGCGCGATCTTCATCCTGATTTTCGGCTGGATTCTCGCCAAGGTCCTGGAGCGATGGACCCGTAGCGGCCTTTCCGCCTTCCGGCACATGGACGCGACCCTGACGCGTTTCCTGTCGAAGACGGTGCGATACATTGTCCTAGCCTTCGTCATCACGACGGTGCTCAGCCAGTTCGGCGTGCAGACGACCTCGATCGTCGCCGCGCTCGGTGCCGCCGGCCTCGCCATAGGCCTTGCCCTGCAAGGCACGTTGCAGAACGTCGCCGCCGGCATCATGTTGCTGGTACTCCGACCGATCAAGGTGGGCGAACTGATCGAAGCTGGCAGCGTCATGGGGACAGTCGAAGAGATCGGTCTGTTCACCACGGAACTGCAGCGCCTCGACGGCCTGTTTCTCATGGTTCCGAACAGCGAGATATGGAACCAGCCGATCACCAACTATCACCGCAACAGCTTGCGTCGTGGCGACCTCAATATCGGTATCGGATATAGTGACAATGCCGATGCGGCGATCGCGATCATGCGCGGCCTGATCGAGCGCGATGACCGTGTACTGTCCGATCCCGAGCCTTATTATTACGTGCAGGCGCTAGGCGACAGCGCAGTCGCCGTGGAGGCGCGCTACTGGACCAAGACACCCGATTACTGGGCGACGATCAACGATCTTCGCAAGCTGGCGAAGGAGCGTTTCGACGCCGAAGGGATCAGCATTCCCTTCCCGCAGCGCGATCTTCACATCGTGTCCGGACAGGACGCGCTTTCCACTCCTGCGCCGGAGGGGTCGCCTGTGGCCGGAGCCGCCTGACAGCGCCCAGTCACTTTGCTGCGGTGACACGATGATGCAATTGCGCCTCTTGCCGTTCGTCTTTCTGCGGGTACTCATAGCCGTTCCATAAATCGGGAGTGGCAAGGCCATGATGGACGGCAAGGCGCGTGCAAAGGCGGTGAAGAGCCCGCCGGGCAATCCGGGTTTCCCGTTTCTCATCATCGCATGCGGCTGCATCATTGCAGCGCTGACATTCGGTCCACGTTCGGCAATGGGTTTCTTTCAGCTTCCCATGCTGGCGGACCGCGATTTCGACCGCAATGCCTTCGGCCTGGCACTGGCGCTGCAGAACATTTGCTGGGGCGTCGGCCAGCCTCTCTTCGGCGCAATCGCAGACCGTTACGGGACGTGGCGTGTGCTCGCTCTTTCCGGAATCCTTTATGCAGCCGGTCTTGTTCTGATGGCCACAGCCAACACGGCGGGCATCCTATATCTGAGTGCCGGTATGCTGGTCGGGTTCGCCGTGGCCGCCGGCAGCTTCGGGATCGTCCTTGCCGCATTCGCCCGCAATGTCGATGAGAGCCAGCGCAGTCTGGTCTTCGGCATAGGAACGGCCGCGGGCAGTGCCGGCATGTTCGTATTTGCACCGCTCAGCCAGCAATTCATCGAGCTGTTCGGCTGGTCGGACGCCCTTTTATGGATGGCCGCGCTGATGCTGCTTGTGCCGCTTCTCGCCATCCCTCTGACCGGCACTTCATCGACGGGACGTGCCGTCGCGGCCGTCAGCAACCAGTCGCTCGCCGAAGCATTGCGCGAGGCATTTGCCCATCGCTCCTATCTTCTGCTCACCGCAGGCTTCTTCGTCTGCGGTTTCCAGCTGGCTTTCATTACCGTTCACTTTCCTGCCTATCTGGCGGATATCGGCATCGATGCGAAATATGCCGTCATCGGATTGGCCCTGATCGGACTGTTCAACGTCGGCGGCTCGCTCGCCTCCGGTATTATCGGTCAGAAAATGAGCAAACCACTGTTTCTAACCCTTATCTATGTGGCGCGTTCCGTCGCGGTGGCGGCCTTCGTCCTGTTGCCGCCCAGCCCTGCCACCGTCATCGCCTTCTCCATCGTCATCGGCATATTGTGGCTCTCGACAGTGCCGCCGACCAACGGACTGGTCGCGGTGATGTTCGGAACGAAATATCTCGGCATGCTCGGCGGGATCGTCTTTCTCTCCCACCAGATCGGCTCCTTCATGGGCGTCTGGCTCGGCGCTTATCTGCGGCAGACGATGGGGAGCTATGATCCTGTCTGGTGGATCGGCGTGATATTGGGGCTCATCGCAGCGCTCCTCCATTGGCCGATCAGCGAGCAGCCTGTCGAACGCGGCATAGTCGCCGCGGCCGAGTAGAGCCACTCAATCGTTTCGCGAGGGCAGATCGAAGATCATGCAGGTCTCGGTTCCGAACGCATAGAGTTTGCCGTCCGGCCCCGTCAGCCTTGCTTCCGCTATTCCGAGCGTACGGCCGGCCTGCACGATCGTGGCCTCGCAGCGATACATGCCGCTATCGGGCACGATCGGCCTCAGATAATTGAGCTTCATCTCTACCGTCGTGGAAGCCCGGCCGGCCGGGCAGGTGGAATGGACTGCGCAGGCCAAGGCCGAATCCATGATCGTGGCGGCCCATCCGCCATGGACGGTTCCCATCGGATTGAGATGTGCCGCGGCAGGCCATCCCACGAAAACGACGTGGCCCTCCTCCGCTTCGCTCATCAGGAAATCCATGGATTGACCGATGGGAGGGGGAGGGAGTTCGCCGGCAATCATGCCTTGGAACATTTCCAGCGCCGATTTTTCGTATGGCGTATCGGGCGAAACAGGGTTCCATTCTCCCGCCTTCAGCTCGTCGAGCTTTTTGCGCAGTTGCACATCATTCATTGGGAGGCTCCTTGTCGGCAGCCTTCATGGCCCGGAAAGCGGCCTCCAGGAAAGCCTCACGCTCCGGGCCGGGTGGTTTTCCACGGGGCCCGTGAATGTCGCGTTCGAAAAAATGGATGAGAAGCGTCGTTGCCTTCCGCATACCCTCGGCATCGGCGCGCGACTGCGTATCACGCAAGAAGCCAGGCAAAGCGAGCAGCCGCGAGGCCCATGGGGCGCCGGCCTCTGCGGATACGGCCCTTCCGCTCTTCGGGGAAACATAGATGAGATTCTGCGTCGTACCGGTTGCCGCGCATGTCCTGAGGTCGAGACCGAAACCCATTTCATCCAGCAGCATCAGTTCAAAGCGCAGGAAGAGTTCGACTGCGCGTTCGGGCTCTTCCAGATGATCGACCAGAAGCGCCGTCATGTCGAAGAGCCGTGGATGGGGATCGCGCTCTGGCAGAAGACGAAGGTGAGCGGCGAGCGCCTGCAATCCATACAGGCCGGCCGAGCTGCCATAGAGCCGTGCTGCGTGATGCTGCAAAGGCTCGACAGTAAAGGTGCCGAGATGTTCGTCCAACCGGGCGCGCCATGCTGCGGAAACACGGTTTCCGGGCTGGAGGACCGGCTGCATGCGCCGGGAGCGGCCGCCTCGGACCAGACCGAGATGCCGGCCGTGGCTGGCTGTCATCAGTTCCAGAACCACCGCGCTTTCGGAATGGCGGCGAACACCGAGGACGATGCCTTCATCCGTCCACTGCATGGCGGCCTCGTATCAGGCACCCGCCCGAAAGGGGTGCCGAGCTATTTCGAATAATCGAGTCCGATCTCCCGATAGCGGTCCGGATCATCCGACCAGTTGTCGCGCACTTTGACGAAGAGGAAAAGATGGATCGGCTCTTCCAGCAATGCGGACAGTTCTTCGCGGGCGGCCGTGCCGATCGCCTTGATCGTCTGGCCCTTGTGGCCGAGGACGATCTTCTTCTGGCTATCCCGCTCCACATAGATGACCTGCTCGACCCGAATACCCTTCTTGCTACGCTCCCATCGTTCCGTTTCGACATGGGAGGAATAGGGCAGCTCCTGATGCAACCGCAGATAGAGCTTCTCTCGGGTAATTTCCGCAGCGAGAAGCTGGAGCGGCGCGTCGGCGATCTGATCCTCGGGATAGTACCACGGCCCCGGCTGGGCGGTTTCTTCCAGCCAATCCATGACATCCGCCGTGCCCGAGCCATTCAGAGCGGAGATCATGAACGTCCGCTCGAAATCGACGGTCTCGTTCGCCTTGGCGGCGAGTTCAAGCAGACGGTCGGGCTTCACCCGGTCGATCTTGTTGAGAAGCAGAGCCTTGGGCCGCGGGTTCTCCGCAAGCCGCTCGAGGATGATGGCTGCATCGCCCTCAAGGCCGCGTTCGGCGTCGACCACGAAAAGGATGATGTCCGCATCGCGCGCGCCGCTCCAAGCACTGGCGACCATGGCACGGTCGAGGCGGCGGCGCGGTTTGAAGATGCCCGGCGTATCGATGAAAACGAGCTGCGCCTGCTTCTGCACAGCAATGCCCTTCACCATCGTTCGCGTCGTCTGGACCTTGTGCGTCACGATGGACACCTTGGAGCCCACCAGCCGGTTGAGAAGCGTCGATTTGCCGGCATTGGTCGCGCCGAGAAGGGTCACGAATGCCGATTTGGTGTCACCTTCTTGCGCGATACCGTCGGTGCGGGTTGGTTCGTCCGTCAATTGCTTTCTCCGTCCGCAGCCCAAACCTTTTCGGCAATCAGCATCCGTTCGGCCGCTAGCCTTTCGGCCTCACGCTTCGAACGACCTTCTGCCTGCTGGGATCGGAAACCTTCAACTTCGACACGCACGGAAAAGACCGGATCGTGGTCGGGCCCGCTACGATCGAGAACATGATATGTCGGCGCCTTGCCGATCTTCTGATGCGACCATTCCTGCAATTCGGTCTTGGCATCGCGGCGGCCTGCCGTCTTCGACTGCGCGCGTTCACGCCAGTGTCTTTCGATAAACGGACGCGCGGCGCCCAGCCCGCCATCAAGATAGATGGTGGCGATCATGCTTTCCATCACATCCGCGCGAAGGGACTGACGTTTCCGTCCGGCGACGCTTTTGATCTCCGAGCCGGTACGAATGAGCTTGTGCAGCCCGATCTCTTCGGCCACTTCCGCGCAGGTGGTCGCATCCACAAGCTGGTTCAGCCGAACCGACAATTCCCCTTCATCAGCATCCGGAAACGCGTCGAAGAGCATCTCTGCGATGACCAGACCGAGGACGCGGTCACCCAGGAATTCAAGGCGCTCGTAATTGCGGTCATGTGCATGTCGCGCGCTCGAATGCGTAAGCGCGCGCTCAAGCCGCTCGGCATTCTGAAATTCGTGGCCCGTCAGGGCACCAGCCTGGCGTGCCAGTTCCTGGGGATCTGTTTTATCCCGAGCCATTTTCAGTCGATCAGATCAAGCAGCCGCGAAGCGCGCAAGGTGCTCGGCCAGCGCCAGACAGCAAGCGGGCTGGCACCATCGGAAACGGAGAAGAAAATGATCTGCGCCTTGCCGACGAGATTTTCATACGGCACGAACCCCACCGCAGCCCGGCTGTCATTGGAGTTGTCGCGGTTGTCGCCCATCATGAAATAATGACCTTCCGGCACCACGAATTCGCGCGTGTTGTCGGAGATGCCATTGGGCGTGATATCCAGCGTCTCGTAGGAAACGCCATTCGGCAGGCTCTCGCGATAGACGTCGACGGGGCGGTCGATTTCGGTGATGTCCTCATCGTCGATCGTGCCGATCTTCTCGCGCTCCACCAGTTCACCATTGATGGAAAGCTGTCCGTTTTGCATCTGGATGCGATCGCCGGGCAGACCCACCACGCGCTTGATGTAGTCCATCGACGGATCGGGCGGAAACTTGAAGACGGCCACATCGCCGCGTTCCGGTTCGCTGCCGAAAATCCTGCCATCGAAAATATCGAGGCCCAGCGGCAGCGAATAGCGCGAGTAACCGTAGGACCATTTGCTGACAAAGAGGTAGTCGCCTTCGAGAAGCGTCGGGCGCATTGAGCCGGACGGTATCGAAAACGGCTGGAACAGAACCGTTCGCAGCACGAGCGCCAGAATAAGCGCCTGCACCACCACCGATATCGTTTCCGAAAAGCCGCTTTTGCCGGATTTTTCGGCCTTGGCCTTACTGTCGCCCTGTCCTGCCACGCCGTCCTCGTTCTTGCCGGCCTCAGGCTGCCACGGACCACTGTCCATGCCGCCTTTGAATGGAATCGTCTTTACAGGGCCGAGCCCCATGCTGCAATGCGGCTGGACCGCTTCATCGGGCTTTCGGCAAGGCTTCGATGATGACGAAGGCCTGCGCCAGCGGATAGTCGTCCGTAATGGTCAGATGGATGGACGGCTCGTGCCCATCCGGCATCATTGAGAGAAGCCGTTCATAGGCGCCATTTGTCAGAGCCATGGTCGGCTTGCCGGAGGGCAGGTTCACGACACCCATATCACGCCAGAAAACGCCATCTCGCAGGCCCGTCCCAAGCGCCTTGGAACAGGCCTCCTTGGCGGCGAAGCGCTTTGCGTAGGAGGCGGCGCGTTCGGTCCTTCGGTCCGATTTTCGTTGCTCTATATCGGTGAAAACACGTTGCTCGAAGCGGCCCTTGAAGCGCGTCAGCGTCTTTTCGACACGCCGGATATCGATAAGGTCGGAACCCAGCCCGATAATCATGCCGTCAACACTCCATCCTGGCGCGACGCGCTTTGGGCCTGCCGCGCACGGGCCTTCGCCCTTTCGACCAGCCGGCGGCGGCGCTGCTGCTGGAAAGCGGCGATGGAACCACGCAACAACGCATAGGTCGTAAGGGCGGCAACCGTTCCCCATATCAAACCGCCGATCGTCATCGGCTTCAGAAGCGGCTGCCAGAGCGCATCGAATTCCATATGCATCAAACGCTTGCCGATCCAGCGATCCGATGTCGTCGCATGATAGCCGAGCATGTAGCGGCCCGTCTCCAGCGTGGTCGCCCAGATCAGCGGAAAGGTGAGCGGATTGCCTGCGAACGTGCCGATGGCCGAAGCAATCACATTGCCGCCAATCAGCCAGGCGAGAGCGGCCGCACCGATGATGTGAAAGCCGAGATAGGGCGTGAACGAGGTCAGAACGCCGGCGGCCACACCGGCTGCGATGGCATGAGGGCTGCCACTGAGGCGCAGGACTCGTTTCGTGAAATAGGCGATCGAGCGGGACCAGGACCGGCGTGGCCAGACGGCGATACGGAACCGCGTCCATCCTGTCTCCTCGCTTCGTCGTCTAAATAGCATCTGAAAATCCTGGAGCACAGACCGCTCGAACCGCTCTGCGCACGACTCTGTCACCTTCGGGTTAAACTTCGTTTCACGTCGCCAGCTCGGCTGCCTCGGCAAAACATCAGCCGAGATTGCGACTGCCCGGCTTGACCGGCGGTATGGCCGACAATTCGGGCGGCAGATTGTCGGCGGAGTAGGCAGGAACTTCATATTCCGCCAGCGCGATCAACGGCACGCCGATATCGGCCTTGCCGGCGGAACGGTCGATGATGCAGGCCGCGGCAACGACCTCCGCGCCAATCTGGCGCAAAGCCTCCACAGTTTCCCGGATCGACAGGCCGGTCGTGACGATATCCTCGACGATGACGACCTTCGCACCCGGCTCCATCTCGAAGCGCCGCAGACGAAACTTGCCGTCTTCACGTTCGACCCAGACGGCCGGCACACCAAGATGCCGCGACGTCTCATAGGCGGGAATGAGCCCGCCAACCGCCGGACCCACGACATAGTCGATCGCGCCGTCCGTCTCGCTGCGAATGCGTTGCGCCAAGGCACGGCAAAGCCGCTCGGTCTTGTCCGCGTGCATGAAAACGCGGGCTTTCTGCAGGAAAACAGGGCTACGAAGGCCGGAGGTCAGGATGAAGTGACCTTCCAGAATAGCTCCCGCTTCACGAAAGACATCCAGAACTTCATCAACGCTCATGCTCATGCTGATCCCTCCGACAGTTTGAGCCGAGCTAGCCGAAAAGCCGGCGAATGTCACTGACCGTGTCGCACTCCCGCAGGGCTTGCTGCAAGCGGGTGAGATGCTTCAGGTCCCATACTTCCAGATCGATCCGCATCTCGGTAAAATCGGTGGCGGTACGCGTCATGAGGAGTTCGTGAATATTGGCGTCGAGCGACGCGATGATATTGGTAATGGCCGCGAGCGAGCCCGGCTGGTTGATAAGCGTCACCGCAATGCGCGCTGGGAACCGCTCGCCGGACGCCGAATCGATATCCCAGCGGACATCGACCCATCGTTCAGGCTGATCATCGAAGGCGATCAGCGCATCGGACTGGATGGGATAGATCGTAATGCCGCGTCCTGGCGTCAGAATACCGACGATGCGGTCCCCTGGCACGGCGCCTGACGCACCGAAATGGACGGGCAGATTTCCGGTGAGGCCGCGGATAGGAAGAGCGTCGGCCGTTTCGCCCTCCATGCCCGTGGTCTCAGGCATGTGAAACAGCATGCCTGGCCCGGCTGACAGGCCGAACCAGCCCTGCTGATCGCGAGGCCGCATCCTGCCTTTCGCCGCCCCCTCCAGATGCGACGCCCTGTCGCCCTGCCAGTCCGGATAGAGAACCTTGACCACATCGTTCGATGAGATCTCTCCGCGCCCGACAGCGGCCAGCAAATCAAGAGGCTCACGCTGACCGAACCGGTGAAGATGCGGTCCGAGAGCCTCGAGCGAGAAGATTTTACCTGCATATTCGAAAGCGCGTTCAAGAATACGTTCGCCAAGTCCCGAATATTGCCTGCGGGTTGCCGCGCGTGTCGCTCTGCGGATCGCCGCCCGGGCCTTGCCGGTCACGACCATGTTCTCCCAGGCGGGCGGAGGCGTCTGGGTTTCGGAGGTGACGATCTCAACCTCGTCACCATTGACCAGTTCGGTCATCAGCGGCGCAATCGCGCCATTGATCTTACACGAGACCGTTGTGTCACCGATCTGCGTATGGACGGCATAGGCGAAATCGATCGGAGTGGCGCCGCGGGGGAGCGCGATGACCCTGCCCTTCGGGGTGAAGCAGAAGACCTGATCGTGAAAGAGTTCCAGCTTGGTGTTTTCGAGAAACTCTTCCGGGGCCTCGCCCTGGACCAGGGTTTCGATCGTGCGGCGAAGGCTGGCAAAGGCGACGCTCTGGCTCAGCGGATCGTCGCCGCCTTCCTTGTAGGCAGCATGGGCCGCGACGCCGTATTCGGCGATCTGATCCATTTCCTCCGTCCGGATCTGCAGTTCGATACGCTGACGCGACGGCCCCACAATGGTGGTGTGGATCGACTGGTATCCGTTCTGTTTTGGCGTGGAGATGTAATCCTTGAAGCGCCCGGGCACCATTGACCATTCCCTGTGAATGGCGCCCAGTGCGCGATAGCAGTCGTCTTCGTCGTAGACGATGACGCGAAAGCCGAAAATATCGGACAATTGCTCAAATGAGAGCGTCTTTCGCTCCATCTTCCGGAAGATCGACCACGGCGTCTTCTGCCGGCTCTTCACCCGCGCCCGAATATGGGCGGCCTCGAAGCGTTCGCCAAGTTGCGATTCGATGGTCTCGATCAGGTCCGAATTGCGGGCGACATAGCTTTGGAGTCTTTCCGTGACCATCTGATGGGCCTGCGGATTGATATACTGGAAAGAGAGTTCCTCCAGCTCGTCTCGCATATCCTGCATGCCCATGCGCCCGGCAAGCGGCGCATAGATTTCCATCGTTTCTTCGGAGATGCGAACCTGCTTGTCGGGACGCATCGCTTCCATCGTCCGCATATTGTGCAGACGGTCCGCCAATTTGACGAGCAAGACGCGGACGTCGTCGGAAATTGCCAGAAGCAGCTTGCGCAGGTTTTCAGCCTGCTCGGCCTTCTTGGAATGCAGCTCCAGCTTCTTCAGCTTGGTCAGTCCCTCGACCAGCTTGCCGATTGCCGGGCCGAAGGTCTGGTCGATCTCCTGACGGGTGGCGTCCGTATCCTCGATCGTATCGTGCAGGAGGGCGACGGCGATCGCGGCTTCATCGAGATGCAGGTCGGTCAGGATCGCGGCGACTTCCAGCGGGTGGGAGAAATAGGGATCGCCCGACGCACGCTTCTGATGGCCATGCTTCTGCATGGCATAAACGTAGGCCTTGTTGAGCAGCGCCTCGTTTACATCCGGCTTGTAGCGCTGGACCCGCTCAACAAGCTCGTATTGTCGCATCATCGCGCGACTACTCCTCAAGCGCGGATGCCCGCGACTTCATAATACATCGTCTATACGCAAAACGCGCCCGGCTGTTCAGCCGGACGCGCTTCGAAATTCCGAATGATCGCACCCGGTCGGCGATCAATAATCGTCGTTCTTCTCGGGTGCAACAAGACCCTCGATACCGGCAAGAAGCTCGTCTTCGCTCATCCTGTCGAAGGTGGCCGGCTCGTCCACCTCATCGCGGCTGGCATCAGGACCTGCCTCTTCATCGGCCATCTCGCGGGCAGGCTCGATCAGTGCATCCGAAGCGGCATGCTCGTGCTCGTCGACCTCGACATGCTTCTGCAGCGAATGGATCATGTCCTCGCGCAGATCTTCCGGCGACAACGTCTCGTCGGCGATCTCACGAAGAGAAACAACGGCGTTCTTGTCGTTGTCGCGGTCGACGGTAATCGTGGAACCCTGACTGATCTGCCGGGCACGGTGAGCCGACAGGAGAACAAGGTCGAAACGGTTCGAAACCTTGTCAATGCAATCTTCGACGGTCACGCGGGCCATGCCGGGTTCCTTTCAGTGCGGTGCATGTCTGCTGATGAAGGGCTGCCTTAACCGAACAGTTTGACAAAGGCAAGGCATGGTTCGGCCCATGCGAGAAAGAAGCCCTGTGACAAATGCAACGTTTTGTGATGAGGGCCGTTGGTTCGATATGATTTTAGATTTTACCCAAGCCCTCGTTTTCAGGCTTTTCAGGACTTACTCCAATGTTTGATCAGAGAGAAAAGATCGGCCTTTTCATTGATGGGGCCAACGTCTACGCAACCAGCAAGGCACTCGGTTTCGATATCGACTATCGCCGTCTGCTCGCCCACTTCAAGTCGCTGGGTTACGTACTGCGCGCCTATTATTACACCGCGCTGGTCGAGGATCAGGAGTACTCCTCGATCCGCCCGCTGATCGACTGGCTCGACTACAATGGCTACACTGTCGTCACCAAGCCGGCCAAGGAGTTCACCGACTCCATGGGAAGGCGGAAGATCAAGGGTAATATGGACATCGAACTGACGATCGATGCCATAGAACTGGTGCCGTCACTCGACCATTACGTCATCTTCTCCGGCGATGGCGATTTTCGCAGTCTTGTCGCGGCGCTTCAGCGACGGGGCCGCAAGGTTTCCGTGGTATCCACCCTTTCCAGCCAGCCGCCCATGATCGCAGACGATCTTCGCCGGCAGGCCGATCATTTTCTCGATATTGCCGATCTGCGCGCCGATATCGGACGAGACACGCCGGGAGACCGGCTGCCCCGCCGCTACGAGCCTGACGCGATCGATGAGGATGTCGACGATTTCGAATATGAGGAGCGCTGAAGCCACCTCAGAACGTGCGGCCTGCGGTTAGCCGTGCTCTTTCATCAGGCGGCGCTTCTGGCGGTTCCAGTCACGCTCCTTGCTCGTTTCCCGCTTGTCGGCGACGTTCTTGCCTTTGGCGATTCCAAGTAGAAGCTTCGCAATGCCCCGATCATTGAAATAGAGCTTCAGCGGCACGGCCGTCATGCCCTGGCGGTCGATCTCCTTGCTGAGACGCGCCATTTCGCGCTTGTTCAACAGCAGTTTGCGAAGCCGGCGCGGCTCATGATTGAAGCGGTTGCCTTCCGTGTATTCGGGAATATAGCTGTTGATCAGCCAATACTCGCCGTTCTCTTCAGTGGCGTAGCTCTCGGCAATGTTAGCCTCGCCATTGCGCAGGCTCTTCACCTCTGTGCCGGTCAGCACAAGGCCCGCCTCGATCGTATCATCGATCTGGTAATTGAAGCGGGCCTTGCGGTTTTCCGCAATTGTCCGGCTATTGGGATCGCTCTTTTTTGTCATGTCCCTAGCTTGGAATGCGCAGCCTTCAGTTCAAGAGGCCGGCGTGACGCATCGCATCATCCAGCTTCGCAGCGGTGCTCTCGTCGACAGTAACGAGAGGCGACCGTACGATATTCTCGATGCGGCCGAGACGGGACAGGCAATATTTTGCGCCGGTCGGATTGGGTTCGATGAACAGCGTCTTGTGAAGCGGCATGAGACGGCCCTGCAATTCGATCGCCTTCTCTCGGTTGCCCGAGAGGGTCGCGCGCTGAAACTCGGCACAGAGGGCCGGCGCGACATTGGCGGTCACCGAAATGCAGCCAACGCCGCCGTGAGCGTTGAAGCCGAGCGCCGTCGAATCTTCGCCCGAGAGCTGAATGAAATCTTCGCCGCACGTCACGCGCTGTTCGGAGACCCGGTCGACCTTCGCCGTGGCATCCTTCACCCCGATGATATTGTCGAAATCATGGGCGAGACGTCCCATCGTCTCCGGCGTCATGTCGATCACCGAGCGGCCCGGAATATTGTATATGACAACCGGAATCGAGACGGCGGCGGCCACTGCGGCAAAATGGGCGTAGAGACCGCGCTGGTTGGGCTTGTTGTAATAGGGCGTGACGACGAGGACCGCATCGGCTTTGACGCTTTCGGCAAAGCGGGCAAAGTCCACGGCTTCGGTCGTGTTGTTCGATCCTGCGCCGGCGACAACAGGAACACGGCCATTGGTGATCTCAACCGTCATCTCGATCACGCGCTTATGTTCAGCGTGCGTCAGGGTCGGGCTTTCGCCGCTCGTGCCGACCGGGACCAGACCATCGCTTCCCTCGGCGATCTGCCATTCAACGATATCGCCGAACGCTTTCTCGTCCACCGACCCGTCCTGTGTGAAGGGGGTGACGAGCGCGGGCAGCGATCCTCTCAGCATTTCAGTCTCCAGACGGTATAAGGGGGCGCGTGGCACCGGTTGCAGAGCGGCGCACCATAATTTGCAGCAGATGAGGCGGCAAGCCTCAGAAACGCACCAAATCACGCTCGATTTATTGGAGGCAATTGACGGGTCGCTGCAAGGGTTCGTTAACCCGTACTTCACAGTCACCGTCTATTCTGGTCCGTTGTGGCGCAGATATGGTCGGGCCTCTGACATGTCGACGCCAATCGAGTAGAGTCCGCCCAATTGGAGCGATCATGCGTTTGCGTCTTGCCCTTTCTGCAAGTCTTGTTCTCACCGGCATCTCGATGACGGCCGCCGCCCCCGCCGGCGCTCAGGTGACCTCCGCCATCCCCCCCCGCACCAACGGTCCATCTTCATATGATCCGGTGCGTTTGAAAGCCGGCCTGGATGCCGTGACGGCCGATGAGTGGAGCAAGGCGCGCCAGATCCGCGATACTCTTTCGGGCTTGGATCGTGAAATTCTCACTTGGGCCATCGCCTATTACGGCGGCGATAATATTCCTTCTGCCGAAATCGCAGCCGCCGCAGCCGGACTGAACGGGTGGCCCGGCGCGGAGCGCCTTCGCCAGAATTCCGAACGGGCGCTCGCCTCTGAAAACCATCCGCCCCAGTCTATTCTCGCGGCCTTCGGCTCCACCCAGCCTGAAACGATCGAAGGCGCAAAGGCGCTAGCGAGCGCAAAACTGGCCATGGGCGACAAGACAGGCGCCGGTGAAACGCTCGCGCCGCTCTGGCGCAGCCAGAAGATGGATGCGTCCGACGAAGATGACATTCTCCGCCGTTTCGGGCCGTTCATTTC
The DNA here is from genome assembly GCF_003668555.1 of Notoacmeibacter ruber. Lineage (NCBI taxonomy): Bacteria > Pseudomonadati > Pseudomonadota > Alphaproteobacteria > Hyphomicrobiales > Notoacmeibacteraceae > Notoacmeibacter > Notoacmeibacter ruber. The sequence continues at coordinate 975,258 of NZ_RCWN01000001.1, read as the reverse complement.
GCGGGCCGTACACTGCGATCGCATGGAAACCATGCTTTATGAAGACCGCGTCCGCAGCGCTGGGCGAGTGGCAAGCCTCTGCGGGCGCACCCGGCTTCATGCGGCATTTGCTGCAGTCACGCGCAAACAGTCCGATGCCTGGAGCCTGCTCTCCGCCGTACCCGGCAATGAGAGAACCGATGCTTTTTACTTCGCGAAGGCTCGGCATCTGCGCTGGCAGGGGAAATTTCAGGAAGCGGCGGTAGCTCTGCTTGAGGCGCCGGACAATGCCGGACGTCTCGACCCCGACGCATGGTGGTTCGAGCGCCGCGTCCTGTCGCGCGAATTGCTCGATATCCAACAACCCGCCCTCGCCTACCGGGTAGTTTCGCAGCATGGCGGCGGACGCGAGGTGACCCGGATCGATGCCTCCTTCCATGCCGGATGGTACGCGCTGCGCTTTCTGAACGAGCCGAAGCGCGCCGCCAATCATTTCCGGAACATTCTGCTGCGGGCCGAAGGGCCGATTTCCAAGGCACGAGGCTATTACTGGCTCGGCCGTGCGGCGGAGGCCGGCGCGGGCGGCGATCCACGCGATTATTATCGGCAGGCCGCACGGTACGATGTGGCTTTCTACGGCCAGCTTGCAGCCGCAAAGCTCGGCCGAGACACGCTTTCGGTCGAATTTCCCAAGCCGACCGATGCGGAGCGCTCGACCTTCGCACAGCGCCATGCTGTTCAGGCCATCGCACGGCTGGAAGCAGCCGGCCATGAGCGTCGCGCACGCCAGCTTTATTTCGACCTCGCACGCGAACTGACCAGTCCAGGAGAACTGGCCCTTCTCGCCGTGAAGGCCGAACAGAGCGAAGGTCACTACCTCGGTCTGAAGGTCGGGAAGATCGCTGCTTCGCGCGGCCTCGACATCGGCGCCCTCGCCCATCCCATCGGCGCCATTCCTGCCCAGACGCAGATCGGTAGCGCAGACAAGGCGCTGGCCTATGCGGTGGCGCGCCAGGAAAGCGAGTTCAACACCGGCGCCGTCTCTCATGTCGGCGCGCGTGGTCTTCTGCAATTGATGCCAGGCACCGCCAAGCAGATGGCCCGCAAGGCCGGCCTTGCCTACAGCCCGCAACGGCTGACAAGCGATGCGGCCTACAACACCATTCTGGGTGCCCATTATCTGGATGAGCAGCTTGCCCGATTCGACGGCTCGATGATCATGACCTTCGCCGGGTACAATGCCGGCCCGAGCCGCGCGGCCGAGTGGGCGCAGCGCTATGGCGATCCGAGAAGCATGAGCGTGGAAGCCGCCGTCGACTGGGTCGAGCGCATTCCCTACACCGAGACGCGCAATTACGTGCAGCGCGTCATGGAGAACTATCAGGTCTACCGCATGCGCCTGTCAGGCAAAGTGCAGCCATCGGTCGATCTGACGCGGGGCCGCTGACACCTCCGACCCTGGAAAGCTGCGGCCTCACCCCTATCCTTTTCAAACGTGACAAAGGAGGGGCTTTCCGATGGTCAGTGATCAGGACCTTGGCGATGAAGGCGATATTCGCAGGTTCAGCGCCAGCGACGGCACAGAAATCGCGGTCCGCGTCTTCGGTGAGGCCGTCGCAGGCCGCCTTCCCGTCATCTGCCTGCCGGGCCTGACCCGCAACAGCCGTGACTTTACGCCATTGGCGAAGACGCTCTCGTCCATAGGCGAAGGGCGGCGGGTCTACGCATTCGATTTCAGGGGGCGTGGCCTCTCGGAGCCGTCGGAGAACTGGGAAGACTACAACATCCTTGTCGAAGCCGGAGACGTCCTTGCTGGACTGACCGCACTCGGTCTTTCGGACGCGCTTTTCATCGGCACATCGCGCGGCGGAATGGTGATGCATGTCATCGCGGCAATGCGGCCGACGGCAATGGTCGCCGGAGTCCTGAACGATGTCGGCCCCGTTATCGGTACCGAAGGCCTCGGGCACATCAAGACCTATCTGGCCCGCTCTGGCAGCGAAGTTGCGCCAAACGCCGTCCTGCCGGCAATGCGCAAGGCGCATGGCGACGCGTTTTCGGCCGTATCCGACGAGGATTTCCGGCGTTTCGGCATGGCCGGCCTGCGGCGGACAGAAAGCGGAAAACTGACATCCGATTTCGATCTCGATCTTTTGAAGACGCTTGAAGCATGGAAACCGGGGACAGCACTTCCCCCCATGTGGAATCAGTTTGTGAGTCTTGCGGCCATGCCGCTTATGGTCATCCGCGGAGAAAACTCGAAACTGCTGGAGGCCGAGACGGTGGACAAGATGAGGGAGATCGATCCCGATCTGACCGTCATTGCCGTGCCCGGCCAAGGGCACCCGGTCCTGCTGGAGACCGGAGATCTACCGCAACAGATCGCCACCTTTTTCGACCAAGCCGAAAGGCAGCACAAGGAGGCGTCTGGCTCGATCTGACCGCCGCGAGTGCGCCGTCAGCCGCGGCGCTTCTCCTGCTCATCGATAAGCTGACGCGCCAGCTCTATCCAGTTCTCGCGCTCCACACGGCCGGGAAAGAACAGCTGCTCGCCGATCCAGGCGGCTTCATCCGGTCCCCATGCTGCAATCTGCTCGTAGCGCGTGACACCAAGTTCGTGGAGACGCCGTTCCGTGGCGGGTCCGACGCCCCTGATGCGGCTGAGATCATCTTCTGCGGATGGATCGGCTGAGCCGGCTGGCGGATCAAAAGAGCCGGCGGCCCCGTGCGCATCGGCCGGACGGTCCATGAGCGGGTCGCCCGTCAGGGGCGGCTCGATCGGTTGTGGCTCCCTTGGGGAAGATGCTGCGTGTGAGAACGCCCCTTTCTTTGGAGCGATCATGTCCTCGAATGGAGGCTCCGACGTGGGATCCAACTCTTCCTCCATCTCCCGAGAGTCTGCCGATGGCTCGCTGGCCAGATCGCCCTTCTCGGAGTTTTCCTGACTGGAATCAAGAGCTTCGTCCTCTATAGAGACCTGCTGCATTTCACTTTCCACAAGGGAAGGCGAAGCGATGTCCTCCGTTAGCTCCTCACCGGCTTCTGCCGCAAGGTCATCAGCCGCTTCGGCGAGGCGATCCTGCCGCGGATCATCGTCCATCCCGATCTCGAAAGAGATGGCATCGGCCTCTTCATCCACGGGGCCCGGCAGGCGTTCATCCTGTGTGGAAGCGCCCGCCTCGGCTCGATCGTCATCATCCAGGTCGTGCGCCGCCCGCTCCTCAGCCAGCGCCCTGGATGCGACGGCCGACGGAAGCGGCAATGCCACGGCCGGACCCCACAGACGTCCTTTCCAAGTCGTTTCCGTGTCTGTCTGGCTCTGATGTTCGTCTACCGAATTTTCTTTCACAATCTCGTCCATTGTCTCGGAAATCACGGCGGGAAGTCCCCAGCGGCTGCGACTGAGCGCACCAAGGTCGCCAATCGGCCGAAAGGGCGGCGCTCCCGTTGATAACGAAGCATCAGCTTTTTTCGGCCGCCAGTCTTCCCTGCCCCGCGAGGCGGATAAATTTTCGTCCTCGCCTTCATAAACGCTCGGCAGGGGATCTTGTTCGCCGCCGATTGTCGAAACCTGCAAACGGACGCTCTCGTCGCTTTGCGAAGGGAGGAATTTGAGCGGTGAAGGACTGTCCTGCGGCTCCGATGATTTGAATCTTGCCGCACCCAGCGCAGCCAGATCGACATGCTCGATCTCCCCGCTCATCGTTCTGATCGCGAGTGTCGGAGACAGCTTGTCCGGCGATGCAGGCGCATCAGAGCGAATGGCGGCATCTTCCGCGCCCTCTTCCACCTGCTCGCTCTCGCCCAATAGAGAGGGCGGTGCGTCCTCCCCTTCATTGGCCTCTGTACGGATACCTAAGACGGCATCACGAATGGCCGGGTCTAGCGGCCGAAACGGCGCGGCATCGACTGATGTGGCGAGAGCATAGTCGCCATGCTCCGGCACAGCGGCACGCCAATCCGTGGCAGGCGGATCGCTGTCGCGCACCTCTTCCGTTCTCGGCCATTTCGTCACCGCAGTTGGCCGTGGTGCCCGTTCGACCCGCAGTGCCCATCGCTCCTCCGTTTTCGCCGGCGGCAGAAGGCTTGTTGCAGGACGGCCCGCCCCGGCCATCGCGGATGCCGCAGAGGCCTGCGAAAGTTCGGCCAGATCCTGCCAGGATTGAGTGCGTGGCAGCGTCTGTTCCCGAGCCGGTTGGACGGGTCGCGGAGCTGAAACTGCCTCGATGAGGTCGCGCGCCCGGCCGGCTGGGCGATGACTTTGCGACGGGGAAACGGATGGGGCGAGCTGCTTCTTGCCCCGCGTCACAAAAATGAGGCGCCTTGGAAGCCAGCCCACAAAAGCACCCAGCACTGCCGCCCAGGCGAAGAGAATAAGGGCCTGAATGAAAGGCAGGCTGACGCTCATCGGCGTCGCCCGCCCGCAGCAAGTTTCCAGCCAAGAGGGATCGATAATAGGAAGGTCAGCAGCAACAGCCACCATAGCGAGCCCACGAGGGTCGCGACAGACGCGGGCAAAAAACCACTCGTCAGATCGGATACACTCGCCGCGACCTCAGTCATCACTCCGACATCACCGTCAGCCGCTCCATTCATCGGACCGTCTCCGCTATCCCTCAGACAAGACCGGGGACAAGGTTCTGCGCTGAAGGCTCAGAATGCAAGTGGTCGATTGATCGTGAAAGCGTCGGCCGTGGCCTGGGGCTGGAAAACTCAGATGGCAACCTGATTGGGCGTATTCATTTCCTGAGCAAACCGGCGCAACAGCACCGACCAGTCACAGGGTTTCTGCCAGACCGTCACATCCGCGAGAGCGCCTTCGGCAGCCTCTCCGCTCATCCCACCCGTGCAGAACACGAACGGTTTGCCGCGCGAATGCAGCTTCTGTCCGATTTCGCGGCTCGTACCATCCGTCAATCGGTAATCGAGCACGGCGGCGTCAAATGCCACCTTTTCCAGAACATCTTCGGCAGCCGCCACCGAACGCAGGTCCGCGACGACATTGCCGCCAAGCATTTCGATCTCCGTCGCGATGTCGAGCGCGATGAGCGGTTCGTCTTCCAGAATGAGAAATCGCTTTCCCCTCAACATGATCTGAACCACTCACCCCCGTACGACAGAAATCATTATCGTAGGGTCATGTTTTAACGACCGGATGGCGTGCACGCTATAAACGAAATTGAAGTTCCGTCTTATAAAAGATCAAGGCGTCTCCTAGTACTCGGGGAACCAGCTCGTATCCAACGCACGATGATTGTTCTCGTAATCGACAATCCGCTCCATCGCGGATTCGTTGACGATCTCCACCCGATAACCGTCCGAACGGGCAATCAACCCTTCCCGCTCAAGTCGAATAAGAGTCTTGGAAACGTGGACGTTCGTCAAGCCGACATAGTCGCCGATTTCCGTCTGAGACAGCGGGATGACGAGAGGCTGAGAAATTTCCGGTTCCGTCAGGCGCATCTGGTTGATGGTATCGAGCAGCATCTGAATGAGCCGCTCACGGGCATCCATCCGACCGATCGCACGAAGTCGGCTGACCATCATTTCCTGGTCGCGGCAGGACATCGCGAACAGGATCGCCGCCAAACGCTGCGCCTTACTGAAGATAATATTCAGGGCTGTCGGCACGAAGGGACAGAGAACCAGCGTGCTGGCTGCGCGAACGCTGCAGGCGACCGAGGCTGATGGGAGGCTCTCGAAACCGATCAAATCGCCGGGCATGTGAAGTTTGACGATTTGCCGCCGGCCGTCACGTGTATCCACGTAGGAATAGGCCCATCCCTCTTTGACGATATAGAGGTATTTCAGATCCTCGCCTGCGGAAACGATCTCCTGGTGGCGCTGGTACGTCTGCGTCTCACGCTCGAGAATGTCGAGGTGAGCATGGTCCCGTTCCGTCAATTGAACATAGTTCGAAAGTTTGGCTGCCAGACAGCCTATCGATTCGGACATCCACACCCCCGCAACATGGCTGTGACTAGTCGGGAAGGGCCCTCGACGACGTTAAACAGGATTAACATCAAGGCGGGTTTCACACCTTTTCGACTGCTCCTCACAATTAAAAAAGGTGAAGCATCCTGCACTTGGAGCCTTTCGAATGATACCTAGTTAAGGCAGCAGGGAAAACCGTACACAAGGGGAGGCTAACATAAATGGCATCTGACACGGCAACGAATCGAAAACTACGCAAGGCAATCATCCCTGCGGCCGGCTTCGGTTCGCGTATGTTGCCGGCAACCAAGAGCATACCCAAAGAGATGCTCCCCGTGGTCGACCGCCCCCTCATTCATTATATCGTCGCCGAAGCTCTCGAAGCCGGGATCGAACATGTCGTCATCGTCACCTCGCGCCAGAAGGGCGAGATCGAGGACTATTTCGACGAGCATTTCGAACTTGACCGAACCCTGAGAGAGGGCGGCAAGACGGACCTTGCCGATCGCATCAAGTCGGACGTGCCCGGGGTGGGCTCGGTCTCCTTCGTGCGGCAGCAGCGCGCCGAAGGGCTCGGGCATGCGATCTGGAGCGCCAGACAGATCATTGGCGACGAAGCGTTTGCCGTCCTTCTGCCCGACATGCTGAAAGTTGGCGAAAAAGGCTGCATGTCCGTCATGACGCAGATGTATGACAAGACGGGCGGCAACATTATCGCGGTGATGCAATGCGATCCTGCCGAAGCGCACAAATACGGGATCGTGTCACTTGAGGGCGATGGCCCCCTGATCAACGCGATCGTCGAAAAGCCCGAAAAGGGTACAGCACCGTCCAATCTCTACGTCTCGGGGCGCTATATCCTTCAGCCCGAAATCTTCAATATTCTCGAGAATTTGGAGCGCGGAGCGGGCAACGAGATTCAACTGACGGATGCCATCGTCAAGCTGATGGACAGCCAGGAGGTGCGTGCCTGCGAATTCGAGGGCAACGTCTATGATTGCGGCAATCCAGGCGGCTATGTTTCCGCGAACGTCAACGTCGCGAAGCGACAGGGTATCGCATTCGATATCCACGACTGACGCTTTCGCCAAGTCGTCCAGCCCCGACGATGGCGGCTAAGCCGCCATCGTTTCTTCCGGGACCTTTGCCCCTGTCATGTAGGCGACGGCGTCGCTCATCGAATGCTGCTTGGGATCAATCACGCAGAGCCGTTTTCCGAGACGGTGCACATGAATGCGATCGGCCACCTCGAACACATGCGGCATGTTGTGGCTGATAAGTACGATCGGCACGCCTCGAGCCCTGACATCCTGAATCAATTCAAGGACCTTGCGGCTTTCCTTCACGCCAAGTGCGGCCGTCGGTTCGTCCAGAATGATGACCTTGGAGCCGAAGGCGGCCGCGCGGGCAACCGCCACGCCCTGCCGCTGACCACCGGAAAGGGTCTCCACCGCCTGATTGATGTTCTGGATCGTCATCAGGCCGAGGTCATTCAGTTTCTCGCGGGCGACTTGCTCCATCTTTTTCTTGTCCAGAGCGCGGAACAGCGTTCCCATCACCCCGCCCTTACGGATTTCGCGGCCCATGAACATGTTGTCGGCAATCGACAGCGCCGGTGATAGCGCCAAATTTTGATAGACCGTCTCGATCCCGTGGTCGCGCGCATCCTGCGGTGAAGAGAAGTGGACCGGCTTGCCATCCAGAACGATCTCGCCCTCGTCGGGCGTGACCGCTCCCGAAAGAGCCTTGATGAGGGTCGACTTGCCGGCGCCGTTATCACCGATCACCGCAAGCACCTCACCGCGACGCAGTTCGAAATTGGTATTGTCCATCGCGATGACGCGGCCATAGCGCTTGACGAGATTGCGCGCCGAAAGAATGACGTTGTCGCTCATGCCGAAGCCCTCCTGATCCACTGGTCGACTGCGACCGCGCCGATGATGAGAAAACCGATCAGCATATACGTCCATTGCGGATCCGTTCCGACGATGCGCAGGCCCAGATTGAAGACCCCGACGATCAGCGCACCAAACAGCATGCCCAGAATAGAGCCACGCCCGCCGAACAGCGAGATTCCGCCGATGACCACGGCCGTGATGCTCTCGATGTTGGTGAACTGACCGGAAGTGGGCGACACGGATCCAAGCCGGCCGATCAGGACCCAGCCGGCAAAAGCACAGATCACGCCTGCAAGAATGTAGACCGAAAGGATGGTTCGCTTGACCTGAACGCCCGACAGCTCGGCAGCGTCGGCATCGTCGCCGACGGCATAGACATGCCGACCCCATGCCGTGTTGTTGAGCGCATAAGCCAGGCCGAGCACCAACAGCACCATCGCAATCACGCCGAAGGTCAGCACTGCCCCTCCAAGATGAATGCTCTCGCCAAAGAATTGCAGCAGCGGCGCCTCCTGCTCGATCGCCTGACTGCGGATCGTTTCATTGGCGGAATAGAGGAAATTCGTCGCCAAAAAGATCTGCCAGGTTCCCAACGTCACGATAAAGGGCGGCAGTTTGACCCAGGCGACGAGAAAGCCGTTGATCGTCCCACAAAGGGCCCCTACCCCGAAACCGATGAGGATCGCCACGGGCGCCGGCAGGCCGACATTCATCGCCATCTGCCCCATCACGACCGATGAGAGCACCATGATAGCACCAACCGAAAGCTCGATGCCGGCGATCAGAATGACGAGACTTTGGGCAGCGCCGACAATTCCGACAATCGCGACCTGTTGCAGGATCAGCGTCAGCGCGAACGCCGACATGAACCGGCTGCCAAGATAGAGCCCGAAAATGATGATGGAAGCCGCCAGAACGATCAGCGGAACGAGCGAGGGATGCGAATGAAGCAGGTGCTGGACGTTCTCCAGCCAGCTGCGCTTGCGCTCAAAGCTCGCGACATCCTTGCTGGAGCCTGACAATACGGATTCATAATCGTCGCTTCGCGACGCGCCGGACGTGCTCATCTCGCTCCTCCTTTTCCTCCGCAGAACACTCTACACCGCATTTGCGGTCAAAGAAGACCGGCGGAACATTCATCCCGCCGGCAGTCTGCTTTCACGTGATTAGGTGCTGAACCGGGCGATCAGCCCCAGCAGCGATCGGTTCCTTCGCTCACATCGATGGATTCCACGCCATCGACCGGCTCATTGGTCACGAGGTTCACACCGGTATCGGTGAAGTTTTTGCCCTCGGTCGTCTCCGGCTTGGTGCCGTCCTTTGCGTAAGCGGCGATCGCCTCGATCCCCTTCGATGCCATCAGAAGCGGATATTGCTGGCTGGTGGCGCCGATCACGCCGTCCTCGATATTCTTGACGCCGGGGCAGCCACCATCGACCGAAACGATCAGGACGTCGCTTTCCTTGCCGACGGATTTCAACGCTTCATAAGCGCCCGCCGCGGCCGGCTCATTGATCGTATAGACGACGTTGATGCCTGGATCCTTCTGAAGGCAGTTCTCCATGGCCCGCCGGCCACCTTCTTCATTGCCGTCGGTGACATCGTTGCAGACGACCCGACTGTCTTCTTCATCGCCGATCACGTTTTCATTGACCGTGTCGATCCCGAAGCCGCTGAGAAAGCCCTGGTCACGCAGCACATCAACGGTCGGCTGGGCCTCGGAGAGATCGAGCATGGCGATCTTCGCATTCTCCGCCTCGTCTCCGAGCTTGGCCTTGGCCCACTGACCGATCAACTGCCCGGCAACGAAATTGTCGGTCGCAAAGGTTGCATCGGCTGCGTCCACCGGATCGAGGGGCGTATCGAGCGCAATCACCAGAAGTCCGGCATCGCGCGCCTTCTGGACGGAATCGACGATAGCCTTGGTATCGGACGGCGTGATGAGAATACCAGAGGCGCCCGCCGCGATGCAGCTTTCGATGGCCTGCACCTGGCTCTGATTGTCGCCATCGATCCGGCCTGCATAGCTCTGCAGTTCGATACCCAACTCTTCCGCCTTCTGCTGGGCGCCTTCCTTCATCTTCACGAAGAAAGGGTTGGTATCCGTCTTTGTGACCAGGCAGGCGGTGGTCTTGTCCTGCGCCTGTGCCGGTGCGGCCAAGGCGAAGCAGGCCATGGCAGCGCCAGCGAAAAGCATTGCACGATAAGCTGTCGAGCTCATTTCTGTTTCCTCCACTTTTGATTTCGCCGCATTTGCTACGACGCCGGGCCGGCCTCCACCGTCCCGTTCCAGCACGCACAATTGCGGGAACCGAAGGCGCTGTCAATAATAAATCACACTTATTTAATAATTGACGTGACGCGGGGTATCTCTCATGTTCGTCCGATCCGCGAGGGTGCGGGAAGTGGTGGAGAATGGCAGACATGAACCGACTGGGAATCGAGGCGAGCACGATGCCGGTTCGGCCCGTCAAAGGCTCCAATCAGTCGATTCTTCGTGCACACAATGAACGTCTCGTGCTGACATTGCTGCGCAACCATGGTGCCCTTTCCAAGTCGCAGATTGCAAAGATGACAGGCCTGTCCGCTCAAGCGGCGGGTGTCATCATGGGTCACCTTGAAGCCGAGGGTTTTTTGAGACGGGAGAGCCCGCGGCGCGGCCGTGTCGGCCAACCCTCCGTTCCGATGAGTGTTCTGGCCGAAGGTGCGTATTTTCTTGGATTGAAGATCGGCCGCCGGGTGACCGAAATGGTGCTGATCGACTTCCACGGAAAGCCGGTCCGTCAGGTTTCGCAGCCGCATTTCTGTCCGACGCCGGAGGGGACGATCACATTCGCGCTGGAGGCTGTTGCAGAACTCCTCGAGACGCTAGACGAGACGAGTCGCGAGCGTATTGCCGGGCTTGGGGTTGCGACACCCTTTCAGCTCTGGGAATGGGCCGAGCAGATCGGCGCACCGAAGGAGACGATCGCCTCCTGGCGCGACCAGGATATTGGAAAACGTTTGCGCGAGCGGTTTCCCTGGCCGATCTACCTGCAGAACGACGCGTCGGCCGCATGCGGGGCGGAACTCGCCTTTGCCCGCCCGCCAGAAGAAAACTTCCTCTATTTCTTCATCGGTTCCCTGATCGGCGGCGGCGTGGTCTTGAATGGTAGTCTCTATACGGGCAGCCAGGGCAATGCGGGCGCTTTGGGCTCCATGCCGGTCGTCCTTGCCGATGGCCCAGGATGCCGCACGGTTCAGTTGATCGACGTCGCTTCCATTTCATCGCTGGAGCGCAAAATGACTGATGCCGGCGTGCCACTCGCCGGTATGCGCGATTCAACGAGCCGGTGGCAGGTACCCGAAAACGTGTTGGCCGAATGGATCGCCGAGGCCGGCGAAGGTTTGGCTCAGGCCATTCTTTCCGCCTGCGCTGTCATCGACTTCGAGGCGGTCATCATCGAGGGAGGTTTTCCCAGCGATATCTGCGCCCGCTTGGCGGCGAGCGCGCGAGACAGACTTGTGACCGTCACCCATCGCGGCATCGACCTGCCCTCCATCCGGCAGGGCGCGGTGGGAGCCAATGCGCGCACGCTGGGCGCAGCCAGTCTGCCGTTGTTCGAACGCTTTCTGCTTTCGCCCCGCACGCTGGCGGCCTCGCAGATCGGATCGGACTCATGAAGACACGTCCGCACGGTTCACACTCGGCCCTGCCTTCCGCTTCTCATCCGGCGGCCGGCCATATGTTCTCTTCGAAACCTGAAAGGCATCACCCGTAGAGGTGATGAAAAGCCATGATATTGTGTTGCGGCGAAGCCCTGATCGACATGCTTCCACGTCAAACGCCCGAAGGCGAAGCTGTCTTTCTGCCGGTCTCTGGCGGTGCGGTCTTCAACACCGCTATCGCGCTCGGACGGCTCGGCGCACCGGCTGGCTTTCTGAGCGGGCTTTCCCGCGACCTGTTCGGCCAGCAACTGCGCCGATCTCTGGATGAGAGCCGGGTCGATCACAGCCTGGCCGTGGAGGCTGACCGGCCAACCACTCTCGCCTTCGTGACGTTGGTCGATGGGCAGGCGCGTTATGCCTTCTACGACGAGAATACGGCCGGGCGCATGATCCGGACGGAGGACCTGACGGCGATAGATGAAAACGGGGTCGATGCGCTCTTTTTCGGCGGGATCTCGCTCATCAACGAACCGGCCGCCACCACCTACGAACAACTGATGCTCGCTGCCGCGGCGCAGGGCCTACCGGTCATGATCGATCCCAATATCAGGGCGAATTTCATCTCCGACGAAGCGCGTTACAGGGCGCGCCTGGACCGTATGATTGCGGCCAGCACCATCGTAAAGGTCTCGGACGAAGACCTCGAATGGCTGGTCGGAGCCGGCGACCTTCAGGACATGGCCCGTTCCCTTCTGGATCGCGGTCCGGCCCTCGTCATCGTCACTCAAGGCGCCGAGGGCGCATGGGCCTGCACGCGGCGAAACGCTATCAGCGAGCCATCACGCAAAACGCAAGTGGTCGATACGGTCGGGGCGGGCGATACGTTCAATGCGGGCGTGTTATGCGCTTTGTACGAGGCGGGGCAGCTTTCACGGGAAGCAATCAATGCACTCGATTCGGAGCAGCTTGCCGCCTGCCTTCGTCTCGGCATCGAAGCGGCCGCAATCACGGTCAGCCGGGCGGGCGCCAATCCCCCCTGGCGTGAAGAACTGCCAAAGTGACGAAACGACGACACGTTGGATGAGGAAGAGGTCACATTCTTTGCCGCGCCCCTATTGCGAAGCGGGGCCCATTTAGACTAGATGCGGCGCGTGGAGAGGTGGCCGAGTGGTCGAAGGCGCTCCCCTGCTAAGGGAGTAGACGGGAGACCGTCTCGAGGGTTCGAATCCCTTCCTCTCCGCCACTTGCCGCCGAAATTCCCCAAAAACCACAACGGAACAGACGTTGGGGCGCTGACGCGCTTATTCAAAAAATGGGAAGGGCTGCTATCGGTGGGCCTTGCGCCAGCCGGCAGCGATCGCCTCCTGCTCGGTACAAAAATAGCGCTCGCCGTAACGCGTATCGATATTGGTCTCGACGTAAAACTTCTGACCAGGCACGTGATAGATGCGCTCGCCGGAATTGATGCTGACATTTCCTTTGATACGGCATGAGGGTTTGAGACCGTAGGCGGCGACCTGGTCACCTACGAAGCTCACCGTGCTGGCGATCAGAGATTGCGGCATGAAAAACCCGCTCGCGACACCCGCTCCGACAATCAGAAGAAAGACGTTGGAAAGCCGCCTGTCGCGGCCACTTCGCGTGGCAGATCTCTTGGACATCGTTCGCCGATCAGGTTTCTCGTTCCGGGCCAGCATCCCAAAAAAGTCTTACCGGGTGATTGGGCCGATCGGTCTAACTTGAACAATCACAGAACAGTGTCCGCCTACTCCTCAATGATCCGCTGATCGAAATACAGGACGATCATTAACTTCCATGTCGAACTCTTCAAAACACATCAGTGACTGCCAGATCAGCTTCTTATGCCCGGGCTTCTCCGCCTCGAACTAATCGAATTTCTGGCCACCCCAGCCGCTGATCGCGTGTCCCGCCGAATTATCGAATGTTGGCTATCTAATTGCTGTCAGTAGGTTCGTGACAGCGAGAGATCGTGCTTTTCGAGGTATCTCGCCTTCCAGCATGGCGCCACGATGAAGCAGGAGACGCGGTTGGGGTTTGACCAGTTGGGCGAACCAAACGGCTGGCTCAGCGACTTTCCCCTCTCGCTTTTCAGTCCTTTGCATCACGAGATGGGGCCCTCCGCACGATCGTCAAAGTTCCCCCGCGCCCGTCCGCTCCTTGAACAGATCGGCCGGTTATGCAGTTCGGCCACCGACAGGCCTGCAACGGAACCCAGAGCGTCGGCCGTGAAAAAGGGGCGGTGAAACACCGCCCCTTTCGTCCGGCATTCTACCGCCGGATCAACGATGACAATGCGAGACTTACTCTGCGCACTTCTCGATCGCCGCGAGGTCAGGGCCATCGGGCGTACGGCCGAGATTGAACGGGGCCGACGCGTCGCGCCAAAGAGCATAATCCTGAAGATAGCTGATCTGGCTGGCATACACCTTCGCCGAAAGCGGGTTCTCACACGCAGCTTCCACGATGGTTTCGTTGGCCATCTGCTGCACTTCCTTCAGAGTCTCGTCATCAAGACGGTTGATCTCGGTGCCGGCCTCCTGGAACTTCTTGTAGGCTTCGGTCGCCCGCCGCTCCGTAAAGGACAGGCTCCAGAGAAGAGTGGCGTCAGCAGCGACCTTCAGCTTCTGCTGCGTGTCTTCGTCGAGCGCATCCCAAGCGGATTTGTTGATCATCACACCGAAGACCGAGGAGGACTGATGCCAGCCGGGCGTCGACCAGTATTTGGTCACCTGCTGGAAGCCACCGGAATAGTCGACGTTGGGCGTCGAGAACTCGGAACCATCGATCACGCCGCGCTCCAGCGACTGATAGATCTCGCCACCGGCCATGCTGACCTGGTTGCCGCCGAGCTTCTCCAGAAGCCGGCCCTGCTCAAGACCGGACAAGCGCAGACGCAGACCCTGCAGGTCCTCAAGGGACTTGATCGGCTTGTCGACGGTGCGGAAGCCAGACTCGTTGTTGGTCACGCCGTAAGGCAGATAGACCATGCCGAACTTGCCGTAGACCTCGTTGTAGAGCTCGGCGCCGCCCCACTCCTTGATCCAGTTGACGTAGTCGACCGCATTGAAGAGGCTAACTGTCGTCGCGAGCGGCGAGAAGGCGCTGTCGCGGCCTGCCCAATAGCCCGGCCAGTCGGCGCCCGCCTGAACGGTGCCCGATTCAACCGCGCCGAAAACCTCTCCCGCCGGCACAAGGCTGCCGCCCTCGAAGAACTCGATGGTCAGCTTGTCATCATCGATCAGCTCATTGGCCAGTTCGGCCCAGTGCTTGTCGATCTCGATCAGTTCGAGGCTGGACGGCCAGGTGGTGGTCATCGTCCAGCTTTCGGCGAGAGCCGGCGTGGCCACGGAAAGGGCCAGCAGGGCGGTCGTCGTTTTCAATAGCTTCATGTCGTATCCTCCTTAGCGACGTTTCTTATCAGTTATTCCGTTTTCATCCGCCGTAAAGGCGCTCGGGCAGCCAGGTCACCAGCCCCGGGAAGAAGATCATCAATGCGCACATCAGGATGATCAACCCGATAAAAGGCGCGACGCCTCGAATGATGTCGCCGGTCGAGACCTCCGGTGGTGCGATCGCCCTCATATAGAAGAGAGCGTAGCCAAAGGGCGGCGAAAGAAAGCTCGTCTGCAGGACCACCGCCGTCAGAACGACGAACCAGAGCGGATCGACCTGCATTTCGTTCACCAGCGGCAGGAAGATCGGGAAGGACAGCAGCACAATGCCCGTCCAGTCGAGGAACATGCCGAGAATGAAGACGACGACCAGCATGACCGCCACGAGCATGTAGGGGTCTTCTGCAAGGCCACGAATAAGCTCCTGACTGGCGCGCAATCCTCCGGTGATATTGAAGACACCGGTAAATGCCGTCGCCCCGACCACGATGAAGAGGATCATCGCGCTCGTGCGGGCCGTTTCGCGAAGCGCAGAGAAGAAGTTCGACCATTCGAAGCGGCCCCGCATGACGACGATGAGGAGGGCGAGAAACGCGCCGATCGCGCTTGCTTCGGTCGCGGTTGCGACGCCCGCCAGCAACGTCCCGAGGATGCCGAGGATCAGGACCAGCGGCGGGATCGCCTCGAGGATCAGCATACGCCACAGCGCGCCGCGTTCGATCTGCTCTTCTTCCGTCACGGGCGGCGCCCATTGCGGCTTGAACCAGGCAATAAAGGTGACGTAGGCCGCATACATCAAACCGAGAAGCACGCCCGGCAGCATCGCGCCTGCAAAAAGCTGACCGACCGAAAGGCCTGGCGCATAAGATGCCATTAGAATCAGCATGATCGACGGCGGAATGAGGATGCCGAGACAGCCTGACGAGGCAATCAGGCCGGTCGCCAGACGCTTGTCATAGCCATATTGAAGCATCGGACGCAGCGCCATAACGCCCATCACCGTGATCGATGCGCCGATAATACCGGTGGTAGCCGCCAGCAGGATGGAAATGAAGACCACGGCCAGACCGAGACCGCCAGAGACGCGCGCCATGAGATGGCGCAGGGCCTCGAACATTTTGTCCGTTACGCCGCTATCCGACAGGAAGCGCGCCATCAGAATGAAGAGAGGAATGGCGATCAGCACGTAGTTGTCGAGCACGTCGCCGAAGATGCGGTTGATGACGATGCCAAGCACCATCGGCTTGCCCGCGATCAATGCTCCAAGGACAGCAGTGCCCCCCAGCACAAAGGCGAGCGGGTGGCCCATGAACAGCCCGAGCAGCAAGAGCCCGGACATGATGAGGGCGATGGTTTCACCGGACATCGAGCGGCTCCATGGGTTCCAGGTGATCCGCTTTTTTCAGCAGCAATTTGAGAACTTCCGAAACGCCTTGAACCAGAAGTAGGACAGCGCCGACGAAAACTGCCATCTTGAGTGGATAGACCGGCAGTTGGACGGCGCCATAGGTCACTTCGCCCTGGTTGAACGAGGTCATTGCGAACTCATAGCTTCGTGTCATGAAGACCCAGGCAAACGGAAAAAAGAAGATGAAGTAACCGATGATTTCGGTCCAGCGCCGCGCATTATGACGCAGCCGGTGCGTAACGATGTCGACCTTGACGTGGGCCTGGTGGCGGAGAGCATAGCCGCCCAGCAGGATAAAGTAGAACCCATAAAGCTGTTTCGTCACGTCGAAGGCCCAGCGGGTGGGCGCGCCCACCACATAGCGCATGAAAACTTCGTAGATGATGATCCCGGCAAATATGATCGCGACAATCGAAACGATGCGGCCGACGATCTCATCGACGCCATCGATCAGGCGAGTAATCAGCAAGTTTCAACTCCTCCCGCATAGCGGCGCATGATCAATCGTCTCGATCCCCATCGGATCGACGATTATCGCCGCCCCTGCCGCAACAGGGCTCCCATCAACTGATCGCTTCGCTATCGCGAGACGGCACCGTCCTTCGGGCTCCATCGAAGCCCGAGCCGGTTTCCCTCTCCCATCGGTCATCCCGGATAATACGCACGATCACTCTATTGAAATCACGGTAGACGAGCGGATCGCGCCCTGTCAATTGCGTCTTATTGCGCTGCACAAACTGAAGAGTGGAAGAAAAGCAACAGGCTCTTGCTAGGCATACGCCGTTTGGCGTTCTTCACGAGGCGCTGCGGATGGCTGCCACGCCCTCGGCATGTGACTGTCGGCTCTCCCATACCGCCGGGCGGCCGAGGAGGAAGCCCTGCACCTCATGACAACCTTCGGCAAGAAGGACGTCGAGCTGGGACTCTTTTTCGATCCCCTCCGCCAGAACCGGCAATTCGAAGCTTTTGCCGAGGGCGATAACCGCGCGCACGATCGCCTTGGCCTGATCGGAACTCTCAAGCCCACCCGCAAAGGCCTGATCGAGCTTGAGTTTGTCGAAGGGAAAGGATTGGAGCGTATCGAGTGACGAATAGCCCGTTCCAAAGTCATCAAGCGCAATCGCGATGCCAAGGCTCCTGATCTGTCGAAGGGCATGAAGCGCCTGCTGCTTGTCGGTGATGATGGCGGTTTCGGTGACTTCCAGTTCAAGTCGGGTCGGTGACATACCCGTCCGAACGAGAGTGCCCTTCAGGCGTTCGCAGAACTCGGGATCCGATAGCTGAACACCCGAAACATTGATCGCGATGCGCCCCTCGAAATCGCTATCGACCGTCTCCTCGCACGCCTTTTCCAGAACCCAGTCGCCGATCCTCTGAATGAGCCCGTGGCGTTCAGCGATCGGAATGAAAACGCCGGGCGAAATCAGCCCTTTCTCCGGATGCTTCCATCGCAAAAGCGCCTCATATCCGATGACCGTCATCGACCGGATATCGAATTGCGGCTGATAATGAAGGAAAAACTCGTTCTCTTCGAGCGCCCGAAGCATATCGGCGGCAAGGGCCCGCCTCTCGCGCTCCTCCTGATCCATCTCCGACGTATAGCGCACGACGTTGTCCGAAGAGGTCTTGGCGCGCCGCACGGCGAGATCCGCATTGTTCAAAAGCGTATCACTATCCTGCGCATCGAGCGGATAGACTGCCAGACCGACACAGGCCGAGACGGAGTAAGAGCGCTTGCTGAGATGAACAAGGCCGTGAGAAACCGTTTTCAGGCGTTCGATGAAATCATCGAGTTCACTCTCCTGCGCATAGGTTTTCATCACAACGAACTCGTCGCCTCCGAAACGGCCTGCGACTTCCTTGTCTTGCAGAACAGCCGAAAGCTTCTTGGAGACGGCGGCTAGAATTTCGTCGCCTGCCATATGGCCGATCGCCTCGTTGACATCCTTGAAACGGTCGATGTCGAAATATGCCAGGGCGACGAAACCGCCGGCATACATTCTCTGCCACAACTCGCTATCGAGCGTTTGCAGGAAATGCTCACGATTAAGCAGTCCAGTCAGTCCGTCCCGTGACGCCATCTGCTTGAGTTGACGTTCGGATTCCATCTGCTCTGTGCAGTCGCGGGTAATCTTCGAGAAGCCGACGAGACGAAAACCTTCGAAGACCGGCTGAATAATGACATGCGCCCAAAAGCGGGTGCCGTCCTTTCTGTAGCGCCATCCCTCCCGCTCGCATTCACTGTTCCGCAGCGCAGCTTCCAGATTCTGTTTCGGAATGCCGGCGCTCTGGTCCTTCCGGGAATAGAAACACGCATAATTCTTCCCGACAATTTCTTCGGCAGTGTAACCTTTTACCCTCTCCGCCCCTGCATTCCAGTCCATGACGCGGCCGTGCTCATCGAGCGTGTAGATAGCGTACTCCCTTACGCCCCTGACGAATTGGCGAAAGCGGTGATCCCGCGCCGCACGCTCGGAAATCGCGTTCCATTTCTGATCATGGGCGCGGCCAAGCAGGCCGAAGACCGCTCCAAGGACGAAGGGAGCAAGCGCGACGATTAGGTGAACGGGATTATCGGCGATCAAAGTCGCCAGATCGACAGGCTCCTCCCGCAGGAGAAACTGATCGAGGCCGATCGAAACGACCGGGAAAGCGAGGCCAAAAAGTGCGCCCCACCAGATATATCGGATTGCTGTTTGCTTCGGCTTCATATCAAGTCAGATGAATTGCGACAGCCTATCCTTACGATATGGCTCTAAAATATCGTTTAACGCATTTGCTGCATTCCTAATCCATCGCGAGCCCAAAAGACGCGCCGCCGCCAAACTTGGAAACGCTGACAAAACAGAAGAATCGCGACATCGCTTTGCAGGCGAAATACGATCACAGGTTGTCCTCCCTCCGATTGACCACCTCACGATCAGCACCTTTCGATCGGAGCAAAGACGCGGGATTTAACCAAGGCGACCCGGCAGCTGTGTCGTGATCGGCGTAGCGCTCTCCGCCTTTCGGCTAAGAATCCATCTCCAAGACTTGGCCGCGCCGGTTCCGCGCATTTGGCTTATTCGTAGCCATGACGGATTTTTACAAGTTTTCTGTCGTGAAAGTTCAAGAGCTTCATCGCGGTTTCCATAAGGATCGACACACCTTCATCCGGCCAGAGAAAGACAAAAGCCATGACCCGTTTTTCGGCCCTTTCGCTTCTGAAGAACGCGCTGAACGGCCATAAGGACTGGGATGTGCAATGGCGCGATGCAGAGCCGAAGCCGGAATATGATGTGGTCATCATCGGCGCAGGCGGCCATGGTCTCGGCGCCGCTTATTATCTGGCCAAGGAGCACGGCATTACAAATGTGGCAGTGGTCGAAAAGGGCTGGCTCGGCGGCGGCAATACCGGCCGGAACACAACGATCATCCGCTCCAACTATCTCTATGATGAAAGCGCGCGGCTTTACGATCACGCACTCGATCTTTGGGAGAACCTCAGCCAGGACCTGAACTACAACGTCATGTTTTCGCGACGCGGCGTGCTTATGCTCGCGCATAACGTCCATGATGTGCAAAGCTTTCAGCGTCACGTTCATGCCAATCGCCTGAACGGCGTCGACAATCGCTGGCTTTCGACCGAGGAAGCCAAGGAATTCTGCCCGCCCCTGAATATTTCACCGAATGCCCGTTATCCTGTCATGGGCGCAGCCCTGCAGATGCGCGCCGGCACCGCACGTCACGATGCCGTGGCGTGGGGCTATGCACGCGCAGCCTCGGCCCGCGGCGTCGACATCATCCAGAACTGTCCGGCCACATCGATCCGCCGTGCTGCGGACGGCTCGGTCGAGGGCGTGGAAACAGCCAAGGGCTTCATCAAAGCCAAGAAGGTCGCCGTCTCTGCGGCAGGCCACACCAGCGTACTGATGGATACGGCGGGCGTTCGTATGCCGCTCGAGAGCTATCCGCTTCAGGCGCTGGTCAGCGAGCCGGTGAAGCCGTGCTTCCCATGCGTCGTCATGTCGAATGCGGTGCACGCCTATATGAGCCAGTCCGACAAGGGCGAACTGGTCATCGGCTCGGGCACCGACCAGTACACCAGTTACTCTCAGCGAGGCGGCCTGCCGCTGATCGAGCATACTCTGGCTGCGATCTGCGAAATCTTCCCGATTTTCACCCGCATGAGGATGCTGCGCAAATGGGGCGGCATCGTCGATGTGACGCCGGATCGCTCCGCCATTTTGGGCAAGACGCCGGTGCCGGGTCTCTACGTCAATTGCGGCTGGGGAACCGGCGGCTTCAAGGCAACGCCCGGCGCGGCCCATACGCTGGCATGGACCGTCGCGAAGGACGAGCCGCACCCGATCAACGCCCCCTTCACTCTAGAGCGCTTCCGCACCGGACGCCTCATCGATGAAGCGGCAGCCGCCGCCGTCGCGCATTAAAGGGACTTCCCATGCTTCTGATCCGCTGCCCTTATTGCGAAGAAACATTACCGGAGCTGGAGTTCGCCTATGCGGGGGAAGCGCACATTGCCCGCCCAGCCGACCCGTCAGGCCAGTCCGACGACGAATGGCGCGATTATCTTTTTATCCGTTCCAACCCGAAGGGGCCGCATTTCGAGCGCTGGCGCCACATCCATGGCTGCGGCCGTTTCTTTAACGCTGTCCGCGATACGGTCAGCGACAAGTTCCTGATGACCTACAAGGCCGGCAAAGACCGTCCGGACCTGGCCACGCTGGAGGCAGGCGAATGAGCGCTTATCGCGTCAAGGGTGCCGGCCGCGTCAACCACGATGCTCCGGTGCGTTTCACCTTCGATGGGAAGAGCTATACCGGGCTGCGCGGCGACACTGTCGCCTCAGCGCTCCTGGCGCACGGCGTCCATCTCATGGGCCGCTCTTTCAAATACCATCGGCCAAGGGGTCCTCTTACCGCCGGATCGGAAGAGCCCAACGCGCTGATCGGCACAGCGCGCGATAAAAGCCGGTTCGAGCCGAACACGCGCGCGACGGTTCAGGAACTGCGGCAAGGCCTCGTAACCGAAAGCCAGAACCGTTCACCCAACCTCAAATTCGATGTCGGCGCGATCAATGATCGCCTGCATATGCTGTTCTCGGCCGGTTTCTACTACAAGACATTCATGTGGCCGCGCAGTTTCTGGGACAAGGTCTATGAGCCGGTCATTCGCGCCGCGGCTGGCCTTGGCCGCCCGCCGACAGAGCTTGATCCGGACACCTACGCGTCCCGCTACGCTCATACGGATCTGCTCGTCGTTGGAGCAGGACCCGCTGGCATTGCGGCGGCCCTTTCTGCGGCCAGAGCCGGCGCACGCGTCATTCTTGTCGATGAAAATCCCGAAATGGGTGGCTCGCTCCTCGCCGATCCCGCCGTCACGATTGACGGAAAGAAAGCCTGGGGCTGGCTCGATCATTCGCTTGGCGAACTCGCCGAGCTCGGCGTGAAACTGATGACGCGGACGACCGCGATCGGCTATTACCACCAGAACATGATCGGTCTGGCCGAACGCCTAACCGACCATCTGGACGAGGTGCCGGAGGGCGCACCGCGCGAGCGTATGTGGCGGGTTCGGGCCAAGCAGGTCGTTCTTGCTCAGGGCGCGCTTGAAAAGCCTCTCGTCTTCAACGGCAATGACCGGCCCGGCATCATGCTGGCTGGCGCGGCGCAAACTTATCTGCACCGTTACGGGGTCCGTGTCGGCGATCGGGCCGTCATCCTCACCGCTCATGACAGCGCATGGTACGCGGCATTCGATCTTGCGGATGCGGGCACGACGATCGAAGCGATTGTCGATACGCGTGAAGAACCACGGAGCGATCTTCGGGCAGAAGCGGAACGGCGCGGTATCAAGGTGCTTGCCGGCTACACTGCCACCGAAACCGCCGGTCGTCTGCGCATCCGGTCCGTGAAGGTGAACCCGGTCAAGAATGGCAAGATCGGCGAGGGACGGACATTGCAGTGCGATTGCCTGCTGGTATCGGGCGGATGGACACCTTCCCTCCATCTTTTCTCGCACACGAAAGGCACGCTCAAATGGGATCCGGAAGGCGGCGCGTTCCTGCCGGATCGCAAGTCCGAAGAGTGCGAGATTGCCGGTGCTGGCCGTGGCCTCTGGGGCTATGAAGCCGTTCTTTCCGACGGCTCGGACGCTGGTGCGAACGTAGCCGAGGCACTGGGCCTCGAGCCGCAACGCAGCCCCTACCCTGTCGAAGCCGATCGGACGGGTGGCGGGGTCAATGTCGATGAACTGCCCAATGACAAGAAGCCGAGCCACACCAGGTCCTTTGTCGATTATCAGAACGATGTGACGGCCAAGGACATCCGCCTAGCCGTGCGCGAAGGCATGAAGTCCATCGAGCACGTCAAGCGCTACACTACGAACGGTATGGCGACGGACCAGGGCAAGCTGTCGAACATTAACGGTCTCCTCATCGCATCGGAGGCGCTCGGAAAATCGCCGCCGCAGGTCGGCCTGACAACCTTCCGCCCGCCCTATACGCCGACGACATTCGGCACCTTCGCCGGTTATCATCGCGGCTCGCACTTCGAAGTGACCCGAAAGACGCCGATCGATAGCTGGGCGGAAGAAAACGGCGCGGTGTTCGAGCCGGTCTCGCAATGGCGCCGTGCCTGGTATTTCCCCCAAGCGGGTGAAGACATGGAGGCGGCCGTCTCGCGCGAATGCGCCGCCACCCGTGAATCGGTCGGTATTTTCGATGCATCCACCCTCGGCAAGATCGAGGTTGTAGGGCCCGACGCCGCCGAATTCATGAACCGCATGTATACCAATCCGTGGACGAAGCTGGCGCCCGGTCGTACGCGCTACGGCGTCCTTCTCGGCGAAGATGGCTATGTGCGCGACGATGGTGTGATCGGTCGTCTCAGCGACGACATGTTCCACGTGACCACCACCACGGGCGGAGCGGCGCGCGTTCTCAACATGATGGAGGACTATCTCCAGACCGAATGGCCTGACCTGAAGGTCTGGCTGACCTCGACCACAGAACAGTGGGCCGTCATCGCCCTGAACGGGCCAAATGCCCGCAAGGTTCTAGAGCCTCTTGTCGAGGGGCTGGACGTCTCGGCGGATGCGTTCGCGCACATGTCGGTTGCCGACTGCACCGTGGCCGGTGTTCCGGCCCGTCTGTTCCGCCTCAGCTTCACAGGCGAACTGGGCTTTGAGGTAAACGTGCCCGCACGCTATGGCCGCCAGGTCTGGGAAGCTCTGATGGAAGCGGGCAAGCCGTACGACATCTGCCCCTACGGGACGGAAACCATGCATGTGCTGCGTGCGGAGAAAGGTTTCATCATCGTCGGGCAGGATACTGACGGCACCGTGACGCCGGACGATGCCGGACTCGGCTGGGCCGTCGGAAAGAAGAAGCTGGACTTTGTCGGCATGCGTTCTTTGAAGCGGCCCGACCTCGTGGCCGACGGCCGCAAGCAGCTGGTCGGCCTGCAAACGGAGGACGGCACCATCAAGCTGGACGAAGGCGCACAGATCGTCGCCGACCCGGACCAGCCGAAACCGATGAAGATGCTCGGCCACGTTACGTCGTCCTATCGTAGTGCCGCGCTCGGCCGGTCGATCGCCATGGCTCTCATCGAGGATGGACGGACGAAAATGGGCGAAACGGTTTACGTGCCGATGCCGGACGGTGTGCACCGCGCCACCATAACGTCGACCACCTTCTACGACCCCGAAGGCGAGCGTGTGAAGCTCTGAAACGGATGGATGCCATGAGTCTCGACACGCAGAATGAAATGAAGACGGTGCAAGGCTCCACCCGCGTGGAGACGTTGCCGCCGCAAGCCCGCTTCTCGCTTCGCGCCCGGGCTGAGTCGATCGATGAACTGGGCCGTGCGCTCGGGGTTGAACTGCCGCAGAAGATCGGCCGACGGGAATCTGTCGGTGAACGCGACGTACTTTGCCTCGGGCCCGATGAGTGGCTTGTCACAGCGCCGGAAAGCGAAGCAGGCAATATCGGATCGGCCCTCGCCGCGATTTATGAAACGACGCCGCATAGCCTGAGCAATATCAGTGACCGCGAACTGTCCGTCATGCTCGATGGACCGGATGCGCTGACACTGCTGTCGATGGGTTGCCCGCGTGACCTCGAGCGACTGCCCGTCGGCGCTGCCGTACGAACCATATTCGACAATGCCTCGGTTATCCTCTGGCGTGACGGTGAGCAGCGTTTTCGCATGGATATATGGCGCTCTTTCGCTCCGCATGCGGTGGAGCTTCTGCATATCGGCCAGGCGGAGCTTCGCGCCGGTCTCTGATCCTCTGCGAAGGATTTTCTCCTCCGCAGTTGTTCTGTTCGTGCAAGCTGCGGTGAGGCCATGTTCATCTCCGTCTTCGAAATCTTCAAACACGGCATCGGACCATCATCGTCCCACACGATGGGGCCGATGGTCGCGGCCAGCCGTTTCCTGGCGGAGCTACGGACGTACAGTGCTTCTGCAGGAGACGACGATAAGCCGGCCGCTATCCAGGTTTCCCTCCATGGGTCGCTCGCTTTTACGGGCAAGGGCCATGCGACCGACCGGGCCGTCTGGCTCGGACTTCTTGGCCAGGAACCGGAAACCCTCGACCCCGACGAGGCCGAGGCTTTGATCGCCCGCCTGCATGAAAGCAAACAGCTTCACGTCGATGGACTTCCGCCGATCCGTTTCGATCCGGAAGGCGACTTGGTCTTCGATTATGGACCGCCCCTCGAGCGCCATGCCAACGGCATGATCTTCCGCGCCGTCGACGACGCTGGCAGCCCGCTACTTGTCAGCTCCTATTATTCGGTCGGCGGCGGATTCGTGTTGAGCGAAACTGAGTTCGATGCCCAGGAGGAAGAGGGGTCTCCGGCTGGCCCCTCCGATCAACCAGAGGTCAAGGTCCCCTACCCCTTCCTGTCTTCCGACGAGATGCTCGCCATGGGCCAGGCTTCGGGTCTTTCCATCGCCGCCATGAAACGCGCCAACGAAAAAGCGCGCGGAACAAGCGAGGAGGAGCTGGATGAGCGTCTCGACGCGATTGCCGATGCGATGAATGGATGTATCCAAAGGGGCCTGACCGAGACGGGGATTCTCCCCGGCGGATTGAAGGTCCGGCGGCGGGCCAGAGACATTCACGAAAAACTCGAGGCCGAGCGCTTTACCAACCAGCAGATGCCGCATGTCGCCAATGAATGGCTGAGTGTCTATGCCATGGCTGTCAACGAGGAGAACGCGGCTGGCGGCAGGGTGGTTACCGCCCCCACGAATGGCGCTGCGGGCACATTGCCTGCTGTCCTGCGCTACTGGCAGGACCATTGCGGAGGGCTCTCCGTCAAGCTGCACCGCGACTTTCTCCTGACGGCCGCGGCGATCGGCGGCATTATCAAGGCAAATGCTTCCATTTCCGGGGCAGAAGTCGGGTGCCAGGGCGAAGTCGGCAGTGCGGCAGCGATGGCGGCGGCCGGCCTTTGCGCAGCTCTTGGCGGAACCAATGCACAGATCGAGAATGCGGCTGAAATCGCCCTCGAACATCATCTCGGCATGACATGCGACCCGGCGGGCGGACTGGTTCAGGTGCCGTGCATCGAACGCAATGCGCTCGGTGCAATCAAGGCGGTCTCTGCCGCCGCACTGGCATTACGCGGTGACGGAACGCACTTCATGCCGCTCGACAACTGTATTCGCGTGATGTTGCAGACCGGTCGCGACATGAATGACAGCTACAAGGAAACCTCACGCGGCGGGATCGCGGTCAACCTTCCGGAATGCTGATGTCGGCGTTTCGTCGAAGTCTCGACACGAACCGATCCGCGAAAGCGCCTTAGGCGATACCAAGCTCCAGCAGGTCCTTCAGGTGGGCCGCGCCAACGACTGCGCCCGATTCGTCGCGAATAAAGACGGCGCCGAGACGCTTGTTGTGACAGAGGTTCAGGGCTTCGACGGCCAGGCTCTCAATATCGATCGAAATCGGATCGCGGGTCATCATCTGCTCGGCGGTCTTGTCGAAGCTCTCCCTTCCGGTCAGCGCTCGCCGCAAATCGCCGTCCGTGACCACGCCGACGATGACATCATCGGCGTCCGTGACAGCGGTCAAGCCGCAACGGCCGGCGGTTATCGTCGCGATGACGTCCCTCATGGGGGTGGCGAGGTCGACAGTCGGCAACTTCACGCGATCGGGATACATCTCCATCACTTCGCGCAGCCGCAGAAGCTGTGCGCCCAGCTTGCCGGCCGGATGAAACTTGGCGAAATCGTCGCGGGCGAAGCCCTTCGACCGCATCAGCGCGGACGCCAGAGCATCCCCCATGGCCAGCATCATGGTGGTCGATGTCATCGGGGCTAGCCCCATAGGACATGCCTCCTCTGCTTTGGGCAGAAGCAATAGCAGATCGGCGTACCTGCCCAGCGACGAGTGCGGCGCGGAGGTCATCGCAATCATCGTGATCGAAAACCGCCGGCAAAACTGCAGGATCGGTTTGAATTCAGCGCTCTCACCGGAATTGGACAAGCAGAGAACAACATCGTTCTGTTCGATCATGCCGAGGTCGCCATGCGCAGCTTCGGCAGCATGCACAAAGAAAGCCGGCGTGCCGGTCGATGCAAAGGTCGCCGCGATCTTGTTACCGATATGGCCCGATTTTCCGACACCGACAACGATCACGCGGCCCGGACAGTCGCGAATTTTGGCAACAACTTGCGCAAATTCATCGGATAATGAATCCTGCAGATGTTGAAGCCCTGCGATCTCGACCGCTATCGTCAAGCGCCCTACCTTAGCGAGGCTTTCGGTCTCCGCCACATCCGTGCGATCGCTCATCTGCTGTTCGGCCATCGTCATTTTCGCCCTCAAAAAAGTTCGGCCTTCGCCATTTGAAGCTTCTGAATCGCGCATGCGTTCGATGCGCCCTTACGACAGGCGCATAAAGCAGCCGCATCATTTTGGCAAAACCGTCCCGCCGGCCTCTCTGCCAGATGATCGTCAGCCAGACTTGGGGAAAAGCGCCAACAAAAAAGGCGGCCCGATGGCCGCCTCTCGAAAGACCTTCAGCGCCAGGTATCAATCGCTGGCATCGTCATCATCGTCATCAAGCGCCGACGTTACGGTCGACGCGATGCCGGCGGTTATGATTGCGCCACCAAGAAGGAAAACCGGGTTAACACCGACGATTGTCTGCCCGTAAGCGGCTTCCTTGTTGAAGTCAGGAAGGCTCGTGACCGGTGCAGCGGCGACACAGATCCCGCCATTGGCTAAAAACGAGCGGCTTCCATTATGCCAAAAAATCAAATGTTCTCGCTATCAGCGCCTTGACACCCACCATAATCGTATAAAATCCGGTGATGACTTGGATATCCCTCGGACCGTCCGGCATCATACTTATTAAAAACTGCACCAAAA
The DNA here is from genome assembly GCF_003668555.1 of Notoacmeibacter ruber. Classification (NCBI taxonomy): domain Bacteria; kingdom Pseudomonadati; phylum Pseudomonadota; class Alphaproteobacteria; order Hyphomicrobiales; family Notoacmeibacteraceae; genus Notoacmeibacter; species Notoacmeibacter ruber. Next base: position 947,584 of record NZ_RCWN01000001.1, on the reverse strand, counting down.
ATTCGGCCGTTGACCCGGCGAATACGTAGGGCCGCATGAACCGCGGATTTTCTTGCGACCTGCTTTTGCGAAACCACCATGGCGGTTCCTTCTGCAAGACGCGAAATCAACGGCGCATCGGCGAGCCCCAAGATGGGCGGGCAGTCGAAGATAATCAGGTCAAAGTGGTCGCTCAATGCAGCAACGAGCTTGCTCATACGAGAGGAAGCAAGCAGATCGACGGGATTCGAGGGAATTGCGCCTGCGGTCATCAATTTCAACCCCGGCGTACTCGTCTCGCGAAACACTTTGGCAGCGGACCTACCATCATTTTTCCCGTTTAACAGGCTCGAGAGACTGACATCATCGTCGTTATTGGATAGCAGATCGGAAAGCCCGGTCAAATTCTCGATACCGAAAAGGAAATGCTGTTTAGGATACCGCAGATTACAGTCGATCAGCAAAATATTGAGACCGAGCGCAGAAAAATCCTGAGCAAGCTTCCGGGCCACCGACGAACTACCTTCCGCCGCTTCCGTCGAGGTAATCGCGACTGTGCGGGGCGCTCCATTGGAGCTTAAGAACGTCAGATTCGTACGCAACGATCGATACGCTTCGGAAATTGCAGAGGTCGGCGAGTCGAGATCGCGAGAGGTGCGATCGGCCGGTTTGAAAAACGGAATAACACCGAGAATCGGTACATTCAGTTCGCTCTCCACCTGTTCCGGCGTCATGAATTTGTTGTTCATCAACTCCATTAGAAAGATCGTCGCCGCAGCCGCCAGACCCGCAAGAACAAGCGTCACGAGAACGCTTAGTGTTCTTTGCGGAGCATAGGCCGCTCCTGGGGCGACTGCCCTCTCGAGAATCTCCGCCCCAAGGGGCTGAGGACTGGATACGACGGCGAATTCGCGGATCTGATTGGCGTAGACCTGCGCTGCACCATTCGCGATCAGCGCTGCCATTTCCGGATCGGGGAAGCGAACATGAATGTCGATAATACTGGTGTCGCGTTTGGCGACCGGATTGACAATGCTTTTGTATTTACCCAGCGCGAGCCTTTCAAGTCTCTCCTCCGACATGGAAGAGAGGTCCCTCCCCCCTATGCCGAAGGCGCGCCGCAAGATTTTAGAAAGACTAGGATTGCCTTCAAGGCGCAAAAACTCGTCATTTTGAGCGAGATTGAGCTGCGTGACCAAGCGCTGTCCCACTCTAGAGCTTTTAACGTGCTCAAGAGCATTCATCAGTGTCAGCCGATCCCTCGAAGAGGACACAACTCCTCCCTCAACAATCATCGGCATGGTCAGTTCCAGACGCGCGGTCGCCTGGTACATTTTCGGGGCGATCACCGAATAGGCGAGACCAAGAAGAAGGCCGGCCAGCAGAAAAATCGCGATCAACCAGCGCCAGCGGATAACATATCCCAGCAATGCCAAGAGATCGATCCGCTTCTCTTCCTCCATATCAAGCGTGCCGGCGGGCGCACCATAAGCGACTTCAGCCGGCAGATTAGCCCCCGAATGATCGGCGCTGGCTATATGTCTCTGAAGCATTTCCACTCTCCAGAAGAATGCGGATTAATCTTGCCGCACTTCCATTTCACACCGCCCGAATTGGTCCAATGCAAGGTCTGAAGCACCTTCGGCGACAGTATGCACTCTTCATATCCGAACTGTATGGCTAAGTCCCCGAATTCGCTTCGCCTACTCCCCAGTAAAGCCGAAGCGGCCCGATTCGTAATTAAAAATGTGGTGCCAGTGAGACCACTGCGCTCCTTCTATGCAGAAGAATGCGCCCTGTCGCCGCAATATTTCTTAAATTGTCGATAGTTTGATCGAACTACACAACAGATATCAGTCCATTGCGCAGTCGATCCTTCGCGCGCGGCCGCGAAAGATGAAATTGTCCTATCCCTTCGCGAGAGGGGCGTTTCAGTCTGGCCCTATCAAGCCACGATTCGCACCCGCTCCCCGGCCTTTCGGTCAGGGGCGCCCTATCGAGTGATATGTCAGACCATTCGATCGAACTTCCGAAGGCCGATAAATGTTGCGCAGGTCGATCAGCGTCTTGTCGCCAAGCAATGCTGCAACGCGCTCCAGGTCCAATGCGCGGAACAGATTCCATTCGGTCAGGATGACGGCCAGATCCGCTCCGCTCAAAGCATCATACGTATCGGATGCATAAAACACACCGTCGAAATGGGCCTTTGCCTCCTCCATGGCCTCAGGGTCGAAGGCCCGGACGGACGCCCCCATCTTCTGCATTGCCGGCACGATCACCAGAGACGGCGCATCGCGCATGTCGTCCGTGTTCGGTTTGAAGGCCAACCCCAACACGGCGACCGTCTTGCCCTCGAGGGAGCCCCCGGCCGCCTGCCGAATACGCTCCGCCATTGCAGCCTTCCGCTCATCGTTCGATGAAATCACCGCATCGACGATCGTGACCGGGTGGCCGGCATCCGCCGCGGTGCGCGACAGGGCCAGCGTGTCCTTCGGAAAACAGGAACCGCCATAGCCCGGGCTGGCATGAAGAAATTTGGGCCCGATGCGCTTATCCAGTCCGATACCGCGCGAAACCTGCTGAACATCAGCGCCCACGGCTTCGCACAGATCCGCCATCTGGTTGATGAAACCGATCTTCGTCGCCAGAAAGGCATTGGCGGCATATTTGATGAGCTCGGAGGTTCGGCGGTCCGTGACAACCAGTGGCGTCTCGTTGAGGTAGAGAGGGCGGTAAAGCTCGCGCATCATCTCTTCGGCCCGCTCCGAAGAGACCCCCACAACGACGCGGTCGGGACGCTTGAAGTCCTCGATCGCCGCCCCTTCCCGCAGGAATTCTGGGTTCGAAACAACCTCGACATCCGCTTCGGGGTTGACCTTGCGAATAATCGCCTCGACCTCGTCTCCCGTCCCGACCGGCACGGTCGATTTTGTCACCACCACCGTGAAGTCCCGAAGATGTTTCGCGATTTCCTCCGCGGCGGCATAGACATAGGTCAGATCGGCATACCCGTCGCCGCGTCGGCTCGGTGTGCCGACGGCGATGAACACGACATCCGCCTCGGCAACGGGCTTGGCGAGCTCCGTCGTGAAAGACAATCTGCCTGCCTTGACGTTATTGGCGACCAATACGTCCAGACCCGGCTCGTAGATCGGCATTATGCCTTGATGAAGCTTCTCGATACGCTCGGCATTCTTGTCGATACAGACGACATCGTGCCCGAAATCGGCGAAACAGGTTCCAGAGACCAGACCCACATAGCCCACTCCGATCATGGCAACACGCATGCCAAATCCTCTTGCTGGATTTCTACTCGTCTTGTGGCGCGGCTTTTAGCGCCAACCGCCCGCCTTGTCTTCCCTTCAGGATTGCCTATCCCGCTTTTGCCTTGGAGCTTATTCTGACCGCCGCGAGGGCTCACACATCGTAATAACCGCGATACCAGTCAACGAATCTGCGAACACCCTCTTTCACGGGCGTCTGGGGACGATAATCAACGGCATCGGCGAGTTCGCGAACATCCGCATAGGTATCGGGCACATCTCCCGGCTGCAGCGGCAGAAGGTCAAGTTTGGCCTTGATGCCCAGCGCCTCTTCGATGGCCTCGATATACTCCATCAGCTTCACCGGCGCGTTGTTGCCGATATTATAGATCCGAAACGGCGCATCCGAAGAGGCGGGATCGGGCTGATGCGCGTCCCAGTCAGGATCGGCCTCTGCCGGCGTGTCGTTAACGCGGACGACCCCTTCGACGATATCATCGACATAAGTGAAGTCACGCGTGTGATTGCCGTGGTTGAAAACCGGAATGGCCTCGCCTTCCAGAATCTTCCGCGTGAAGAGGAAGAGCGCCATGTCCGGGCGTCCCCACGGTCCGTAAACGGTGAAGAAGCGGAGGCCTGTTGTCGGCAGGCGGAACAGATGACTGTAGGCGTGGGCCATCAGTTCATTGGCGCGCTTGGTGGCGGCGTAGAACTGCAGCGGGTGATCGACGTCGTGGTGTTCCGAAAACGGCATCGTCCTGTTGGCTCCGTAGACCGATGAGGTCGAAGCATAGGTCAGATGCTCCACTTCGAAGGCGCGGCACGCTTCCAGTATATTGGTGAAGCCGGTGAGATTGCTTTCCACATAGGCTTGCGGATTTTCCAGACTGTAGCGAACGCCTGCTTGGGCTGCCAGATGGATGACACGGTCAGGACGATGCTCTTCGAAGGCGCGGCCCACCGCCGAGGGGTCCGCCAGATTTGCACGGATAAAGCTGTAGCCGGCGTTGGTCCCGCGCGCCTTGTCTGCCAGTATCTCCAGCCGCTTTTCCTTCAGCGCGACATCATAGTAATCGTTCACGACATCGAAACCGACAACACTGTCGCCTCGCTCGAGCAGCCGGATTGCGGTGTGAAACCCGATAAAGCCGGCGGTTCCGGTAACGAGGACCTTCAAGTCTCATACTCCATCAAAGCGAAAGCCGCGATGTGGCCTGGCGTGACAGGGTTGCCCGCCCGGTCTCACCGATCGACCAAGATTGAGAGACGATCTAACAGCATAGCCCGTATGGCGCTACAGCCGGGCTCGCCAAGGGCGTAAAAACATCGCAGGCCACAAACGCAGAGGATGAAAATCTTCCTTAACAGCTCGCGCCTAGGATCAGTCGGTAAAGAAAGACCGAGCCGAATGTCCGATCAAAGCAATAACCTCGTGCGGCCGACTGCCATCGCACCCTCAAAGCTGCACGCCCTTGCGGTCTGCTTTGCTCTGGCGTCTCTACCACTCCTATTCAGTTACCTGTTTTGGCCGGGGCACGGCCCCCTGACCAATCCGGGCAACGAACAGCTGGGCATCGTCTTGGTGCTGCAACTCTGTGTGATCATTCTTTCCGGGACAGTGCGGACGTCGCCTCGGCGCTGGGGTCTCGACGCGCTGTTTCTGCTGGCCCTTGTGCCGCTTGGCGTCCAGGGGTGGCACACGATCTTGCAGGCCGACGCGGGCGCAGTATCGAGTCTTGTCCGATGGTCTGTATTGGTGGCTTTTGGCGCAGCCATCTATATCGGCATCAGAAACCGGCACCTAGCTCTGACCAATCGAACGACTGCGATGACGGTGGTCGCGGCCGCTCTCGGCTACGTCGTTCTTTTTACTTTGGTCTATTCCGATCAACAGGAATTCGAGCGCCTTGGCACAGTCGTTCTGGGCTTTGTCAACATTCGTTATACCAGCCATTTTGTTGCGCCCGCCATTGCCATCCTTCTCGCATGGGCGGTCCGTCATCCCTACCTCGACCGCAGATATGCGGTGATTGTCGGGCTTACAGCCATACTCAGCGTCTTTAGTTTCTACACGGGCAGCCGCGGCACGTTACTGAGCGTCGCCGCGACAGTCGCTGTGCTTGTGCTTTTCTCCCCGGGCTTTCGTCTGTGGCGCATGCTGCCGACACTTCTGATCGTCTGTGTCGCCGGCTATGGGCTTGCCGCGCTCTTGCCGCCGCCTGACGATACCAATTTCCTCTTCTTTTCCCGCTTGGGACGTATGGATTCCGGACGCATCGCCATCTGGCTCACGCTTCTGGAGCATTGGACCAGAGCGCCCTTGCTCGGGTACGGCGAAGTCAATATCGGCCCAATCGTCGGCAGCTTCGTCGCGCAGGCTCATAACAGCATCGTTCAAAATCTCTTCAGCGTGGGATTGGTCGGCAGCCTGGCCATCTGGACGCTCGTCGCCGTACTTTTCTGGCGGATGCTACAAGCCTTGCGGGAACAGGACGACCGGGCTTTGCCAGCCATTGCCGGTATTGCCTGTATCTTCGCAAACTCGCTGCTCGGCGGTTCGCTCTTCGCCCCCTATCCGCTGGCCCTGTGTGCGCTGATGGTTGCGACATTCCTGGCCAATCAAACGGGTGGGGATAATCTCCGTTCGGCGAAAGCGACGGCCCAAACCGATCATGGGCCGGACCTGGCATTCGACCCCAGATAGAGCATCAGCGCCGAGATCAGGTGGTAGAAAATGGAAGCTGGAACGTCCTGTGTGGCTACGGCGCCTTTTTCTCCGACCAGATCGATCCACATGCCGTTTGGCGCAGGATCCAGGTGCCAGCGGAAAAGACGCGCCACCCGCTCCTCCACTTCCGGGCGCATGTCAGGCCCGCCGGCATGGTCGAGCGCGATGGCGGCCTTGATGATCTCCGTTTGCGGCCATGCACGTGAATTACGGTCGAGCGGCAAGCCTCGCCGGCTGACCGCATTGTAGGCGAGGCCCGTCCAGCGGTTCAGCCCATAGGCGGTCCCGGTCGCGTAAAGCCTCCGCGCGATTTCCCGCAGATCGTTCTGCCCCGAGGCATCGGCGAAACCGATAAGGAGCCAGGCCCATTCGAAATGATGGCCCGGTTCGGTCCATTGGCCGTCTTCGCCTTCGGCGGGGCGCCAATCATCATCGAAATATTCGCCGAGCGTCCAGCTTTCGGTGTCGAAGAAGGCGCTGCGAAACAGGTCGACGATACGGCTGGCCTGTCGCAAATAAGTACGGTCCCCTGTTGCCTGGTGCCAGGCGAGAAGAGCCTCGAGCATATGCATATGCGGATTGGACCGCCTGACCCGCTTGCCGCCCGGCGCCTCCAGAAACCCCCGTAGAGACGTGTCTTCGAGATGATTTTCGAGGAAATGAAATGTCTCGTTGCCTAGCTCCAGCGCGTCCGGATGGCCGCATCGATGCGCGTGAGCCAGGGCAAACAGTACGAAGGCGGTATCGTAGAAATCTTCGGTCGGATCGATCACCTCGCCTTTGGGTGATAGGACAGCGCTCCAGCCGCCCCGGTCCGTTCGTCCGTTCTTCATGAAACTCAGTCCGTGATCGATCAGATCGCGCGCGGGGCCGTCCCAGCTTTCGTCACTGGCCACACAGAACGCATAGGTCTGCCGCGCCATTGTCCGCATGCGCCTGTCGGCCCCGGTCGGTTCGCCGGCGAAGGTCAGACTTTCATGAAACCCGCCATGGATACGGTCCACGCCCTTTTCACACCAGAGCGGCAAGGCCTCGCCGAACAACCATTGCCACGCCCTTTGCCGGTGCGCGCCGGCCTCAATGACCTTATCGGGAGAAGGGGTGAAGCGGGCTTCCAACCGTCCGGATCGCTCAAGTTCGGAGACGACATTCTTGACGTTCTGACTTTTGGCGACGGGGGCGACGAAGATGGCATCGCTCGTTGCGATGACGGCCGTGTCCTTCAGACCGACGGCAGAAACGAGCCGCCCGTGGCTCCGCAGATAGCAGTGGTCGCAGTCGATGGCGAGAACGTCCCCGGAGACGACATTGCCGCGGTCATCCGTCGCCGCGACATCCAGAAGAGCGCTCCAAGAGCCCAGATCGTTCCACCGGAAACCGGCTTCGACGAGAGATATGCGATCGAAGCGTTCCATCACGGCATAGTCGATCGAATCGTTCTCCAGCGTCTCGTACAGGCTCTCGGGCAGAAAGATTGCCCCGTCCTCCTCGCAACGACCGTGAAGAGCGCGTTCAACGCCCTCCCAGATCGAAGGGCGATGCTTCTGGAACGCCTCATGCATGACGGAGGCCCGGAACAGGAATATGCCGGCATTCCAGAAAAAATTGCCAGCATCGAGATAGGTTCTTGCGGTGGCCTCGTCCGGTTTCTCGACGAAGCGCCGAACCGCCCGGACGGCACCATCGGACCCTTCTCCGACCTCGATATAACCGAAACCCGTTTCCGGCGCGGTCGGACGAATGCCGAAGACGACGACCTGCCCGATTTCGGCGGCAGGCACGCCCTCTTCCACCGTCTGCCAGAATTGCGCGGTGGTTTCGATGACATGGTCGGAAGGCATGACGAGACAGAGACCGTCGCCGCGCTGTTCCAGTGTGACCTGCGCTGCGAGGGCAACGGCCGCGGCGGTATTGCGGCCGACGGGTTCGAAAATCGCTTGCCCGCCCTTCAGATCCAAAGCGGATAGCTGCTCCTGTACACGCCCAGCATGCCGTTCGCTGCCGATCAGATAGACCGAAGACGCGCCTGCTGTTCGATCAAGGCCGCGTCGAACTGTGCTCATCAGCATCGAGCCATTGCCGGCCAGATCATGAAACTGCTTGGGATTATCCTCTCTTGAAAGAGGCCAGAGCCGCGAGCCGATTCCTCCGCTCATGACGAAACAGGTGATCGGTGGTGGAGTCGGCATCTATTGGTTGTCCCTCCCGGATAAGATACGGCACGACCTCCCTATACTCGCGCAAGGGCCGTGAAATTCTTATCATCCTTAAGTTGATCTGTGCCAATCACCCGCAAGACCATTAACTAAGAGACCGTCGATCCCTAAGCATCTTCCGATGCGCTGACCCGTGTCCGATTTATTTCAGAAGAAGAATCTGGATATCGGCGACATTCGTGCCGGTGGAGCCTGTCACGAGAAGATCTCCCGCTGCCGCAAGCGCCCTGTGCGAATCATTATCCGCCAAAAGAGCCTCTGCATCCGCGCCGCTCCGCTCAATCCGATCCCATGTGGCCGCGTCGACGACGCCACCCGCCGCATCTGTCGGGCCATCCCGGCCATCGGTCCCACCGCTGAGAAAGCACCAGGGGCGATCGATTCTTCCATCCTGACAAAGGCGTGCAAAATGGAGCGTCAGTTCCTGATTGCGTCCGCCGCGTCCTTCACCCGAAACAGTGACGGATGTCTCACCGCCAGCAAGGATAGCAATGGGATGATCCTTCTTCTCGGACGCTCGAGCCGCAGCGAGAAATCGGCGTGCGGCCTCCTCGACATCGCCATCCAGCCAGCGATCGAGAATCTCCACCCCCCATCCGCTCTCAGCCGCGCGCTGCGCTACCGTTTCGAGGCTGATTTCATTGCTGCCGACGATCCGATTGATCACCTCGGGCATAATATCGCTCTCATGCACGGCATGTTGGATCAGTTCGAGCTTATCGGAGGGAAAGCCTGACATCCGAAGCCTATCCACCGCAGCCTCCAGCGCTCTTGCGTTGCGCCGGTCAACGGCAGTTGGCCCGCTTGCGACTACGGCAGGATCATCGCCCGGCACGTCAGACAGAATGAGACTGAGCACTTTCGCCGGATGAGCGAGACGGGCCAGGCCGCCGCCTTTCAGGCGAGACGCCGCGGAGCGCATGGCGTTCATTTCGACGATATCCGCGCCCGATTTCAACAGAGCCTCATTGAGCGCGATTTTGTCAGCCAGCTCCAGCCCCTCCGCAGGCGCGACTGCGAGGGCGGATCCGCCACCGCTGATGAGGACGACAACCAGTTCGCCCTCCCCGGCCTCGGACGCAGCTTCGGCCAACGCTTCTCCGCCGGCAAGGCTGCCACCGTTCGGCACCGGGTGACCTGCACTGATCACCTTGAGATCGGCGACTGGACGGGCGGCCATCTCCGTGGTGACGATCACGCCGCGACGCAGTTTGCTTCTGAGCACTGGCAGAGCCGCCTCGGCCATCGCCACCGCCCCCTTGCCGAGCGCGAGCAGCGTGAGCGACTGCGCCTCATCGATCTGATTTCTGTAATCGTCGAGTGCACGGGCCGTCGCTGGTCCCGGATCGGCGGCCTCGACACCGGCCTGAAAAAGATCTCTCGCGTCCTGCCGCAGAGCCTCGATGCCCTTCGTCATCTCCATTCACCGTCCCCGATCTCTCTTCTTTGTCCAAATGGTGCGCAGATTCGCTGTTTCTAGCTGTCAGGTGGTTGTTAAGCCCGCGGCGGCCGTGCCATAGGCGCGTCTTCTGAAAACAGATCGAGGATCACGCCCGATGACGGCGACAATCATCGATGGCAAATTGTTCGCGGCCGGAGTGCGGGCACGCGTTGCCGATCATGTTGCAAGACTCAAGGAAGAAAGCGGGATCACACCCGGTCTGGCCTGCGTTCTGGTGGGCGATAATCCCGCCAGCGAAATCTATGTGCGCAACAAGGGCAAGCAGACCGTCGAGGCGGGCATGCACTCCTTCCAGCACAAACTTCCGGCGGAAACGAGCCAGGAGCAACTGCTTGCACTGATCGAGCAATTGAATACCGACCCGTCCGTGAATGGTATTCTCGTTCAACTGCCGCTGCCCGGCCATCTCGATGAATCGCTGGTAATCAATGCGATCGCGCCCGAGAAGGACGTCGACGGCTTTCACATTCAGAACGTTGGACGCCTCGCAACGGGCCAGGAGGCGATGGTGCCTTGCACACCGCTTGGCTGCCTCATGATGCTCCGCGATCTCCATGGCTCGCTATCGGGCCTGAACGCGGTGGTGGTCGGCCGCTCCAATATCGTCGGAAAACCGATGGCCCAGCTTCTCCTGCGGGAAAGCTGCACCGTCACCATCGCGCATAGCCGAACGAAAGATCTGCAGGCTGTCTGCCGGCAGGCGGATATTCTTGTCGCAGCTGTCGGTCGCACGAAAATGATCACGAGCGACTATGTGAAGGAAGGCGCGACCGTGATCGATGTCGGCATCAACCGTATTGAGAAGCCGGACGGCAAGACCGGTCTCGTGGGCGATGTCGATTTCGAGAGCGTGTCTCCGCGCGCCGGAGCGATTACGCCAGTGCCGGGCGGTGTCGGCCCGATGACGATCGCCTGCCTGCTCGTCAACACGCTGACCGCCGCCTGCCGCACCCATGGCCTGCCGGAGCCGAAAGGGCTGACGGTCTAGGCCGCGCTTCCTACTTCAGGCGGTCCTTGAAGCTCTTCAGGTCGAAATCGGCCTCTTCAAGCGTGGCCCGATCAAGCTCGATACCCGCTGCAAGAAGACGCCGCGCCATAAGATGGTCGCCGGGTGCATTGACGGTTTCCAGGCCGATATAGCGTCCGTCTCGAAAACAATGGACCAGAAAGCCGCCGCGTTCATTGTGCCGAACAACGCGCTCGTCGGCCCCCGCAGTCAATCCAGCGATCTGGAGCTTGCGATCTGCCTGATCGCTCCAGAACCACGGAAAACCCGAATAGGGTGGATGGCCGTCGTCACTGTGGCCCTTGGCAAGGCGTGCGGCGACGGTTCGCGCCTGATCCGTCGCATTCTGAACCGACTCAATGCGCATGCGTCCCTCCCCCAGCGGATGCGTGAACGCTGCACAGTCACCGATCGCACTGATCGACGGATCAGCCGTCTGAAGAACGTCATCGACGATGATTCCATTCTCGACCGGCAGTCCGGCCTCCCGTCCGAGACCGTCTGACGCCACGACGCCCGCCGCGACAAGCACGAGGTCCGCTTCCACGCGTCTGCCATCGCTCAGGATCAGACCGCCAACCTTTCCATCGCCTGCATCGATGATCTCGCTCACCCCGGTTTGAAGGTGCAGATCAACGCCGATCGACCGATGAAAATCTTCGAAATAGGCGCTTGTTTCGGGGGCGACCGCACGGGCCATTACGCGATCGCCCATCTCGAAGACCGCCACCTCGGCACCGAGCCCACGCGCCATGGCGGCAAATTCCAGCCCGATGAAGCCGCCGCCGATAATCGCCACCTGCCGTGCTTCGGCAATGCGGCCGCGTATATCCTCGGCATGGGCGAGCGTGCGCAATTCGAGAACGCCGTCGAGATCGATCCCGGGAATGGGAAGCGTGCGGTTCGTTGCTCCCGTCGCCAGAACGAGATGGTCATATCTCCGCCGCGAACCGTTCTCGAGAACGACCTTCTTCGCCGGCCGGTCGATCGAGGCGATCTTCGTGCCGCTGTGCAGCTCGATGTCATTGTCCTCAAAGAAGCTCTCCCCTCGCAGAAGAAGACGGTCGGGATTTCCCTCCTTCATGTAGGTCTTGGAAAGCGGCGGGCGCTGATAGGGCAAGCCAGGCTCATCGCCGTAGAGCACGACATCTCCGACATATCCTTCCTGCCGAAGGCTGGCCGCAAGCTGGGCCCCCGCCTGGCCGGCGCCGACAATGATGATGGTTTGCCTGTCGGACATGGATTACCTCTCTGCGTTCCGCGGCGGTCGGCTTAGCGATTTTCCCGATGAGCGACAATGGCAGCCCCGGACCGAAGGCCGCTACGCTCCGTCGACCTGTCAAACCGGACCGCTCTTCTGTAACATCGGGCCGCGATGCCTCGAATGGAGGATATGCAGTTGACCGCGCCGCCCCCACCACCCGATCTAGATGGCCTTTTCGTGTCGGCGCTCAACGGCGATGTTCACGCATACCGGCGCTTTCTGGATGAAGTTTCCAAAGTCCTGCGCGCGTTCCTGCGTGGCAAAATGGGAGCAGGCCAAGCTGCCGATATTGAAGATGTGGTGCAGGATGTCCTGATCGCCGTCCATAAAAAGCGGCATAGCTGGCAGCCTCACAAACCGGTCGCCGCCTGGCTGTTTGCCATAACGCGTTACAAGGCCATCGATTATTGGCGTGCCAATAAACGGCATCTCCATTTGGACATTGCCGATTTCGAGGCAGTACTGAGCGATCATCAGGCGGAGCCGGTCATTCTCGACCACGAACTGGAACGGGCAGTCGGCGAATTGAGCGGACGGTCGCGGCAGGTCGTGACGGAAATCTCGCTCAACGGCCGCAGCATCCCGGACACGGCTCGGCAACTCGGGATCAGCGAAGGCGCTGTGCGTGTGGCTTTCCATCGGGGCCTCGCTTCCATCAGAAAACGTTTCGGGGACGAGAAGGAATGAAGACCGAAGACGTTATCGAAGGACTGGCACAGGATGCCCGGCGCAACGGGCCAGGCAAGCCCCTGCCCTGGCTGTTCGTCATTGGCGCGACTTTACTGGTCGGAAGCGGCCTGATGTTCAGCATTTTCGCCGTCCGTCCGGATCTGGCTGCGGTTTCAGGGGATTACGGCTTTCTCCTCAAACCGCTCGTCGCCGCGCTTTTGGCGGCGGCGGCCTTGCGTCTCGTCATCGAAACGGCGGACCCGACCGGCCGACCGCTTCGCCATATCGGATGGCTCGGCTTCGGGCTGGTCGTTCTCCTGCTCGGAATAGGCATTGAAATGATGGTCATTCCTCCCGCGCGATGGTCCAATCGCCTCATGGGCAGCAATCCGGCGGCCTGTGCTCTCTCGGTCTTTCTACTCGCCCTGCCGCTTCTCGGCATCGTCGTGGCGGCGATACGGCAAAGAGCGTCCGTCCGCCCGATCCTGTCCGGCGCAATGGCGGGGCTTTTCAGCGGTGCGGTCGCGACGTTCCTGTACGCCGCGCATTGCCCGGATGATTCACCCTTCTTTCTAGCGGTCTGGTATGGCGTCTCTGTCGCAGCCGTCACGGGTCTCGGCGGCCTGGCAGGTCGGCTTTTCCTGCGCTGGTGACGCGCTTTTAAAGTGGAGACGTCGGAAAAGGCGTCCGGCCTCAGCCGGCGTCGGGCTGGTTTGCGGGCAGCGCACGTTCGAACGCTTCCAGCTTCAGGCAGGTCTCCACGATCCGGCGGATGACGGGATAAGGCTCTTCATCCACCTCGAAGCGTCGATTGTTGACCGACTGCGCGACAAGACAGATATCGGCCATCGTGACCGTGTCGCCGTGGCAGAACTTACCCGTTTCGGCTTCGCTGGAAAGCCGCCTTTCAAGCGCCGAAAATTCCAGACCGACCCAGTGTTGAAACCACTCCTTGACCGCCTCGTCATCGGCGTCGAACTGGCTGCGGAGCCGGTTCAGGACGCGCAGATTGTTCAAAGGATGAATGTCGAGAGCGACGGCATGGGAAAGACTTCTGACCCGTGCGCGCTGCTGCGCGTCTTGCGGCAGCAAAGGCGGTTCTGGATGGGTTTCGTCCAACCATTCAATGATTGCCAAGGACTGGTTCAGATGGGAGCCGTCCGGCAACTGAAGCGCAGGCACCAGCCCCTGCCTGTTGCGTTGCAGATAACCTTCGGAGCGCTGTTCGCCCGCGCGCAAATTATAGGTGACCTGATCGTAGGCGATGTCCTTGAGATTGAGCGCTATTCTCGTACGAAAGCTGGTGGACGAGCGAAAATAGCCGTGAAGGACATAATCTGCGGTCTTACCGCTCATTCGCGATCTCCGATAGTTATGACGATCTCCTCCAGCCCGTCTACGCCTCCTTCGAGGCGCTGGCCAGCGACAACCGCCCCGACCCCTGCCGGCGTTCCCGTCATGATCAGGTCTCCGGGCTGCAATTCCATCGACTGGCTGACGATCGCGATGACATCTCGGACCGGCCAGATCAGATCGGCGAGATCGGCCTCCTGTTTCGTCTCGCCATCGACGGACAGCCAGATGCGCCCCCGCGCCGGATCATATCCGCCGGCGGGCTGGATCGGCGCAAGGGGGGCGGAGCGATCGAACCCCTTCGCACAGTCCCAGGGCCGGCCCATCTTCTTGGCGGCAGCCTGCAGGTCGCGCCGCGTCAGATCGAGGCCCACAGCGTATCCGAAAACATGATCGAGAGCCCGATCCGGTGCGATGTTACGGCCGCCCTTGCCGATCGCGACGGTCAGCTCGACTTCATAATGGAGATCTTCGGTCTCCGGCGGATAAGGAATGACAGCGTTTTCGCTTCGGCCTGCGTCGACCACCGCATCCGCGGGCTTGGTGAAGAAGAACGGCGGCTCACGATCCGGATCGTTTCCCATTTCCCGTGCATGGGCGGCGTAGTTCCGGCCGACACAGAAAATACGACGAACGGGAAAGCGCGAATCGGTTCCTGCAACGGCCACCGAGGGCGTCTCCGGCACGTCGATCACGAATTCAGTCACAGCAACACCCTCTTGGAAAAGCCGTGAAAATGCGGCCTGTCGATCAGCATTGTTCCCCCGCTGACTGCCACGAAAAGCGAGCCAGGCAAAGCGGCTCGCCTTCCTTTTCGGTCAACGGCTTCAGCCCAGGAGCGGTTGCTCCGGCTTATCCGTGCAGAATCTGGCTCAGGAACAGCTTGGTGCGCTCATGCTGCGGGTTGTCGAAGAAGTCCTGCGGATTGTTCTGCTCGACGATCTGACCGGCATCCATGAAGATGACGCGGTTGGCGACCTGCCGCGCAAAGCCCATTTCGTGCGTCACGCACAGCATGGTCATGCCTTCTTCGGCTAGGCCGACCATGGTGTCGAGCACTTCCTTGATCATCTCCGGATCGAGAGCCGAGGTCGGCTCGTCGAACAGCATGATCCGCGGATTCATACAAAGCGAACGTGCAATGGCGACACGCTGCTGCTGACCGCCTGAAAGCTGGCCAGGATATTTGTTCGCCTGCTCCGGAATCTTCACCCGCTCCAGATAGTGCATGGCGATCTCTTCAGCCTCTTTCTTCGGCATCTTGCGCACCTCGATCGGCGCCAATGTGCAGTTCTGAAGAATCGTGAGATGGGGGAAGAGGTTGAAGTGCTGGAAGACCATGCCGACCTCTCGACGCACCTCGTCGATCTTTTTCAGATCGTGGGTGAGTTCGGTTCCGTCGACGAAAATCTTGCCTTCCTGGTGCTCTTCCAGCCGGTTGATGCAGCGAATCATGGTGGACTTGCCGGAGCCCGACGGGCCCGCGATGACGATCCGCTCGCCGCGCATGACTTTCAGATCGATGTCGCGAAGAACGTGGAAGTCGCCGTACCATTTGTTGACCTTGATCATCTCGACCGCAACGTCGGTCTTGCTGACCTGCATCTTGCTCGTCTCGACGTTGCCGCTGGCAGCCACGGCAGGATCGGGCGTGTTGCCGGTAGCCATTGTCTGGTCGGTCATGAGAAGCCCCTTTTAGCGCTTGTAACCGGTATCGAGCCGGCGTTCGACGTATTGACTGTAGCGGCTCATGCCAAAGCAGAAGAGCCAGAAAACGAAGCCTGCGAAAACGAGGCCGGTCGCCGCGGTGGACGGCGTGATCCAGTTGGGATCGGAGAAACCGCGCCGCACCGTACCGAGGAGGTCGGCGAGGCCGATAATGTAGACCAGCGACGTATCCTTGAAGAGACCGATGAACGTGTTCACGATCCCGGGGATCACGAGCTTTAGGGCCTGCGGCAGGATGATCATCCGCATCGACTGCCAGTAGGACAGGCCCAATGACTGGGCACCCTCATACTGGCCCTTGGGAATCGCCTGCAGGCCGCCTCGGATGACTTCCGCCATATAGGCCGCAGAGAACAGCGCAACGCCCACCAGCGCGCGCAGCAACTGATTGAAGGTCACACCCGTCGGAACCAGCAAGGGCAGCATGAAGGCGGCCATGAAGAGGACGGTGATGAGCGGGACACCGCGCCAGAACTCGATGAAGATGATGCAGACCGTCCGAATCGCCGGCATATCCGACTGCCGGCCGAGCGCCAGCAGAATACCGAGCGGGAGAGAGGCCGCGATGCCGGTGATGGCCACGACGAGGGTCAGCATCAGGCCGCCCCACAGTGTCGTCGAAACCGGACGCATTCCGTAATTTTCGGCAAGCAGAACCGCGACGAGAGCGGCCACGAGAACCGGGACAACAGGCCGCCAGACCTGGCTGCCGGCCCGTTTTGCCATGCCGAAGGCGATTGCACCGGCGGAGAGCAGAACGGCAAGACATGCCAGAAGGCTCCACATCGTGAAGGTCACGCCGAGAAAACGGATGGTTCCGCTGGTGAGGGACGACAGGACGATGCAAACGAAAGCGGCCAGAAGAGCCAGGGCCGACGCCTTGCCGGGCATGGCCTGCAGGCCTCCCGCATCATCGGCGTAAAGCAGGTGGACGGTGATGCCGGCAATCAGCATGAGAAAAGCCATGAAACCACCGGTCACGCTGAAACCAGCACCTGTCAGCATGATCAGGGCGAAGACCGGGAACAAACCGAACAGAAGCCAGACATTCAAGGATTTGAAGGGCGCCTTTGGAATTGCCAGTCCCGCCACCAGAATCACGAAGACGATGGCTACCAGATTGGGCCGCCAGCGCAGATCGATCGGGTAGCTGCCATACATGAACTGGCTGAATTTGGCGCCGACGAAGGCCCAGCACGCGCCGCCCTTCTCTCCGCCCTCGGGGCCGAGACACGCTGCGCGGTCCCCGCCAAGGAAGGTCGCGTCCAGCAATGCCCAACTGAGAATCGACCAGCCAAGCCAGATCGCGAAAGCGCCGAAGATGATGCTGAGCGCCGAATCGACCGGTGTGGCGAAAAGGTTTTTGCGCATCGCGTGAACGATGCCTTTCTCGCTTGCCGGCGCCGGACGGGCGGGGAGCTGCTGATCGGCGACGTAGCCTGCAACCTGTTCTTCCATGATTGCCTCCTTACCGCTCGACCAGCTTCACGCGCCGGTTGAACCAGTTCATGAACATCGAGACGACCAGCGAAATGGTGAGATAAACCGCCATCCAGATCGCCACGACTTCCACGCTCTGTCCTGTCTGGTTCAAGACGGTCGAACCGACCGCCACCAGATCGGGATAACCGACGGCAAGACCCAGCGAGGAGTTCTTCGTCAGGTTGAGATACTGACTCGTCAGCGGCGGAATGATCACCCGGAAGGCCTGGGGTACGATCACGTGGCGAAGAATTTTGCCGCGCCGCAGGCCGAGGGCGGATGCGGCCTCGGTCTGGCCGTGGCTGACCGAGAGAATACCGGCGCGAACGATCTCCGCGATGAAGGCGCTCGTATAGACCGAAAGCGCGACCAACAGCGCCAGGAACTCCGGCTTGATCTGAAAGCCGCCTTGAAGATTGAAACGCGTGGCGGTCGGATATTCGAACTCGACCGGCAGACCGGATAGCACGAAAACGATGATCGGGAGGCCGATGATCAGGCCGAGCGATGGCCAAAGGGTCGGCAGGCGATAACCCGTCGCCATCTGCCTCTTGCGCGAATACCAGATCAGGAGCGCTGCGGCACCGATTCCCACGATCAGTGAAAGCCCCGTCAACCAGGCGCCTGCCTGGAATTGCGCGACCGGCGTCTGCAGCCCCCGGTTGGAGAGGAACGAGCCGAAGGGCAGAGTGATTGCCTGGTTCGGCCGCGGCAGGACAGCAAGCACGCCGAAATACCAGAACATGATCACCAGAAGTGGCGGAATATTACGGAACGTTTCGACATAGATCGTGGAGAGCCCACGAATGATGTAGTTGGTCGACAATCGTCCGATACCGACGAGAAAGCCGAGAATCGTCGCCACCAGAATACCTGCGGCCGACACGATCAACGTATTCAGGATACCAACAAGAATCGCTCTTCCGTAAGTGGCATCGGAAGAGAAGGTGATCGGCAACTGGGAAATTTCAAAGCCCGAGCGGCGTTCCAGAAAATCGAAACCGGAAGCGATATTGGCCGACCGGAGATTCTCGACTGTATTGTGTACGAGCCACCAGCCGAAGGCGACGAGCGCGATGATCAGTGCGATCTGCGCGATGATGCCGCGATAGCGTGTATCGTTTAGAAGCGCGAGAGCCCCAGCGGAGTCGATGCTCCGTCCCGCATTGTCGGTCTGTACCGCCATGTTCTGCCCTCTTCAGCGGCCCGGTCACCAAGGTGCGAACCCCATGACCGTGGAAAACGGCCTGCCCGACGATATCGGGCAGGCCGCGGTTTTATGCGATCAGCGGATCGGCGGTGCGTATTGTACGCCGCCGTCGGTCCAAAGGGCGTTCAGACCACGCTCGATGCCGAGCGGCGAACCCGTGCCGACATTGCGGTCGAAGATTTCGCCGTAATTGCCGACGGCCGAGATGGCCTTGGCTGCCCAGTCGTTTTCAAGACCGAGGGTCTGGCCGAAATTGCCTTCGGCGCCGAGAAGACGGCGGATCGAAGGATCTTCAGAGCTCTTCATTTCCTCGACATTGTCCTGAGTGACGCCGAGTTCCTCTGCGTTGAGGAGCGCGAAGTGGACCCACTGAACGATGTTCGCCCAGGTGTCGTCGCCCTGACGGACGGCCGGTCCGAGCGGTTCCTTGGAGATGATCTCCGGAAGGACCACGTGAGCATCCGGCTCGGCCAGTTCGAGGCGCGTTCCGTAGAGGCCCGAAGCGTCGGTCGTCAGAACGTCGCAGCGACCGCTTTCATAAGCCTGGTTGACGTTGTCCTGGCTCTCGATGACGACCGGGTTGTAGGACATGCCTTCCTTGTTGAAGTAGTCCGTCAGGTTCAGTTCGGTCGTGGTGCCCGACTGCACGCAGACGGTCGCGCCGTCCAGTTCCTTGGCGCTCGACACGCCGATCTCCTTGCGGACCATAAAGCCCTGACCGTCATAATAGTTGACGCCGCCGAAGGTCAGACCGAGCTTGGTGTCGCGGTCCATCGTCCAGGTCGTGTTACGGGCCAGAACGTCGACCTCGTTGTTCTGAAGAGCAGGGAACCGCTGAACGGCGGAAAGCGGCGTGTAGGACACTTTGGTCGCATCGCCGAAGATCGCGGCTGCAATCGCCTTGCAGTAATCCACGTCCAGACCCTGCCATTCGCCGGAATCGTTCTGAGAGGCAAAGCCCGGAAGACCGGTATTGACGCCGCAGCGCAGCTGGCCGGCGCTCTGTACGGACCCCAGAGTGCTGGAGCTCTCGGCCATGTTCTCTTCATCCTGCGCGACAGCGGATGATCCCACCATGGCGAGCGATGCTACACCTGCCATGCCGGCAATCAGATATTTCTTCATATTAAGAGTCTCCCAAGATGATCTGGTTTTGACCGTTCTATATCCACGTCGGCTTCGCCAATTGATCGAGCGACCAACGCTTCCCGCTATACCAAGCAGACAGGAGCGCCGCGTCAAGCGTTTGTCACAGATACAAATCGCCAGACACTTCACAATTTCGTGATTATCGGGTTTCCCACAGGCTCATGACGACAGAACGCGCGGGCCCTCGCCCTGGTCCAAAAGATTCTCAAACGATCGCAAAGACCAGGTCAGCGACGCGGCGGTCGACGGCGCGCCTTGGAGGCGGATGGTCGCGTCCCTGAGATCATGACGAATCCTTTCCCACATCAACCGGCGCGTGCCACACCACAATTGATCGGCGCCTCGTCTGATCGCTCACCGACAAAAGCCGCCGCACGACCTCGAACCCACCCTCCCTTAAAGAAATGAAGAGACCGGCGGATAATAACAGCTTCGTGCAGCGGAGGCGCACGAGGGGCCGCCGTTAACCCTCTCTTAATATTATAGGGCTGTGGAGGCCGTCCGGCTGGTAAAGCTGTGACCTTTCTGCCACGGCGGTGCTACCAAGAGCCTCCGAACACCTTTTCCGTGAGCTTTTGGGTTTGCGAAGAATCACGCAGATCGTGTTTATGACTTTCAGACGACGCGTTCTGGCGTGGTCGATTGAGGGGTCCAAGGCAGGGACATTTGGAGCTGACGCTCCGAGCCGAACGGCCCGAGTTTAAAACTGGAGGTCATTATGACAATCAAGAGCCTGCTTCTCGGCTCAGCCGCATCGCTGGTTGCGGTTTCTGGCGCTCAGGCTGCCGACGCCATCATCATCGAACCGGAGCCCGTCGAGTACGTTCGCGTCTGTGACGCTTACGGCGCTGGCTTCTACTACATCCCGGGCACCGAAACCTGCCTGTCGATCAACGGCTACGTCCGCTTCCAGCTCGGCTTCTCGAGCGATGACGACGACGCCAACAACGGCCTCTACGGCTTCGAAGACGACACCTACAACGCAAGCGTTCGTGGTCGCCTCAACTTCGACGCTCGTTCCGAGACCGAATTCGGCACGCTGCGTTCCTACCTTCGTTTCCAGGGCGACCTTACGCCTGATCTGGACGAGGCGATCGGTGAAGACGGCAACGTCGACATGGAAGCTGCTTTCATTCAGCTCGGCGGCCTGACCATGGGTTACACCGGCTCGTTCTACAGCGTCGGTGGTCGTAGCGACCTCTACGGCGATGACACGCTGAACGACGGTAGCGGCGACGACACGATCATCCTCGGCTACACCTATGCGGCCAACGGCTTCGCTGTCGGTGTGTCGCTCGAAGATGACGACACCAACGATTTCGCTCCGGACGTCGTCGGTTACGCCGTCTACGAATGGGACGCTTTCGGCCTCTTCGGTGCCGTTGCATACGACGAAGAAGTCTACGAGACGAACGACGACGGCTGGGCAGCCAAGATCGGCGCCACCTACGCAGCTAACCAGTTCGGCTTCAAGCTGATCGGTCTCTATGCCGACAGCGGCAACGCCCATGCACCGGGCACCGGCGACGGCGACCTCGGCGACCTCGGCGCGGAAGCTTTCGGTAACGGTTCCGAGTGGAGCGTGATCGCTTCTCTGGAATTCGCTGCTACGGACAGCGTCACCTTCGGCCTCTCCGGCCAGTACTTCTGGAACTTCTACGAGACCGGCGATCCGTTCGATGAGACCGACGTTGACGGTTTCCAGGTGGAAGCTGCCATGGTTTGGGCACCGGTTGAGAACTTCTCCGTCCTGACCGGCGTTGCATACCGCGACGTCACCGACGAAGGCGATGCCGACGTTGACGATGGCGAAATCGAAGGCATCATCCGCTTCACGCGCTCCTTCTAAGTTCACTTAGAACTTACCGACATGAGATTGCCGGCATCCAGCGGATGCCGGCAATTTCTTTTTGCGCCCTATGTTCCGTTGTCTCTCAATCTGCAGAGAAGGATTTGTGCGTGACCGAAAAAGACCTCCTCGACAGAATCGAAGTAATCGTCGGCGATATTACCGCGCTTTCGGTGGATGCCGTTGTCAATGCGGCCAATGAGAGCCTGCTTGGTGGCGGTGGCGTCGACGGCGCGGTCCACAGGGCGGCAGGGAAAGACCTTCTCGCGGAATGCCGTACGCTTGGCGGATGTCCAACCGGCGAAGCCAGAATCACTGGAGGCTACAAGCTGCCGGCGAGGCATGTGATCCATACGGTCGGACCGGTCTGGCACGGCGGCGATAGGAGAGAAGAGGCTCTGTTGCGGAGCGCCTACCGGAACAGCCTGCGGCTGGCGAGCGAGAATGCATGCGAGAGCGTCGCCTTTCCGGCCATATCGACCGGAGTCTACGCCTATCCCAAGCCGGCTGCTGCCAATGTCGCCGTCAGCGAGATCGCGACGTTTCTTCGCAACCACAAACTTCCGAAGACGGTCGTGCTCTGCGCTTTCGACGAGACAACCGCAGAGCTTTATCGCAGCAGGCTGGCAGAAGTGCAGTGATCGCCTCCCGTCAACCGGGATTCACGCCTGAACCCCGCGGCACGATCGGATGAATTCACCGTTTCCGGCTTTCTAATTCTCCACTCGACTGCATCCAAACCACCCCTCTTTTCGTTTCCATAATAGGGCCTGATGTGCCGCCGCGACCGTGTCTCTGTATCACGGTCCGTATTGACCTACGTTTACGTACGCGTAAGAATAAGAGAGGCGTTCTGTTTATCACGCCAGGGAGGAAACTGATGAAATTCGCTTCAATCGCAATGGCCGGCCTTGCCGCTGGCTTTCTCGCTGCCGGTCCTGCTTTCGCGGCAGAGCCCATCGTCGGCAAGTGGCAGCGCCCCAACGGGACCGTGATCTCCTATTCCGGCTCCGGCCCTTACTGCGGCACGGTAATGTCCGGCGAATACAAGGGCAAATCGATCGGCTGCATGAATGGCACCGGCGGAAGCTACAAGGGCAAGGTCAACAAGCTTGATGAAGGCAAGACCTACTCCGGCAAGGCAAGTGTTTCGGGGAGTTCTCTGAAGCTGTCCGGCTGCGTTCTTGGCGGCGTCATCTGCAAAAGCGAGACGCTTACGCGCGTTAAGTAAGACGCGCTCGATTTAATCTGACACTGTCGAATGGCCGGCCCGCTAGGCGCCGGCCATTTTCGTTGGGTGCCTTTCCGAGTGTTTGACGAGGATCAAGGCGGCGATGGCGATAGAGCGCCATCATAAGCTCCAACGGTATGGAGGAACGACCAATGACGACGATGATGCTTGATCTCACCTGCCCCGAGACGCTGGACCCGCTGATGAAGGTTGCTGGCCCGCTGGCCAAACGCCTCTCGGCGCGGATTGTCGGAGCGCACGTCTCCCCCGCCTTCGAAGGCGTTGCCCCGATCGAACCTTTCGCGCTGAGCGATGCCTATTACGACGAGATTCGTGCCCGCTACGAGGCAGATGTCAAAAAGCGCACCAAACAGGTCGATGAGAAGCTCTCCAAGGTGCTTGCGGCCGATGGTTCGCTGACAGGCAATATCACGCATGCGACCGCAGGCCCCAACGGTATCGGCGCCAAGCTGGCCCGGCTGGCCCGCAATTACGACCTCGTGGTCGCCCTCCAGAAGGGCAAGATCAACAGGGCGGTCGCGCCGGAAGTTCTTGCCCTCGACGCTGGACGGCCAGTGCTTGTCGTTCCGGAACACACATCCTCCACGGATATCGGTTCCCACGTCATGATCGCATGGAATGGTACGCGCGAAGCGGCCCGCGCGGCCTTCGACGTCCTGCCGCTAGTCAAGCCGGAAGGCCGGATCACAGTCGTTGCGATCGACACCGGACAGGAAGATGCCGGCAAGGGCTTCGTGCCCGGCGATACATTGGCAAGAACGCTAGCGCGCGACGGTCTTAAGGTTGAAGCCATGTCGCGAAAGCTGAGCTCCAAGACTATCGGAAACGAACTGCTGAACGCGGCATCCGATATCGGCGCCGATATGATCGCCATGGGCGCTTACGGCCACACGCGCTGGCGCGAACTCGTCTTCGGTGGAGCAACGCGCTCCATTGTCGACCAGATCACCGTGCCGGTCCTGATGGCTCACTGAACAATCTGTCCGGCGGCCTTCCGGTCGCCGGACAGATCGCCACGCATGAGCTTGGGGATTATGCCGTCGAGAGGATGCGTGTGCGGACACGGACTCTTTTATAACTCTCTGATATAGCCATAGAAACGGACGTCTTCTCGTTTCGTCAACGAATTTGAACGCTGGCTGAACGGCCATCTCAGGGTTGGTTCAGTGCGGTCGTGGGATAGTCAGGACATGTTGAACGCAACCCGGTCCAATCCAATGCTTGTCCGCCGCTTCCTCGCCATCTGCCTCCTGTCCGCCGCTTTCGGCGCAGGCCTGTCTGTCGTCGCCGCCGAGAAAGTTCGTCCGGTCTATACGGTCGACGCCGGCGTTTTCTTTCCCTGCATCGATCAGATCCAGAGCAATATCTGTCTTGGACCGCAAGACTGATCGCGGTTGCCGCCGCGATTAGCGGACGAGCGCTCTCAACAGCTTGTCGACCTCGCCGCCACGTCGATGTTCGGCCCTGTCGAATGTATTCTGACGCAGATCATAGGCTTTCCAGATCGCGTCCAGGCGCCTTGAAAGTTCACGCTGGGCGGCACGACAGCTACGACCCTCGACGCGCATGGCGAAACCAGTTAGGAGTTCGTCCATCCTTGTGGCCATCTGGCGGGCCAATGCCGCATGCTGGCTTTCGTGCTTGACCACACCTTTCATGAAGGCAGACCAGCGCTTTTGCAGTCGTGGCCCCGCCTCCGGACCCAGCCGCGGATAGGTGTATCGGATATGCAGCTTCACCGCAGGATCTCTGGCACGACAGACGCCGTCTCGTAGCACCAGATCACCATCGATCTTGGGGCTATACCAAGTCTGGGCGATGGCACGGGCCAGAAAGCCGCTTCGCGGCCCACGTCGCGCCATGTGACGCGCGACTTCCTTACCGGTCTGGCCCTTGGCCGTGTAGTATTGCGTGCTTTCCGACAAATCCACACGCGCTTGCACCGTCGCCACGCCTGCGAGCGTGCTGACGACGAACAAAACAGCAAGACACGAAATCCTCAACGACATGGCAGGCCCAAACATCAGAACGACGCCATATATTCAAACACGGCTTTGTCCCGGCGTCTATTATCGATAGGCGCCGAGAAACCGATCAGCCGATTTTCGCGCCGATCTGTGCCGGCACGGTGACATCAGGTGCTCTGGTAAACCGGTCCCTCGCCGCCCTGAGGCGGAACCCAATTGATGTTCTGGTTCGGATCCTTGATGTCGCACGTCTTGCAGTGAACGCAGTTCTGCGCGTTGATCACATAGGTCGCGTCCTCGACCTCGAGCATCTTCTCAGCAGGAATCGCGTTGCCCTCGGCATCCACCCATTCATAGACGCCGGCGGGGCAATAGCGTGTCGATGGCCCTGCATATTCATGCAGTTCGCTCCGCTCCTGCAAACTCATATCCTTCACATGAAGGTGGATCGGCTGATCTTCTTCATGGTTCGTATTGGACAGGAACACGGATGAAAGCCGGTCGAAGGTCAGTTCGCCATCGGGCTTCGGATAATCGATCGGCGCGAAACCCTCGGCCTTCTTGGTGGCTTTGGCATCCGTCTCGCCATGACCGAGCGTCCCGAAAGGCGAAAAACCCAAGAGCTGGTTCAGCCACATATCGATTCCGCCGAGGCCGACGCCAAGAATCGTGCCGAAACGGCTCCAGAGCGGTTTCACGTTGCGTACACGCTTCAGATCCTTGCCGATCGGCCCATCGCGCCATTCCGCCTCGATCACCGAAAGCTCGTCATGGGTCCTGCCCTCGGCGAGCGCGTCAGCAGCATGCTCTGCTGCGACCCGGCCGGATTGCATCGCATTGTGGATTCCCTTGATTCGGGGGACGTTGACGAAGCCGGCGGAACAGCCGATCAGGACGCCTCCGGGGAAGGTGAGCTTCGGAACCGACTGATAGCCGCCCTCGGTGATAGCCCTTGCACCATAGGAGATCCGCTTGGCTCCCTCGAAGACGGGAGCGATGGCAGGATGCGTCTTGAAGCGCTGAAATTCCTGAAAGGGCGAGAGGTAGGGGTTCTCGTAATTGAGGTGGACCACGAAGCCCACCGAGACCTTGTTGTCATCGTAATGATAAAGGAAAGATCCGCCACCCGTGTTGGTCTTGAGCGGCCAGCCGAAAGAGTGCTGGACGAGGCCCTTCTTGAAATGTTCGGGTTTCACCTCCCACACTTCCTTCAGCCCGATCCCGAATTTCTGCGGTTCCCGGTCCGCCGCCAAGTCGAATTTTTCGACGAGTTGCTTGGCAAGGCTACCGCGGACCCCCTCCCCGATCAGCGTGTATTTGCCCAGCAATTCCATGCCCGGCATGAAGTTCGCGCCTTCTTCGCCCTCTCGGGTGACGCCCATGTCGCCGGTAATGACACCGCGCACTTCGCTGTTTTCGCCATAAACCAGGTTCGCAGCGGCAAAACCCGGATAGATCTCCACGCCCAGCGCTTCGGCCCTGCCGGCAAGCCAGCGGCACACATCACCAAGCGAGACGATGTAGTTGCCGTGATTGCTCATCAGCGGCGGCATCATGGCATTGGGCAGGCGTATCGAACCGGAATGGCCGAGGACAAGAAAATGGTCTGCCGTGACTTCCGTTTGCACCGGGCAGTCCGGGTCGTCCCGCCAATCGGGAATCAGCGCGTCGAGCCCTGCCGGATCCAGCACAGCGCCCGAGAGAATATGCGCGCCGACCTCGGCGCCCTTCTCCAACACCACGACTGACAGGTTTTCGTCGCGTTGCTTCAGCCGGATGGCCGCTGAAAGGCCGGCTGGTCCCGCTCCGACGATCACCACGTCGAATTCCATGCTCTCGCGCTCGACTTCGCTCACAACCTTCTCCCATGTTCAACGCCCGATACAGATCGCGGCAACCTCCCGGCACGGCTACGATCCTTTGAGGAAAGGTATGACACCGAACCGATCAATCCAGTCAACCGTAAGCTATACACTTACGTTTACGTAAACGGTAGTCCAGATATCGGCTTTATGGATTTCCACCGCTTGGCGCATGCAGATTTCCCCTCCGACATTCTCACGCGCACACGACCAGCAATTTTGCCTTGGCAGAGAGGGCTGCCGCTCTTTTTAGCGCAACATGCCTTGCCTGTACGCCTATGAGCTTCATAGATGGCGGTCATGGACGATCTGGTCGGCATTTTGGAATTCTATCGGGAAGCGGGGGTTGATACGCCACTCGACGACCAGCCTGTGAACAGGCTTGCGATCC
This sequence comes from Notoacmeibacter ruber, assembly GCF_003668555.1. Taxonomy (NCBI): domain Bacteria; kingdom Pseudomonadati; phylum Pseudomonadota; class Alphaproteobacteria; order Hyphomicrobiales; family Notoacmeibacteraceae; genus Notoacmeibacter; species Notoacmeibacter ruber. The sequence continues at coordinate 920,754 of NZ_RCWN01000001.1, read as the reverse complement.
CCGAGCCAAGCAGTGACCAGCGCCCTGCCGTCGCCTCATCGGCTCGTTCTGTTGGCGACGCCCGACCGGCTGGGACTTCGGGGCTTGCAACGCCATCCGCTCCAGCGTCCTCCCAGGACCTTCCGGCCCGCATTGCCGAGGCCACAGAGATTGCCCGGCAGGCAGAGACACTGGATGCTCTCCATCAGGCTCTGGCCAACTGGTCGGGAATCAATCTGGCCCAGGCTGTGCCGCACAGGGTGTTTGGTTCCGGGCCGGAGACGTCTTCTCTGCTCGTCATCGGCGACTGCCCCGAGAAGGATGATGTGACGGATGGGCCGTTATGGAGCGGTTCAGCAGGCCGCATGACGGACCGGATGCTTGCCGCCATCGGCCGAAGCCGCGCCGATACGCGCATGGCAGCAGCATGTCCATGGCGTCCTCCGGGCGGCCTCGCCAGCGAAGAACAGCAAGCGCTTCTACGGCCATTCCTGCTGCGTCATATCGCTCTCGGCAAGCCGCAGGTCATTCTCAGCTTCGGGCAGACGGCGTTACGAACCCTTACGGGCGGCTCGAATAATTTTCTGAAAGAGCGCGGTCGCTGGCATTCCATCGAGGTCGCCGCTGACTCAGGCTCGATGGTCCCGATTGTAGTCCGCCCGACATTCCATCCCCACTACCTGATCAAGAATCCTGCTCAGAAGCGCCTGACATGGCAGGATCTTCTTGCCGTGAAGTCTCGCCTCACTGAAAAGAAATAGTCCGCATTCTCTGCCACAATTCCGCCTTGGTCAGTGTGGAATGGCGCGCGATGAACTATCGTCTTCTTGCCCCCTTCGCGTCGCTTTTTCTGAGCGCCTTCCTGATGTTCGCGGCCATCGGCCTGACGAACCTCATCATTCCGCTGCGCGCCGGCGTCGAGGGATGGAGCGCAGGGACCATCGGCGTTATCGGCATGGCGCAGGCGATCGCCTTCACGGCGGCCTGTTTTCTAATGCCCGTCCAGATCCGCCGGGTGGGCCATATCAGAACCTTCGCCGCCATCCAGACGGTTCTCGCCGCATCGATCATCCTGCACGGTCTGGTCGTCAGCCCATGGGCCTGGGCTCTCTTCCGGGTGCTCGCCGGTCTTGCCGCCGCCGGCAGCTACATGGTCCTGGAAAGCTGGCTCAACGAAAAGGCAGAGCCCGCCAATCGGGGCTTCGTGCTTTCGGCCTATCTCATCGTCACGATGGTTGGCCTGACAGCAGGGCAATATGCCTACACCCTCTTCGAAATCGGCGACGGGCGTCTCTTCCAGCTGACCGCCCTCCTCTTTGGCGCGGCGCTTTTGCCGATGACGCTTTCCGTTTCGCCCTCGCCCGTGCCGCCGGAGACCGTGAAGCTTGATCTGAACGGTCTATTCGCTCGCTCGCCGGTCGGTTTCGTCGGTGCCTTGCTATCGGGCTTTCTCTTCGGAGTATGGAACTACTTTGCCCCGCTTTACGGGCAGCGGATCGGCCTTTCTTCGGTCGCGACAGCCACGCTGGTCTCCGCCGCCATGGTTGGCGGCATGCTTGCCCAGTTTCCTTTCGGACGGCTCTCCGACCGTATCGACCGCCGCTACGTCATGGCGATGATCGGCGCGGTGGGAGCGGTGGTCTGTCTCTTCCTTTCCATGGCGGCACCGCAATCGGCGTTGCTCAACATGATGGGCACGCTGATGATCGGCATGGCGCTGTTCCCGAGCTACTCCATCGCCGTCGCCCACACCAACGACCACGCCAATGCGGACGAGTTCGTTCAGGTGTCGGGAAGCCTTCTCATCACCTATGGCATCGGCACGATGGTCGGCCCGGTCATTGGAGGTCAGCTCTTTAGCCTGATAGGGCCGATCGGCCTGTTCGTGTCTCTTGGTACGACGTTCCTTGCTTATGGCAGTTACGCCTATTGGCGGACGACACGGCGCGAGGCCATCGCTCCGGAAGAGCGCGACGACTTCCAGGCGGTGCCGGTCACGCCGTTCCAGACCCAGCAGGTTTACGAACTCGATCCCCGTCAGGATGAAAGCGGTCCGGTCGAACAGGAAGAGGCGGCCGCCTAGGCGGCTCCTTCAGCTCGGAGAAGTCAGTTTCTTGGCGCGACGGCGTTCCAGGCCGAGTTTGTGCTCGCGCCAGATGATGGCGAGGCCCGCGACGATGATGATCGCACTTCCGATGATGGTATAGACAGTTGGCACTTCGCTGAAGACGAGGAAGCCAACGCCGATCGCGACCACCATCGATGTGTATTCGAACGGCGCAATGGTGACGAGGCTGGCGTAGCGATAGCTTTGGGTCAGCAGGATCTGGCCGAGCCCACCGAGGGCACCGCTGCCAATGAGCAGGGCCCATTGGGGGCCGGTCGGCCAGTCCCATCCGAATGGCAAAGTTGCAAGCCCTGCCAGACTGGCGACAGCGCTGAAATAGAGAACGATCGTCGCAGATGTTTCCGTCTTGACCAGCCAGCGGACCGTCACCATCGCCCAGGCAGCGAAGAAGGCCCCCGTCAGTGCGACGATGACGCCCGTACCCTGCCCGGCTTCCAGCCCGTCGACGATATTCATGTTCGGCCAGGACACGATCACGACGCCGACCAGACCGACCACAACTGCGCCCCACCGGAAGATGCGGACGGTCTCACCGAGAAACAATGCCGAAATGATCGTGACAAAGAGCGGATTGGCGTAGAACAGCGCTGTGGCGTCTGGCAGTGAAAGATGACTCAGCGCATAGAAATTGCAGCCCATCGCAAAGACGCCGGCGCAGCCGCGCAGGACATGAGCAAAAGGCCTCTCGGTTCGCCAGGCGCCATGGAGCTGGCCGCGCGCGAGAAGCCAACCCAGAACGAACGGCATGGCGAAAAAGGAACGGTAGAAAACGAGCTGTCCTGCCGGCAGATCACCCGCCGCCTTGATACAACTTGCCATCGCAAGAAGGGTGCAGACCGACATGACCTTGAGGCCAATGCCCTTTAAAGGCTGTGGCTGGGGCGCGGGCGGCGCAAGACGCTCCGACCCCTCGTCGGAAGTCGGATCGGAGGTCGCGACATTGCCCGCTTGATATGCCGGTCGGCTCACTCTCGGCTGGCCTGTATCGTTTCCCAGACGCGCAAAGGCGTCGCGGGCATTTCGATATGCGTGACGTCATAAGCACGGTGAAGCGCGTCCACCACCGCATTCAGAACGGCGGGCGTCGCTCCGATCGAGCCGGCCTCGCCCGCCCCCTTGATGCCCATCGCATTGGTGGTGGATGGCACATTTCTCATCGAGAAATCGATGCCCGGTATATTGTCGGCGCGCGGCATGGCGTAATCCATGAAGCTGGCCGAGATCAGCTGTCCTTCCGGCGAATAGACGCTTTCCTCAAGCAGTGCCTGACCGATGCCCTGTGCGATACCACCCATGACCTGACCTTCCAGAAGAAGCGGGTTGACCGCCACACCGAAATCGTCGGTCACAACATAATTCATAATGACCGTCTTGCCGGTCTCCGGATCGATCTCGACTTCGCAGATATGCGTGCCGTTCGGATAGGTCGCTTCGTCCTGTTTGACCTCTTCGACGACGACCAGTTGCGAAGGATCCTTCGCCCGCGATGCCAGATCCGAGAGGCTGAGAATCCGATCGGTTCCGGCCACGCGGATCCCGTCTTCGAAGAATTCGAGATCGGCGGCATCGGCCTCCAGTTCATCCGAAGCAATCTGTCTCAGATTTTTTTCCAAGACTTCGCCGGCGCGGCGTACCGAGACACCGCCGAGCGGAATGGAGCGTGAGCCGCCCGTTCCGCCACCGGATGGAAGAGCGTCGCTGTCCCCCTGCTCCACCGCGATACGTTCGACCGGCAGGCTGAAAAGATCGGCAATGAACTGCGCATACGCCGTTTTGTGGCCCTGCCCGTTGCTCTGCGTCCCGATCCGCAGAAGGAGACGGCCGTCGGACTGGAGACGCAGGTCGGCCGGTTCGGAGCCGGCAAAGGCGCACGCCTCAATGTAGGTCGCCATGCCGATACCGCGCAAACGGCCCTGCTGGCTGCTCTTTTGAAGACGCGTCTCGAAGCCGCTCCAATCCGCTTTGTCCATGGCGGCATCCATATGGCCGGCTGGCTCGCCGACATCATAGTTCCGGCCCGCCGGGGTCTTGTAGGGAAACGACGAGATGAAATTGCGTCTGCGGATTTCGTCCTGCGCCAGCCCCATCTCGCGGGCACACACGTCGACCAATTTCTCAATCAGAAATGCCGCCTCCGGCCGTCCCGCTCCGCGATAGGCATCGACCGGCGCCGTGTTCGTGTAGACGCCGGTTATGTTCATATCGAGCGTCGCAATGTCGTAGATACCGGTCGCCATGGACGCGCCGAGATAGGGGATCAGCATCGCGTTGCGGGAGGTGTAGGCCCCCATATTGGCAAGAAGATCGATCCTGAGACCCAGGAAGCGCCCCTCTTCATCCATCGCCATGGACGCACTTACCAGATTGTCCCTGCCCTGAGCATCGGTGAGAAAATGGTCCGTCCGGTCGGCTGTCCATTTCACCGGCGAGCCGAGGCGCCGCGCGGCTTCGCAGACCAGCACATATTCCCGGTAGGCCCAACTCTTCGGCCCGAAGCCGCCCCCCACATCATAGGTCATCACATGTACATCGCCCGGTTCGACGCCAAGGCTGGCCGCGACCTGGGATCTGCAATTATGGACGCCCTGCGTTCCGGTGGTCAGCACATAGCGGTTGTCGCGATATTCACCGACGGCGCTACGAACCTCCATGTAATTGGCCACGAGCCGGTTGTTCCAGAACTCGACCGTGGTCACATGATGGGCTCCGCTGAACGCCTCGTCCGCCTTCTCCCGATCCCCTATGACCTGTCGGTAGGCAATGTTCGCTTCGTCCTTTGCGGCGGACCGTAGATCGACGACCGCGTCCCCCCCATCGAAACTGACGGGAATGAGTTCCAGCGCGTCGATCGCCTGATTGCGGGTTTCGGCGACGATGAAGGCAAGCGCGTCGCCCATATAGCCAACCTCGCCCTCCGCAAGGATCGGAATTGAACGGCCTTCGGCTTTCGACCCGTCGGGCTGTTTGGGTTTGAAACCAGTCTCCAGCGGCTGAAGATGGCGCGTATCTTCCCCCGTCAGCACAAGTTTGACGCCGGGCGCGGAACGAACCTCCGAAAGATCGCCGAAGGAAAAGCCTCCGCTTGCGACGGGCGCGCGCAGAACAGCACCATAAAGCAGGCCATCGCGCTTTTCATCGTCGGTAAAGCGACCCTTGCCAGTCACCAGCGGATCGTCCTCGACCCGCTTTACCGACTGCCCCAATCCGAATTTCGGTGTCGTAACGCTCATATCTCACCCTTTTCGAAGCAGCTCCGGCTAGAACAAAAGCAGCAGTTTGGAGCCGCGCGGGTCTTGCGCTAGACGAAGCCTGAACGGTCTACCCGACTCGACAGCAACACGAAAACCCGCAACCGAATGTGAGAGATAGAGGCCAATCATGAGAAGCGAAGTCGGAACAACCGTTAAGCTCTCCAATTATGCGCCGGCGGCCTATCTGGTGCCTGCGATTGACCTCACTTTCAGGCTCGATCCGAAGCGCACCATCGTTCGGGCCGTCATGCAGGTGCGGCCCAATCTCGGAACGCCCCCCGGAACCGAACTGGTTTTCGATGGCGACGGAGTCGAGATGCTGGATCTCAAGCTCAATGGAGAACCGATCGAGGCCAAGACCTCCCCCGATGAACTGAGGATCGAGAACGTTCCCCACGAGGCCTTCACGCTGGAGATCGAGACGGCTATCGACCCGGAAGCCAATCTTGCCCTGTCAGGCCTTTATCGCTCCAACGGCGTCTATTGCACGCAGTGCGAGGCCGAGGGCTTTCGCCGGATCACCTATTTTCCCGACAGGCCCGACGTTCTCAGCGTCTACTCCGTACGGATCGAAGCGCTAGCGGATCAGGCCCCCGTTCTGCTCTCCAATGGCAATCCCGGCGAAAGCGGCGCTTTGGAGGCTGGCTGGCATTTCGCCGAATGGCACGACCCGTGGCCAAAGCCATCCTATCTCTTTGCGCTCGTCGGCGGCGACATTGTGGGAAGCTTCGACACCTTCACCACCATGTCGGGGCGGACGGTCGATCTCGGCGTCTATGTCGAGCGAGGCAAGGAAGACCGGACGGGATGGGCCGTCGATAGTCTCAAACGCTCGATGAAGTGGGACGAGGAGACGTTCGGCCGTGAATATGATCTCGACGTCTTCAACATTGTTGCCGTCTCGGACTTCAATATGGGCGCGATGGAGAACAAGGGCCTCAATATCTTCAATGACAAGTATATTCTGGCCGATCCGCAGACCGCGACCGACGTTGATTACGCCAATATCGAGACGATCATAGCGCATGAATACTTCCACAACTGGACCGGCAACAGGATTACCTGCCGCGACTGGTTCCAGCTCTGTCTAAAGGAAGGCCTCACCGTCTATCGCGATCACGAATTCTCAGCCGACATGCGCAGCCGGCCAGTCACGCGTATCGCAGAAGTCAGGACGCTGAAAGTGGCGCAGTTCCCCGAGGATGCCGGACCGCTCGCGCATCCCGTCAGGCCGACCTCCTATCGCGAAATCAACAACTTCTATACCGCGACCGTCTACGAAAAAGGATCTGAGGTGATCCGTATGCTGCGGATCGTCATCGGCGAAAAGGCATTCCAGAGCGGCATGGCTCTCTATTTCGACCGCCATGACGGCGATGCGGCGACAATCGAAGATTTTCTCACCTGTTTCGAGGAGGCCTCGGGCCGCTCACTGTCCCAGTTCGCGCTCTGGTATCATCAGGCTGGAACCCCGCAAGTCACGGCACAGACAGCATATGACGAGCAGGCACAGACGCTCACCCTCACGCTGGAACAATCGACACCTCCTACCCCCGAGCAGAACGAGAAAGAGCCGGTTCATATTCCGATCTCCTTTGCTCTATTCGGAGCCGGTGGCGAGGAACTGGCTGTGCCAAATCAGTCGGAGGCAGTACGGGACAATGTGATCCACCTGACCGATCGCGAAATGACGATTGAATTTCAGGAGATGGAAAACCGCCCTGTCCTATCGCTGCTTCGGGGCTTTTCCGCGCCGATCAACCTGAATTTCGACCAGCCTATCGAGGACCGGATCTTTCTGGCACGGCACGAGGGCGACCTTTACACGCGCTGGCAGGCGCTGGATCGGCTGGCAACGGATGCGATCATCTCATCCTACCGCGATAGTGGCGGAGAGCAGCTAGCGAGTGGCACCGACGCCCTGCTGGATCTCTACGGCGAGATGGCGGCGGACGAGAGGCTGGACACGGCGTGGCGGGCACTTGCTCTTTCTCTGCCAAACGAAACCACACTCGTTCGTGAAATCGAACGGAATGCGAACCCCGATGCGATCCACAAGGCGCGCGAGACTTTTTTCCACGCCATCACCAGCCGACATGGCGAGGCTTTCGGGATACTTTACGAGAGCCTCGTTTCCAACGAACCCTATTCTCCTGACCCGCAATCGGCTGGTCGGAGAGCGCTTGAGCTCGCCCTCCTCGACTATTGTACCATGGCGGAGAACAGCGGCGAACGAGCTAAGAAGTTGTTCGACGAAGCCGACAACATGACCGAGCGTGCCGGGACGCTGGAAGTTCTGATGCTGAGACGCCCGGCCAGCCAGGAAACGGCGGCCGCGCGCGCCACGTTCGAGGAGCGGTACGGCAGCAATCCACTCATCATGGACAAGCTACTCGGCATGGTCGCCAAAATCCCCGGTTCCGATGCTCCCGAACGCGTGCGCGCGGCCATGACGCATCCCAATTACGTGGAAACCAACCCGAACCGGGTACGTGCCCTGATCGGCAGCTTTGCGGCTGGCAATCCGACCGGCTTTCACCAGCCCGACGGCACTGGCTACCGGCTGCTCGCGGAAGTGATCGGGCGCGTAGCAACCCGCAATCCACAATTGGCGGCACGCATGGCGACGCATTTTCGCTCGTGGAAGGGCATGGATTCGACCAGGCGGGAAGCCGCGCATCAAACCTTGCTGGAACTGCGGAAGACTTCCGGATTACCTCTCGATGTGAGAGATATCCTCGACCGCACACTGTCATAAAAAGAAAATTTTCCTTCGAGACCTTGATTTCCAAGACTTAGACTTAGTCAAGGTAACGAATTGTAAATTTTCTCACTGGACAGACCGAGTCCCCAATGATTCTAATGGGGTGATTCGGGCAGTTGGCGTAACCGGATCTTACGAGGGAAAATCGGCAAGGCGGAGCCGGGATATGGCGATGACAGACGCGCTTCGCGCGACTGGCTTGTGGGGATTCACGCCCAGAAGCGGGACAAAAAAGAATAATCCCGGCATCCCTCGCGATGCGCGCCTCATCGCGGCACCGGCCGATTACGACCGGCTGGTCCAGATGGAAAAATTCTTCCGTCGAATCATTCCGATACTTTGCGTCATCTTCCTCGCGATTGTCGCGGCGATTCGTGGCTACAATCTGTTCGACCAACATCGCAGTCTCGAAGACAGCGCCGGAACCACATTGCGGCTGTCCGCAGACCTTACGGCTCTGAGCCTCAGGAACGACGGACCGGGCGCACCGAACCAGCTCGGGCGGGAGGTCGATGCGGCCGACGCGATTGCCGAACTGCTCTCGCAGAGAGGCGGGCGGCTCATCCAACTCGATGGCGATGCCCGCATTCTGGCCAGCCAGCCGCCCCTGCCAGGCGCCTTTAACGGACGGCCTCTGGAAGACCTGATCAGCGGTGCGCAGCCCCTTAGACTCTTCGGCGAGCGGGCCGGCGTTCAGGAGGTCTCCTATCGGGGACAGGACGCCCTCGCCACCATGGCGTTTATTGGCGAAACGTCTGCCGACGGCGCGATCCTGGCCGTGATCGAGCGCGAGATTCTTCTCTCCGGCTTCAAGCGTACGGCCTCCACCAATGCGACGCTTTTCGTCGTGACGGCCGGCCTGCTGCTTTTCATTCTCTATGCCTATTTCGGTCAGACCGCCCGGGCCAAGGAAGCCGACAGGCTTTATGTCGAAACCAATCAGCGGGTCGATCTGGCGCTCAAGCGCGGTCGTTGCGGCCTTTGGGACTGGGACGTGGCGAGGGGCCTAATGTATTGGTCACGTTCGATGTTCGAACTGCTGGGCTATGAAAGTGCCGACCGGATGCTCTCCTTCGGGGATGTCCAGTCCATCATTCACCCGGCGGATATCGACCTGTTCGCACTGGCGCAGCGGATCGTCGCCGGCGAAACCCGGCAGATCGACGAGATCTTCCGGATGCGGCATGCCAATGGGTATTGGGTACGGATGCGCGCACGCGCACAGGCCCTGCCCGGCTGCGACGATGGTGGCGTCCACCTGATCGGGATCGCGGTCGACAGCACCGAGCAGCACGAACTCGAAGAGCTTCACGCCGAAACCGACCGCTATCTCCGCACCGCGATCGAGACGATCACGGAAAGCTTTGTTCTCTGGGATGCGCAGGACCGGCTGGTCCTCAACAATACGCGCTATCGCGATCATACCGGCCTTCCGGCCGAATTGCTCAAGGAAGGAACGCCCCGCGCCGATATTGAAGCGGCCATGACGTCGGTCGCATCGCAAACCCGGAAGGCCGGTACGGGCGGCGCCATCAACTATGAGCGCGAACTGGCCGACGGTCGCTGGGTTCAGGTCAACGAGATACGCACCGCCGACGGCGGCACCGTGTCGGTCGGCACGGACATCACCCAGCTTAAGACACAGCAGGAGCGCCTCGTCCGCTCGGAACACAGGCTGATGGCGACGATCGCAGAGCTTTCGCAGGCCCGCCGCGCCGAAGAAGAGCGCTCACGCGAACTGACCGAACTGAACACGCGTTACGGCGCCGAAAAGGAACGCGCGGAGCGCGCCAACCAGGCAAAGAGCGAATTTCTCGCCAATATGAGCCATGAACTCCGCACGCCGCTCAATGCCATCATCGGCTTTTCCGAGATCATGACGACGCGCATGTTCGGCCCGCTTGGCTCGCCGCGTTACGTCGAATATGCAGAGGATATCCATAGCTCCGGCACCCACCTGCTCAACGTGATCAACGATATTCTCGATATGAGCAAGATCGAGGCGGGACGGTTCGAACTGGAGACGGAAAAGGTCAATCTCAGCACGGTCATCGAGGAGACCGTTCAGATGATCGTCGTCCAGGCCGATGAAAAGGATATCGATATCGATCTGCGGATCGCCGACGACATTACGATCGAGGTCGACAGGCGGGCCGTCAAACAGATCGTTCTCAACCTGTTGAGCAATGCGGTGAAGTTTACCGACAAGGGGGGCCATATCGTTCTGAAGGCCCACCAGGTGGGCAAGGAAGTGCTACTGACGATCATCGATGACGGTTGCGGCATCGAGCGCGAGGCCATGCGCCGCCTCGGACGGCCCTTCGAACAGGTGCAGAACCAGTTCAGCAAGAGCCATGTCGGTTCGGGGCTCGGTCTCGCCATTTCCCGATCTCTGGCCGAGATGCATGGCGGTTCGCTGCGAATGGTGTCTCGCCCGGGCGCCGGCACCGCTGTCGGCGTGCGCATTCCAGAGCAGACGAAAGTTCTGCACTGACCGGACGCCGCGTTATGGCTTAGAACGCGAGAGGCGCGTTTTCCTTTACCTCCTTCATCACGAAGAATGTGCGGATCTGCCGTACGCCCGGCAGTGCAATCAGCATTTTTCCGTGCAGCAGATTGAAGTCGGCCATGTCCCGCACACGGATTTTGAGAAGGTAGTCGAAATCACCGGCGACGAGATGGCAGTCCAGCAATTCCTTCCGCCGAACTGGTCAATCTCGGCCGCACCGTGCGCGAGGACGAGATCGTGATCAACGAGGATTACGCCCATCTCGGCGGAGCGCCCGCCCTCAACGGCTACAGCTATTATTACAAGGACGGCTGAGCCCGCTACCGCCAGTCGGAATCCGCACGGCTGAGCCCTTCACTGAAAAGAAAATGGCCCCGGAATCGGCCGGGGCCATTGTCACGCTCAATCGATCTCTTCGACGCTTACTGCGCCTGCCCCTCTGTCGTAGAAGGGTCGACGGGCTGCTGCGCATCCGGCGCAGGCTCATTGCCCCTAGGTGCATCGCCGTCCCTTGGCGCGCTCTTCATCTGATCGTTGCCACCACGGCGGTGAAATTTCCCGCCGGGACCACGGTGATGGCCACGGCGCATTTCGGACGCTTCGAGACGGCCGTCATTGTCGCGGTCGAGACGGGCAAAGACCCGTTCGCGACTGGCTGCGGCCTCTTCGACGGAAAGTGATCCGTCCTTGTCCGTGTCGAAGCGGCTGATGAGGCGTTCGGCACGTCTCTCAAGCCGTTCTTCCTGACGCTTCTTGATCGCTGCGACAGCCTCTTCAACGGTAATCGAACCATTTCCGTCAGCATCGGCATTGGCGAGCGGGCCTTCCATTGCAGCGGCAAATTCCTCGAAAGAGATTGTGCCGTCCGAATCCGCATCAGCGTCCTTGAAACGCTGCTCCATTCCGGCGCGGGGCGCTCCGTCTCGCATGCCGTGATGTCTGCCATGGTACCCAGAATCTGCCATCGCCGGGGCAATCGTGGAGGCGATGGTAGCAAGGCCGATAAAGCCGGCCGCAAGTTTCAGTTTCTTCGACATTTCAGTCTCCAGTCGTTTCGTCCCCTACACGATTTACGAGTCCGAAACGGGCCCTCCCGTCGCTTTCTCGCGGTGAATGCCCGTCAACCGATCGAAGATCGTTCCAACCGTCGTCTGGGCCTCCTGCACTTGCGAAAGGAGTATCCCGAGATCGGGCGTATCCATCCGCCTGCAGAGCAGTTCGACGAATCCTTGCGGCGCCTTGCCCGGATCGACCTCGCTATCGAGACAAATCCGGAGAATCTGAAGGAGCATCGTCATCAGATCATAGGCATCGACGAGCGCGTCGCTTTCTGCACGACTGACATAGGCGGCCGAGAGGTCGGCAAGAATAGGGCGCGTGCCCAATGTGGAGAAATGATAAGATTCCAGCGATTTGGTAAGTTTGGCAATCTGAGCGACGAACTCCAGATCGATCAGGCCGCCGGTTGCCAGCTTGACGTCGAAAGGTCCTTTTGGCGGCTTGGCCTCGGCAATCCGCAGGCGCATTCGGCCAGCCTCTTCCGCTATGTCCGAGCGTTCAGCAACGAGATCGAGACTTTCCAGGATCGTCGCCTCGATGTCGCGACCCAGCGCCTCGTCTCCGCAAACGACCCGCCCGCGCGAAAGCGCCATCTTTTCCCAGATCGCGGCACCGTTTTTCTGGTAGGCGCGGAATGCCTTGTGAGAGGTTGCCAACGGGCCCTGATTTCCAGAGGGCCGTAGCCGCAGATCCATCTCATAAAGCACCCCTTCCGCAGTCGGGGCCGAGACCGCGGCGACCAGCCGCTGCGAAAGGCGCGTGAACCATGTCGGCGCGTCCAGCGGTCGTTCGCCGTCCGACTGGCTCGCCCCCTCCGCGTGATCGTAGAGAAAGATGATGTCGAGATCGGATCCCGCCGTCATTTCGCGGCTGCCGAGCCGGCCCATTCCGAGGATGGCGACACGGCCGCCCGGCACCTCCCCATGTTTGGCGGCAAATACCGAACGAACCGCCTGCAAAGCGCGAGTTTGCAGAAGATCGGCCAGCGTGGTGAAGCACTCGCCTGCTTCCGCCGCATTGATCGCCCCGGTCAGCAAACGGGCCGAGATCATGAAACGCTGTTCGACCGCGAAAATCCGCAGGCGATCGAGCCTGTCCTCATGATCGCGTGATTGCGCAAGAAACGGATCGAGACGTCCGGCGAGCGCCTCCTTGTCCGGCACGAGCGAAAGCCGGTCCCGATCGACCAGCGCGTCAAACACATGAGGGCGTTTGGAGATCGTGGCCGCCATTCGCGGCGCGGTCGCCAGAATGGTTGTCAGAAGAGAGAGAATATGGGGGTTGCCCGCCAGAAGCGAAAAGAGCGGAACGCCGGCTGGCAGAGCGGCTAGCATCTCATCCATTTTCGTCACCGTCTCGTCAGGACGGCCGCTGGCGGCGAACGCCCGAAACAGATCGGATTGGATGACGGTCAGCATCTGCCGTGCAGAGGTCGAACGCAGTGCACGGTATCGGCCGGTATGCCAGGCGCGCACCAGACGCGATATGTCGGCAGGGCGTTGGAAACCGAGGGCGCTCAGCCGCTCCAGCGTGCCGGGATCATCCTGATCGCCTGTGAAGACGAGGTGATCGGCGAGATCTCCTTCTTCTTCGCCTTCCTCCGCGAAAAGCGCGGCGAAGTGTTCGTCTACGCGCTGGAGCGTTGCCAGAAACTTTTCCGAAAAGGCCTTCTGATCCAGAAAGCCCATAAGGCTGACGACCCTCGTAAGCCCCTCTTCGTCGCGCGGAAGGCTGTGATTCTGCTCGTCGGCCACCATCTGTATGGCGTGCTCGACATCGCGCAAAAACCAGTAGTCGCGCGTGATCTCATCGCTTGCATCCTGGGCGATCCAGCCGTGAGCGGCAAGCGCGTTCAGCATTGAGGTGGTAGAACGGCCGCGAAGGTCTTCCACGCGGCCGCCCGCAATGAGTTGCTGTGTCTGAACGAAAAACTCAACCTCGCGAATGCCGCCGCGGCCGAGTTTGACGTTATGCCCAGCGACGACAATGTCGGTGCCGCCCTTGTGAGCCGCAATCTGGCGCTTGATCGCGCGGATATCGGCGATGGCCGCGAAATCGAGATAGCGACGCCAGACAAAGGGACGCAATTCGGCGAGGAACGCCTGCCCGGCCTCGATATCTCCGGCCACGGCTCGCGCCTTGATCATCGCAGCGCGTTCCCAGTTCTGTCCACGGGATTCGTAATATTGCAGCCCTGCGCTGACGGGCATGGCGAGCGGCGTGGCGCCGGGATCGGGCCGCAGGCGCAGATCGGTGCGGAAGACATATCCATCCGCCGTGCGATCCGACAGAAGACGCACCATCCGGCGCACCTGCTTGACCATCGCTTCCGGCAGTCCGTCGCGGCTCACGGCCCCTGACGCGTCTGGATCGAAGAAGACGATCAGATCGATATCGGACGAGAAGTTGAGTTCGCGACCGCCGAGCTTTCCCATACCGATGACGATCAGTCCGCTGTCGGCTTCGGGCCTCGTCTCATCGGCAGGGTTCAATATGCCCTGTCGGGCCAGATCGTGACAGAGAAAGCGCGCGGTCGCCTGAAGAACGGCTTCAGCCAGTTGGGTCAGATATTCAACGGAGACCTCTGCCGCACCCCCCGCTCCGATATCCGCCAGCGCAATGGCGATGTGGGCGTTGAGCTTATGGCGACGAAGCCCGGCGGCGAACTCCTTTTCGTTCAGTCCCTCGCCCTCGGTGAGCGCCATAATGGCCGCAATCTCTTCCTCGACCACGCCGTTCAGGCCACAATCGCTCAATCGGCGCAACAGGTCGGGATTGCGGAGAAGCGCCGAACGCAGAAAGGGCGAAAGATCGAGAACGCCGAGCAGAAAGTCCCGAAGCGCTCCCGACTCTTCGATCATTGACGAAACGGCGTTGACTTCTGCCTTGAGAGCCGATTTTCGGAGATCCTCGAGCCATTCTTCCGCGCGCTCCCGATCGAGCGGCGGCGGAAAGGATTTCAGCTCCAGGCGACCCGACCCTGACGTCCGATCCTCCACGACGGCTGATGTCTCCTCATTCTCCATGCGTCCCCCTCCTCCCAATTGCGGCCGAACCTATGGCGACTTCTCTTCCGAGCCGTCTGCCTTCTCCAACGGCAGAAAAAGCCGCGCCGCAAGTCCCGGATCATTGTCGTCCAGAACCAAACGTCCCTCGTGAAATTGCGCAACAGCCTTGACGAGTGAGAGGCCGAGTCCGGAGCCGGGACGCGTGCGGCTTTCCTCGAGCCGAACGAAGCGTTCCGTCACACGGCTACGCTCCGCCGGCGGAATGCCAGGGCCGTTGTCGGAGACCGTCAGTACAGCCTGTTCGTCATCCTTGGTGAGGTGCATGCGAATGGCGATAGGCACATCCTCCTGCGCGCCATGCCGGAGGGCGTTTTCCACCAGATTGGCGAGCGCCTGGCCGACCAGTTCACGGTTGGCGTGAATGATGACCGGGCTATCGCCGAAATCGCAGATGAGTTCACCTCCCGCCTCTTCAGCGGCCGGTTCGTATAATTCGCACACATCGGCGGCGATCTCGGTCAGGTTCACGGCCTTGCGATCATCGATGGCATTACCCGCTTCGAGACGGCTGATCCGCAGAATGGCGGCGAATGTCCGGATCAGTTGGTCCGATTCCGCGATCGTCTGTTCCAGCGCGGCGCGCGTCACCTCGGGATTGTCGAGATCGACGAGGGCGGCCTCTGCGCGGTTTCGAATGCGGGTGAGCGGCGTCTTCAGATCATGGGCGATATTGTCCGCCACATGCTTTAGCCCTTCATTGAGTTCACCGATACGCCCAAGCATTATGTTGATGCCGCTGGAGAGCTGGTCGAACTCGTCGTGAGCCGCTGTCACCGGCAGGCGTTGAGACAGATCACCGGCCATGATCCGGTCGGTGGCGATCGAAACCTTCTCGACCCGGCGCAAACCTTGGCGCCCAACGAAGTACCAGATTAGCAGCGACCCCAGCCCCATAATCGCCAGTGCGATGACGATCGCCCGCCGCGTTATGTCGCGCAGCCGTTCCGGCTCACCCAGATCGCGGCCGACCAGCATCGTCATGCCGTTGGGTAGGAGGAAGACCTGCGCCATGGCGTGATGGGCGTCGTCTCCCTCCAAGAGGGCACGCAGATTGAGTTCACCGGCGCGGATCGCCTGGCTGTCGCCGTAGCGAAGATAGGCAAATGGCTCCTCCGTCCAGCCCTCCTGATCGAGCAGATCGGGATCGAGCGCTTCGACATTGCCAGTCAGTATGCGGCCGTCCTGCCCTGCCACGAGGTAGAGGTAGGCGCCGGGCTGGCGGGATCGCCTATCCAAAGTCCGGATGAGCCTCGGCAGCCCTCCATGCCGATAGACCTTCGCCAGTTCGGCAACCTCTTCCTCGATGGTCGACCTTGTCTGGTTCGCCATCATGCTGGCCGACAGTGCGGTCATGTATAAGACCAGAATGAGCGCGCAGACCATGAAGAGCAGAACGAACAGCGCCGACAGGCGCGTTGCCGTCGACCGCATAATGGCTGGAAGGCGTACGGCCATCGCCATTACCCTTTGAGCATGTAGCCGACACCGCGAACCGTGTGCAGGATTGGGGTATCGAAGTCGCGCTCGATCTTGCTGCGCAGGCGGGAGATATGAACGTCAATCACATTCGTCTGCGGGTCGAAATGATATTCCCAGACATTTTCGAGCAGCATGGTGCGCGTCACGACCTGACCTGCATGGCGGACTAGGTAGTCGAGCAGCTTGTATTCGCGCGGCTGTAGAAGAATGGTCTGCCCCGCCCGTTTGACTGTGTGGGAGAGCCGGTCAAGCTCGAGATCGCCCACCCGCAGCTCGGTCTCGACTTCCGGCTTGCCCTTGCGGCGAGCCAGCACTTCGACCCGGGCCAGCAGTTCCGAAAACGCATAAGGCTTGGTCAGATAGTCATCGCCGCCGGCGCGCAAACCGGTGACGCGGTCATCGACCTCGCCCAGCGCGGATAGGATGAGGACGGGTGTGTGTATGCCTTTTGCCCTCAGGCCCGACACGACCGACAGACCATCGCGGCGCGGCAACATTCTGTCGACGACGAGAACGTCGTAATCGCCGGTCTCCGCCAGTGCGAAGCCGCTTTCACCATCGCGTGCGACATGGGCCGTATGGCCCGTCTCTGAAAACGCCTTTTCCAGATAGTCGGCGGATTCACGGTCGTCTTCGACAATCAGCAGCTTCATTTCTTTCCATCCATCATTTGCTGTTTCTGCACATAGGGCAGAATGCAGGTCGGCGGCAGGCTGTTGGCCCGCCGCCGTTGAAAAAGACGCATATCCGGAAGAGGAACAATGGACCGCGTCTTTGTCTTCTCCCGCCACGTGGTTCAGGGGACGCGAACCGGTGTAGCAGGCAGAAGGTCGTTCGATCAGCCTCGTGAGACCGGCAAGGCGACGAAACGCTGCGCGTCGTTCGTCTTCACCTGCATGAGGACAGCCCGGCGACCGCCTTCGAGCGCCTTGTCCGTCGCATCGGTTACGTCCTCGGCACTGTTCACAGCCTGACCATTCACCTTGAGAATGATATCGCCAGCCGAGAGCCCCTTGTC
Source organism: Notoacmeibacter ruber (assembly GCF_003668555.1). Taxonomy (NCBI): domain Bacteria; kingdom Pseudomonadati; phylum Pseudomonadota; class Alphaproteobacteria; order Hyphomicrobiales; family Notoacmeibacteraceae; genus Notoacmeibacter; species Notoacmeibacter ruber. The sequence continues at coordinate 903,499 of NZ_RCWN01000001.1, read as the reverse complement.
TTCCGCATCGGAATCGGCCTCGACCTCGGTAATCACCAGACCCTCTCCGTCCTCAGCGGGCGTCACGGTCAGTCCAAGGTCATCCAGTGAGGAAGATGCCTGCTCGGGCGCTTGAGAATCTTCCTGAGCCGGACCGGACGACATGGCCATCTCATCCGGCTTCGGCATCAGACCAAGCTGGACATCGATGTCCTTGGTATCGCCGTCGCGGAAGACCGAGACCGTGATCTCGGTATCGGGTTCGAAACCGGCAATCTTGCGCGACAGGGAGCGAGGATCATCGATCTTTTCTCCATTGACAGCCACGATGATATCTCCAGCCTCGATGCCAGCCTGAGCGCCGGGGCTCTTTTCGGTCGGCTGCTGGACGAGCGCGCCCTCGGCCATGTCGAGACCGACGGCCTCTGCAATGTCGTCGGACACCGGTGCAATCTGTACGCCGAGCCAGCCGCGTTCGATGGAACCGTCATCGATCAGATCATCGACGATACGGGATGCCGCCGTCGCCGGAATAGCGAACGCGATGCCGACATTGCCGCCCGAGGGCGAGAAGATGGCCGTGTTGATGCCGATCACCTCACCCGCCGTGTTGAAGGCAGGGCCGCCGGAATTGCCGCGATTGACCGGAGCGTCGATCTGGATGAAGTCATCGTACGGACCGGCGCCGATATCACGTCCGCGAGCCGAGACGATGCCGGCCGTGACAGATCCGCCGAGGCCGAATGGATTGCCAATCGCCAGGACCCAGTCGCCGACCCGCACCTTCGAATCGTCGGCGAATTTGACGAACTGAATGTCGCGGCCTTCCGTATCAACTTTCAGGACGGCCAGATCGGTGCGCGGATCGGTGCCGACGAGTTTGCCGTCAAGCTCGGTACCATCATCGAGCACCACCGTGTAGGACGAACCGTTTTCGACCACATGATTATTGGTCACCACGTAGCCATCTTCGGAGATGAAGAAACCGGAGCCCTGACCGCTCGGACGCTCCCGGCGCGGACGATCGCGCTCTGCCCTGTCGCGCTCGCGATTTGGCCGCGCATCATCGTCCTGGCCACCGAACTCGCGGAAGAAACGACGGAACGGATGATCTTCCGGAAGCTGTTCCAGCCCGGGCATGCCGCGAAACTCGAAGCTGAACCCGTTCTGGTTGTTGGAGGTCAGCTGGCGGTTGGATTTGACCCTGACCGAGACCACAGCCGGCGAAACCCGTTCGACCACATCAGCAAAACCGTCGAACGCCGTCGAACGTTCGGTTGTCGGAACCGTGACCTGATCGGCGAAGGCGGGCATCGACTGATAGGTCGAAATCCCCGCGGCTCCGCCGCCTAGAATTGCCACAGCGCCAGCGGCAGCGAGAAGTCTGCGGCGAAGAGGAGTGGAAGGCTTTTGCGCCATAGAGGTGTTCCTTTGTTTCGAAATTCAAACTTCGAATTCTTGGGCGGGCGACAAATTTCGCCGCGTCATGGATCACGATCTATAGCGCGTCGCCTTACAGGGCGATTTCCAGCGCGTGAAAACTTCGTAAGGTAGGGTAACGACCGGAGCCCGATCGGGACGAATTATCGTTCACGGTCTTCCGATAGGACGCCATTGAGACGCGCCTCTTCTTCTGCGGTCAGAGGCGCAGCAAGAGGCTCTTCGGAAGCCGTAACGGTCCGTCGGGGCCGGCGCAGAAAAAGGAAGGCCCCGCCGCCGACAAGAACGAGAAGCGGGGTAGCCCAGAGAAGGACGGTCGTCGGCGAAAAGACAGGCTTTAGCAGGACGAACTGGCCGTAACGCGAAACGATGTAATCGACCACCTCCTCGTCGGACTCACCCTCCTTCAATCTGTCGCGAACCAGAATACGCAGGTCCCTGGCGATTTCGGCATCCGAATCGTCGATCGACTGATTCTGGCAAACCAGACATCGAAGTCCCGATGAAATCTCTCTGGCCCGGCTTTCAAGCGCGGGATCGTCCAGCATCTCATCGGGTTGAACTGCGCTTGCGGGTGTGATGCCGAGGCCCAGTCCGAGCATCAGCGCCAGGAGAAAATGCTTCATCCGACCGCCTCCGCGGTGTGGCGATTGCGCGACTTCGGCGCGCGCGGAGCACCGACCCGCAGGCGGCGGTCTGAGAGGGACACGAAGCCGCCGATCGTCATGAGTAGCGCGCCCAGCCAGATGAGCGTCACCAGAGGCTTGTACCAGATGCGCACGACCGCTCCGCCGTTTTCGCCAAGATCGCCGAGCGACAGATAGAGCTGCGAAAAGACAAAGGTCCGGATTCCCGCTTCAGTGGTGGGCATGCGGCGCGCGGTATAGATGCGTTTCGACGAACTGATCTCGCCAATCGACACTCCCTCCAGCGTTTCCACGGCAAAACGCGCACGGTCGGCCACGAAGTTCGGGCCTCGTTCCGGGACGATGGTATCGAATGTCACCCGATAATCGGCAATCTCGACCTGATCGCCAGGCTGCATCGTCAGGATCCGCTCCTGCTGAAACGCAGTGACACAGACGATTCCGAGTACCGTAACGCCAAGTCCGGCATGACCGAGTGCCGTTCCAAACATGCTTCGGGGCAGGCCAACGAGGCGGCGTCCGGCAACGCTCGGCGCGACGCGCCCAAGACCGGCCTTCACCGCAAGATCGGTCACCGCGCCAGCCAGGAGCCACGCTGCAAGCCCCGCTCCGAGAGCCGCGAAGACCGCAGTCGGATCGACGAATATCAGGCAAACGGCAACAGCCAGAACCGCAAAGCCGAACGCCCAGGCAAGGCGAAGGGAGACGCCGGCGAGATCAGCCCTCTTCCACGACAGGAGCGGACCGAAGGGAACTGCAATCAGCAGCGGTACCATCAGCGGCCCGAAAGTCAGGTTGAAGAAGGGCGCGCCGACCGAGATCTTTTCGCCGGAAAAGGCTTCGACAAGCAGCGGATAGAGCGTGCCGACCAGCACCGTGGCGGTAGCGGTGGCCAGAAACAGATTATTAAGAACGAGAGAGCCTTCACGGCTGATCGGCGCAAAGAGGCCGCCGACTTTTAAGCTCGAGGCGCGCAAGGCAAAGAGCAGCAGGGCGCCGCCGATGAAGAAGGTCAGAATACCCAGAATAAAGAGGCCACGCGTCGGATCCGAAGCGAAGGAGTGAACCGACGTCAAAATGCCAGATCGCACGAGGAATGTGCCGAGCAGCGACAGCGAAAAGGTTATGATGGCCAGAAGTAGCGTCCAGACCTTCAACGCATCGCGCTTTTCCATCACGATCGCCGAATGCAGCAGCGCCGTGCCGGAAAGCCAGGGCATGAAGGAAGCGTTCTCCACCGGGTCCCAGAACCACCAGCCGCCCCAGCCGAGCTCGTAATAGGCCCAGTAAGAGCCAACCGCGATCCCCGCCGTCAAAAAGGTCCACGCCAACAGCGTCCATGGACGCACCCAGCGCGCCCAGGCCGCCTCCATGCGTCCATCAATCAATGAAGCGATAGCGAAGGAAAACGCGACGGAAAACCCGACATAGCCGAGATAGAGAAGCGGCGGATGAATCGCGAGGCCGATATCCTGAAGGATGGGGTTGAGATCCTGCCCCTCCAACGGGGCCGGCGATAAACGCGCGAACGGGTTCGATGTCAGGAGGATGAACAGAAGGAAGGCCGCGCTGACCCATCCCTGAATGGCCAGGACCAACGTCTTCAGACGCAGCGGCAGGCTCTTGCCGAAGGCCGCGACAAGCGCGGTAAACAACGCCAGAATGAAGATCCACAGCATCATGGAGCCTTCATGATTGCCCCAGGTCGCCGTCACCCGATAGATCGCCGGCTGCTGCGAATGCGAATTTTCGAAAACGTTCAGAACGGAAAAATCCGAACGGTAATAAGATGCTCCGAGCACCGCGAAGGACAGCGCCACAAGCAGGAAATTGCAAAGTGCAGTGGGCGTCGCAGTCGCCATGACCCGTTCGTCATGACGTAGTGCGCCAGCCAGAGGCACGATCGCGAGAAAAAGCGACAGTGCCAATGCGAGCACCAAGGCGAAATGGCCGGTCTCGATCAGCATCGGGTGTGTTCTCTCAATCTATTGGGTTGCCGGAACCGACGCTGTCGGTGTGTCGGAGACCGCAGTCGTCTCCGGTTCAACGTAAGAGCCGCCGCCCTCGCCATCCGGCTCCCAGAGGCCCTTTTCCTTCAAACTGTCGGCGACCTCGCGCGGCATGTAATTCTCGTCGTGCTTGGCCAAAACCGTATTGGCGAGAAATACGCCATCCGGGCTCATCTCACCTTCTGCGACCACGCCCTGCCCCTCACGAAACAGGTCGGGAAGGATGCCCTGATAGCGAACGGGAACGGCTGCAAGGCCGTCGGTCACGGAGAACCGCACCAGTTCGCTTTGGCCGCGTTCCACCGATCCGGTAGCGACCAGACCGCCCAACCTGACCCGCTGGCCGGGTTCAAGCGGCTCCTCCGCGATCGCGGACGGGTCGACAAAAAAGACGATCTGCTGGTTGAGCGCCGTCAGGACGAGCGCCAGCGCCAAGCCAAGAAAGGCTGCTCCACCAGCGATAAGACCAAAACGCTTCTGCTTGCGTGTCACGAGCGTGTCTCCGAGTCGTCGCTGGGCGGGGCCGCGTCACCGGACTGCGACAGCGCCTCTGCCGCCGAGCGTATCTTCTCCCGGGCAGCCTCATCCCCCTCGAATGCCTTCAAGGCCCGACGGACCGCCTCAGTGCCCTTCTCCGTATCACCCATCACGCGGTATGCATTGATCAAGCGCAACCATTCGTCGATTGAGCCGCCATTTTCTTCCAGCCTTGCATCCAATCCCGACACCATCTGGCCAATCATGGCCTGACGGTCCTCCGTCGACAGTTTCGAAGCCGCGGAAACATCATCGGCGCTTGGGCCGGGGCCTCCTTCCGCCGCCGGCTCGGCGGCGGCGAGCTGGGCCGCCTGACGCGCAGCGGCAAACCATGGCGAATCGGGCTCCTGGCTTTCGGCCAGTTCGTTCCAGAGGCGCACCGCTTCGGCGGTGTCGCCCTCCTGCCGGGCTGCCAGCGCCAAGAAATAACGCGCGCGCGGCTCGGCCGGCTGCAATTCAAGAGCGCGCTCCAGGCGGGTTTTCGCGTCCGCCGTGACAACGCCGTCGGCCGCCGCAATCTCGGCCTCCGCCAATGCCGCCAGTCCCGGTGCGCTTTCGCCGCTCAGGCGAAGGAGTGCACGATAGGCATTTGCCGCGTCCTCGAACCGGCCGACCCGCATATAAATCGGCGCGAGCGCGGCCCAGCCGCGAACATCAGACGGATTTTCATTCAACGCCCTTTCGGCGCGGGCGATCAATTCCGACACACTGCTCTGGCGTGGATCCTGCTCCAGGCGGGCCTGAAGAGGCTGCGAAGGAAGCGTTGGCTCGCCCAGAACACTGTAGAAGGCCCAGGCCCCCAACGGCACGGCAAGGAGAGCCAGGAAAAGATACACTTTTGGCACTCGATGACGCTGCCGTTCCTCATGCTGTTCGCGCGCATGCAGCAGGCGCCGGCCGATTTCCGCCCGCGCCTCCGCTGCCGTCGGCTCATCCAGAGAGCCTCGCTCGATCTCCCTGTCGAGCGCAGCAAGCTGCTCGCGATAGACGGCTTCGTCGGCGGCAGCGTTGGCATTTTCGGTTGCAAGGCCCTGCTTGGGCAACGCGAAAAGGATCGCCGCCATCACGGCGAACGTCATCAAGGCGGCGATAGTCCAGAACATCATCATGGTCAAAATCGATCGTTTAGATCACGGCCCAACTGCCGTTTTCGGTGCGGCAAGCGGCGCCTTTCAGCGTCTTGATCTCGCCCTCGATGGTCAGAGTATGGCTGAACTGACGGCAATCCTGCCGGCCGACGCGGTAGGGCTGATAGGCAACGACTCGGCCACTCTCGCCGCTCTCTGCCTGCCATGTCACCGCTTCACCCCGCCCCTTATATTCCAGCGCCTGATATTCGGCGGCAAGGGCCAAGCTGCGCGAGGCTTCGGCCTCAAGTCCCGAGTTCGGACGAGCTGCCAGCCCGTCCTGCATGCCAACCGACGGCCCGCCGGCGGGTGGTGCGAATGAGCTGGAGGGCGCGCCGCCCGTTAATGTCGTGCAACCGGCGAGCGAAAGCGCCGCGGCCGTCAGCCCGATAGCTCGGAAGGCCAAAGAAACGCGCCTGATCGGCATCAGATGGGAGGCAGTGGATCGGTTCAATTGTCTTTCCCTTCTGAAGCCTTCCTATCACCGTCGCTGCGGTGCAGAAAAGGGTATAGAGGGCAAAATAAGCTCCGCTCGCAGCCCCCCTATATTTGCTCGAGCCAGACGAAGTTCGCCACCATATTCGCCGGCGGTTTCAGAGACGATCGACAGGCCGAGCCCCGTGCCCGGCACCGTCTCATCCAGCCGCTGGCCACGTTTGATGGCGCGCTCTGCCTGATCCTGCGGAATCCCCGGACCATCATCCTCCACCGCCAATATGACGACAGCACGGCCATCGCGCTCTTCCGGCCTTGCCGAAAGGCGAAAAACGGATCGCGACCATTTCGCCGCGTTTTCGAGGAGGTTACCCAGCATCTCTTCGAGATCGTGACTCTCCCCCGCAAATACCAGTCCGGCAGGGACGTCGTCCTCGACGGTCTTGTCTGCGCGAGATGCACGCGTGTCGAGCCGCAGCGGCCCGCAGACAAGTTCGGAACTGGCATGGCCCGCCGCGCGCCGGATCAAAGCACGCACACGGGCCAGTATTTCCTCGATGTGAAAGGGTTTAGCGACGTAATCGTCGGCACCGGCATCAATGCCCGCCACCTTGTCGCTCCAGCGATCGCGGGCCGTCAGGATCAGGACCGGCATGATCCGCCCCTCGCGACGCCAACGCTCCAGAACCGAAATTCCATCGATTTGCGGAAGGCCGAGGTCCAGGACGACGGCGTCGTAAGGTTCCGTGTCGCCGAGGAAGTGGCCCTCTTCACCATCGGTCGCGCTGTCGACGGCGTAACCGGCATCCTTGAGGGCTTCGCATAGCTGGCGATTCAGTTCCGTATCGTCTTCCACCACGAGAACACGCATAGGCCAACACTCTCCCGATCATCGTTCAAATGTTGTTTGCCCGCACTCGCGGTCCGCAATCAAGTGGGAAGAGACACCTATCGCATCGGTACGACGACTTCTTCGCGGCGAGGACGGCCGCCTTGGCCATCCGGCACGAGCATCACCACGCGGCACTGGCCATCGCCGACAGCATCGGCCCGTAACAGCCGCGCACCGCGCTTCTGCGCTAATTTCTGGCCCACCGCATAGCAATTATCGGCGACCTTCAGCACCGGCAGCGTCGACGACCGGTCGGGCTTCGGCGCAGGCCAGTCGTGCGCATGGGCAGGAAGAGAACCGCCCATCACTGAAAGGACCGCAAAGATGGCGAATATCGTTTTCATGGAGCCCGTATACTGCAATCCGGCTGAATGGCACATGAACAAATTGCCTCCGATGCATCGATATCACCGGAGGCAGAATCCGCAGGGATGCTAACCGATAACGCGGCTAGCCGTCACCCGGCCCCAGAGCGCCACGAGACCGGATAATGCAGTCAAAATCTGCAGAATTCCGTCCGCCAGAGCGCCTCCCTCCAGCCCGCCCGTCGGTATACCAGCGAAAGATGCGGCAGCGAGAATTACCGTGCACAGCGACGCCCATATGGTTTTCGAAAGAAACCACGGTTTTTGATCAGTCATATCAGAAGCCTCCTTTTGCAGATGGGTGAGAGTGTTTGGGGAGCAAAGCGAGCGACCATCGGAATACCCGCGCCCATTGTCCTGCTGACCTGGCAGACCTTCAGCCGGTGCTCCTCGGCGGGCTCGGAGAAGACCTGTCGCGGCACGCTCCAAAGCGGTGCCGTCACAATCGCCGAAGTCAGCGTGTTGCCCGTTTCATCGAGAATCGACACATCGTAGGTCTCGTCCTCCTCGCCGAGCGGAATATCCGGTCCTTCCCAGCGGTCGGCTTCGACACGGCCGCGCCGAATCCAGTCAAACCGGATCGCGTCATCGACCATGATGGCGCAGGGGTGAACCGGGGCCAGCGGCAGCGACGCTCTCACGCCACCAGCTTTCATCGTCTCGATCCGATCTTCGGCGCTGGTTTCACGACCGGCCGGATCGACGCGCCATCTCATTTCCATGCCGATCTCGGCATGGCGCAAACCGGCGACGCCCACCGCACTATCCAGCAAAACGAAGTTCGAACCGAGCGGCAGTCGCGTCGCTGCCACATCCTCCGTGCCGAGCTGACCGCGCAGAAGCCCCTTCAACACCCAGATATCTGAGGCAATCTCTTCCGCCGATTCGAACTGCACGATTTCCCAGCCGGACGATCCTTCAATCGCTGCGGCGTTGGCGCCAGCCAGAAGATCCATGCGTTCAACGGATGACAGGCTCCCTGCGAAGAGCTGAACACGGAGCGTCGTGCGCATCACGCGGCCGGGCCGTGCCGGTGGCAGATCATCGACCGTCTCGCCCATCGTGGCGGGATCATCGATAATGACGCGTTCCTGAAAACTGCCTGCCGGCGCCGCCGTCACGGAGAAAGGCATCCAGAATCGCGACCAGGCGGCGACCCGAAAACGGCTGGCCGGCTCCTCTCCGTCGATCAAAGGCAAATCAAGAAACGAGACGGCCGGCGCACCACCCTGTGCGGCGACGGACTGCGCAGTCAGGCCATCAGGACGAATGGAATTGTCGGCCGAAGGAGTGAAGGCCACGTCGCGGCTGGCCCGCAGGCGCACCTCTAGACCCGATTCGACTTCCTCGATCTTCCAGACGACCTCCGGCCGCTCGCCCAATCGGAAACGACATCCGGGCTGCGGCACACTCAATGACGGAGGCAAAGAAAGCGCCAGTGTAATGCGCTCTTCCTGCGCACGCCGGAGCTGGTCGGCTGCGCGTGCCTCAAGCGCGCCCCGGTGCATGGCGCCGGGAAAGGCAATCTGCCGGGCCTGTTTTTGCTCGGCACCACTTTCGAACCGGCGCGCGACGACGGACTGATACTCGATCAACGGCTCCCGCGCCGCGGCCAGCACCTCCCCCACCGTTTCCATCGGGGAAGCATGGGTTTCGATCGCCGGTCCATCCTCGGCCCGCTCGACTGGATCCCCAACGAGGCCGACAGAGCCCCGGCGGTTTCGCGAGCGAAATGTCAGCAAACCGTTTTGCTCAAAGGCCTCGATCCCGTGCAGGTCGAGAATGGGCGAGAGGCTTTTGCGCAGCGCCGATCCCGCTTCGAGAACCACACCCTCGACCATCGCATCGACACCCGAGACGTCGAACGAACACAGGCCAGCCCGCCTGAGGAGTGCTGCAAGGCAGTCGCCCAGTTCGACCTGTTCGAGCCTTCCGTTCAGCCAATGGCCGCGCGACCATGCGTTTCCGTCAGACCAGATGTCGTCAAGCAGGGGAAAGGCGGGATAGGGACGCGTATCCCAGGCCCAAAGATAGAGCCTCTCCGGATCGACGGGAGATGCCTGCCGGTTTTTCCAATGGGACAGATGCGCCCTCAGAAAACGGCGCTGGATGAGGTCGTCCCTTCCGCCGTTCGATCCATCGGGGGTGGCGCTTTCGGACGACTTTCCATCGACGAAAAGATTGGGACGTGTCGCGCCGCCATCCACTGCCGGCGCGCCTAGTTCGTCGCACCAGGCCGCATCGAATTGCGGTCCGCGCAAGGCGTCTGGATCTTCGGAAGAGAAAATCTGAGCGGTCGCGCCATTATCGAAAAGCACACGGCGCCGGCTCGCTTCGAAACGGGGTTTCTCGCCGCCCCGCGCGGTCGCCAGAATGCCGCTCGCGCCATCGACCATGACTTCTCGGGCATCGCCAAGCGTCTCCGCGACAAGGGCGATGCGCCCATAGGAAAGGCCCGGCCGTGTGAAGGGAGGCAGCCCCAATATAAGGGCACGCACCCACTCCGCACCAAGCCGCGTCTTGCCGCTTCCGCGTCCACCCACCACAAGCCAGCGCTTCGGCGCCTCCGGCAACGGATATTGCTTGCTGCGGGCGGTCATGAACCATTCTTTTCCGACGCGCCTCGCCTCCTCCGGGCCAAGCAAATCGTGCAACCAGCTTTCCTGTTCAGCGCGCCATTCCGAATCCAGCCCGATCTCTGTCATGACCTGTCGTCCGAGCCGGCAGCCAGCGATGTCGGCGGTTCTTCGCCGGTCTGCCGCTCAGCCATCTCACCGGCCAGCTCGACAATGCGATCATTGATCCGTGCGAGGACGGCGGTCAGCTTCTCCGTCTCTTCCGGTCGAACCCCCGTATCAGCCCGCTCGCACGCCGTTTCCAGCTTGTCGACCGCTCGGAGCAGCACATGAATGGCGTCGATATCGGCCTTGGGGAGAGGCTCTCCGATGGCACGATCCGTCGCAGCATCCAGCCGCGCCCAAAGCCGGTCCCTCAGGCGCGCCAATTCCGCTTCGCCAGCCCTTCCCCTATGGCCTTGCCGGATGATCCATCCCTGCTTGGATGCCTTGCCGCGAATGGAGTGCTCTTTCAGCCCGCTCATTTCGGCGGCTGCCGCATAATCGAAGGGTATATGCTCCGCCCAGGCCCGCATGAGGGACCAATGCGCATTCGCCGACATTGGCTGCTCCAGATTTTGGTGTGAGAACGGCGCCTCTGCTGCGCCACCCGAGGAGCATACGGGCGAATACAGGGCCGTGGAGAAGGAACAGCTTGCCGGCATGGCAAAGGGAGGGCTTACGGATGCTGCGACATCCGCTATCATAGGCTGATCGTGATCAGGCCGCATTTACGGGCAATAGGCTCGGAACGACTGCGGCAGCGGCAATTCGGGGGATCGATGAAAGAGCCACAACAGCGCAAGAAGCCACGCTTTCGGGTCTCGCGGCTGATCGGCCTCGATGCCTGGCTGGATTCTTCGCTTTACAGGCTGCGGTTCGGCCTTGCCGAAATCTGGGACCGCATCACGATCTTTTCACGCAAATTCCGTGTCAGCGGCTGGAAACGGGGTGCGATCGAGCTGTTGTCGGAAGGCTTCACGCTCGGCACGGTCGGTGTGGTCCTGTTTTACGTGCTGGCCATTCCGGCCTTCAGGGAAACCGAAGGGAACTGGCGCCAGCAGGACGGTCTCGCCGTGACCTTTCTCGACCGCTATGGCCGAAATATCGGCCAGCGAGGGGCATTCCAGCGCGACTCTGTACCGGTCAACCAATTGCCCGACTATCTCGTCAAGGCGATCCTGGCGACAGAAGACCGGCGGTTTTTCGAGCATTTCGGCATCGACGTCATGGGTATTGCCCGCGCGATGATGGAGAATGCCCGCTCAGGCGGTGTCGTTCAGGGCGGATCGACGCTGACCCAGCAATTGGCGAAAAATCTCTTCCTCAGCAATGAGCGAAAGCTTCAGCGCAAGATCAAGGAAGCCTATCTGGCTCTCTGGCTCGAGGAGAACCTTACGAAACGCGAGATCCTGCAGCTTTATGTGGATCGCGTTTACATGGGTGGCGGCGTCCACGGTGTCTCGGCGGCCGCCGAGTTCTATTTCGGCAAGGATGTCCGCGAGATCAGTCTGGCGGAGGCGGCCATGCTGGCGGGCCTTTTCAAGGCGCCGTCGGGTTATGCGCCCCACGTCAACCTTCCCGCCGCCCGCGCCCGAGCCAATGAGGTGCTGACCAATCTGGTTCAGGCCGACTTCATGACCGAAGGCCAGGTGAGTTCAGCGCGTCTGCAGCCGGCCTCCGCGATCGAGCGGGATGCCAACGATTCACCGGATTACTATCTCGACTGGGCCTTTGAACAAGTCCAGAAGATCGCCGACACGCTGCCTTCGCGCAATCTCGTCGTGAGAACGGCATTCGATCCCACCTTGCAAAGAGCGTCAGAAGAATCCTGCGAGTTCCATCTGCGTCAGTTCGGCAAATCCTACAATGTCGAGGAATGCGCGGTCGTCGTAATGGAACCCAACGGTCTGGTTCGGGCGATGGTGGGCGGCCCCGACTACGGCAAGAGTCAGTTCAACCGCGCGGTCAATGCCGAACGACAGCCCGGCTCATCCTTCAAACCATACGTCTACGCGGCGGCGATACGGGGCGGGATGAAGGCATCATCACGCGTCTCCGACTCGCCGATCAACTGGAATGGTTGGAGTCCGCAAAACTACAACCGCGATTTTCGCGGACGGACCGACCTGCAGACCGCGTTGATCAAGTCCATCAACACCGTGCCGGCGCACCTTGCCCGCAACTACATCAAGGGCGGTGTCGATACCGTGGCCGATCTGGTCGAGGATATGGGCATCGAGACGCCGGTTCTGCGTCACAAAACCATGGTTCTGGGAGCCGGCAGCATCACGGTCCTGGATCAGGCGACGGGTTATTCGGTTTTCGCCTCCGGCGGCATTCTTTACGGACATCATGCCTTCACACAGATTCTTGATCAGTCCGGCGAGGTCATTTGGCGTCTGAACAATCAGACGAGCAACGCCAAGCGGGTGCTGTCCGAGGAGGTGGCGGGGGAATTAAACAAGATTCTCGTACAGATTCCCGAATGGGGCACCGCCCGTCGCGCGGCTCTCGAAGGCATTCCCTCCGCTGGCAAGACCGGAACGACACAATCCTATCGGGATGGCTGGTATGTCGGTTACACGGGCAATTACGTCGCCGCAGTCTGGCTTGGCAATGACGACTATCGCCCGACGAACCGGATGACCGGTGGCTCGCTTCCTGCTCTGGTCTGGAACCGCCTGATGCGTGTCGCCCACCAGAATGTGCGACTGAAGCCCATTCCGGGTGCGGAGAGGCCGGTTGCGGAAACAGTTCAGATTGCCGCTGAAGAGGGCGAAGAGGTTTCGCCCGTCACAAACGCTCCACGCGGCCTCATGCCTGAACTGCAGGATGCGCTGACCGCTCTTGGTCAGCTTTTCGACACCGCCACGCCGCTCCAGCCCCCTCTGGCCGATAGCCAGTTGCGTGCGTCGCGGTAGATCTGGCGTCTTGCGGTCGGGTCTCACTCTTCGCTACAGCGTCTGCAGACACGTCACGTCCGACCAGTCCCGCCGGGAATCATGCTGAGAACGATCCTGCTCACGACATTGTCCTGTATCATCGCCCTGGGTCTCGGCGGCGGCAGCGCTTTGCTGGCGCTCGACCGCGCCGATGCGCTGGGCGCCTTGCCGGTGGGTCGGTGGGTCGCTTATCCGGAAGCAGGCACCGACAAAGCCGATCCGTATACAACTGCTCGCATCGCCCGCAATGCAGCCCTGCCACTGGCACCGGCTGAAGGACTGGTTTTTTCCCGGCGAACAGACGAAGCCAATCGCCCTTTGCGGCCGCAATGTCAGTACGTTCTGGAGGGCCGGGTTCCCTCGGCGCGCTTCTGGACCTTGCGCGCGGTCGATATTCAGAGCGGAAAGCTGATTGCCAAGAATGGTCGTGAAAAAGCGCTTCACTCCCGGGCTCTGCTGCGGCAACCCGATGGTTCCGTCCGCATTGCGATCGGGCCAAGCATCCGTTCAGGAAACTGGTTCCCGGTGGAAGCGAACCGCCCCTTCCGCCTCGTCCTGTCTCTCTACGACACCCCGCTCGGCAGCGGCTCGTCCATTACGCCGCTCGGCATGCCGGCCGTGAAGCTGGAAGAGCCTTGCGATGCGTAGTTTCCTGTTAGCGGTTGCTATCGGCCTTGCCGGGGCCGGCCTTGTCCACATCGCGGTCATCTTCCTCATCCCCCGCGCTGCACCGGCCAGCGCATGGAGCAGGATCTACGAGATAACGGAACCGTTCGAGGCGCGCCGCCTCGACGAAGCGGATATCATCTACGATGCCGACCCGCTTTTTGCGATCGCAGCCTGTCGGTTCGATCTGACAAAGGGACCATTGAAGCTGAGCGCGCAGGGAAACGTCCCATTCTGGTCCGTCGCGCTCATCAATCCCGGCGGCCAGACCGTCTGGTCCATCAACGACCGGAACGGAACAGAGGAAAACCTTGACCTGATGGTCGTCAATCGCCTGCAAGAAATCGAGATTCGCCGGGAAATGCCGCCGGAACTGGCCAGCACCGTTCTGGCGCTTTCGAGCAATGACGAAGGTATAGCGGTGATCCGAATATTCCGCCCTGACGAGACCTACGATCCCGTCAGCGACGCTTTCATCGATTCGATCCGCTGCGAGCCGTTCTAGAGCCCGCGGCGTCATCATATCAGGCGCGCCGGCGTTTCCCCTTGCCAGCGCGGTGCCCGCCTTGCCGATCGTCCTTTTCGGGGATCGGCTCGTAGCGGATGCCATCGAACAGCAATATCTCGCATTGCGCATTCGATACTTTTCTGGACGGCTGCTCGTCCTGCTTCCTGCTGAATGCAGCCATCGGAATGATCTTGCCCATCTGGCAACTCCGTGGTCATGACATCCTCGCACCCACGGGAAGCATGACTGCCTTCTGGTTAATGAGCTGCTAACGGAATACGAACCATTTACCACTAGAGTGGGGATCAGATTTCAACCGTCCCACAAAGGTGTGCCGTGCCGCAGTCCGTTCTTCGCTCGCGTCTGGTAGTCGATCGTAACAGCGAAGCACGTCCGGACGCCGTGTTCCGGCACGCCGTCGGCACATTCGCCGCCCTCACGCGGCCGTCCGGCTACGAGGTCCGTCAGCTCGAAGCGCTCGGCCTGGCGCTCTTTCCAAGGACAAGTGAGGATGCAAGGCGCTACGCCGCAGCCGTTCTTTCCGACCGCACCCGCGCGCCGCGCGGCCTTCTGCTGAAGTTGGCCCTTGAACCCGTCGCCATATCGGCGCCACTGCTCATGCGGACGCCGGTGTTTTCAACACGAGATTGGCTGCACATCGTCAAGAACACGGATATCGACCATGCCCGCGTTATCGGCCGCCGGGGTGAACTGCCATCCGCGGTTCGGGCAATCCTGACACACCTGAAACGCAAGCATTCCCTGCCCGCCCAAGAGCCGACGCCGGCAACGACAGAACCCAACACCCAATCCCTTTCCTCCCGGAGCAAAACTTCGATGCCAAAGACACTCAAGGAAGTTCAGATGCAGCTCCGGGCAGCCATGGCAGGGAACTCAGGCCATCACGGAGCGTCGACGACGCGAGACCAGGGCGTGATCACCAAACCGTCGACCCTTCTTGCCAAGCTTCGGGAGACGGCGCTTTCCGGCGACGTCGAATTGTTCGCAACCGCCCTCGCCGACGCATTGGCCATCGAACTGCCGGTCGCCAACGATATTGTTCATTCCAACGGCACTCACGAAATATTGATGGCGCTTCGGGCCCTCAGCCTGACCGCGGCGGAGGCTCATCTGATCGTGCGGGCAGTTCGACCCGACACCCTTACCACGACTGCGAGCATCTGCCTTTTCATCGAACGGTTCGAAGCGCTGACGGCCACGCAAGCGGACGACAAGTTGCGCAACTGGCGTGAGCAATCCGTCCTGGCCGTCGCCGAAAGCACGGCAGCGAAGCTGGCTACCGATTCTTTGTCCCATGATGAATGGGACGATCGCGAACCTGTCGATTTCGAGACGCTCAGCGGCGGAAACGACGCGATGCCACGTCTGCGGGCGGTCGGGTAACGACCCGCCATACCAGCTCTTCAAAAATCAGGGTCGTCGGACCTGACAAGCTGCACCAATTCCTCGATCGGTGGGCCGCCCTCCAGTTCCAACAACCAGAGGTCGGGGTCGAAGCGTCGCTCTGATGCGATCTTCGCCTCTATCCTCTCGTCGAAAGGATCCTCCGTTCGGAGGAGCAGGCGAAAATACCGCTCTCCCGGGCGCCCGTCATCATAGGCCGTCTGCGCAGCAGGACCGTACAGGGCCTGCGCGCCCAGCCGATCTCGAACGAGCAGGAAGATCGCACCGGCTTCCTCCGCGCCCTTTGCCAGAACAGCAGCGAAGCCGCCTGCAGCAAAGACCCGACGGTTAATGGCCGAAACCTCGAAGGCACTCGTCAGACGGTTCATGAATACAGGGGCGAAACGGTGCGCGGTCTATCGCAGGAAGCCGCGATCACGAAGCCGCGCTTTCGTTGCTTCATCCGGTTCTCCCGTCTCGGCGAGGCCTTCGATGCGCTGAAAGGTGGAAAGAGCCTTGGCGGTCTGCCCGCCCCAGACGCCGTCCACCGTGAGCTCATGAAAACCAAAATGCACCAGTGCCTCCTGCAATTGGTAGACACTCTTGTCGCCGATGCTGCCGGTGGCCATGGCATCGTCCGGCGTCTCATGACCATTGAAGCCCGGCGCGGATTTGGGCAAAGGCGGCGCTGAGACCGCAACCTTATTGCCCATTGCGCTGCCAAGGCTGCGGCGCATCGCAGCGTCGACCTTTCCGGTCGCCGGCAGTCCAAGGATCTCCTGATAGCGTTGAATGGCTGCACTCGTTCTCGGCCCTTCCAGGCCGTCGATATCGCCTTCATAAAGATCGAGATCCTTTAGGACCGACTGGACACGCGCGAGATCGGGATCGCCGGGTGCGACGGTCGTCGCAGCGGTGGCGTGTTTGCGGTCCGAACCGCCCTGCCATGAGGCCACAGCCGAATGGTCGGTCCGATTGGCCGTCGCCGGCTGAGGGCGTGTCTGGAAGAATGGAGACGGATGTTGGCCCGCTTGCTCCAGCGTATTCGCAGTAACCAGTATCGTCAGCGTGCCGACGACGACACCCGCAGTGACGAGCACGGGGTTGGCTACGAAGAATGCAACTCCATAGCGTCCGGTCTTTTGCAGAATACGCATCACTCTTCCTGACCTCCGATCATTACGCCGTGCGGCGTTGCTCACAATCATGGTTCGGTTCGATTGAGCTTTCATGGGGTCTGGCATCGGTTATCAGTTTGTGCGGCTCGTCAACGCCGCGGTTGGGAATACTGACGGTGACGGTGGTGCCTTCTCCGACGCGGCTGTGGATCCGCATCATCCCACCCTGGAGTTCGGCAAGTCCCCTCACCAGAGACAGGCCGAGGCCGGCCCCTTCGTGCTGCCTGGACAGCGAACTGTCTTCCAGTTGGACGAACGGCTTGCCTAGACGCGGCAGGTCCTCTTCAGCAATGCCGATTCCCGTGTCACGCACGGTCATCGTGAAGTTGCGGCCATCGTCGTTCAGTTCGACTTCGACCCTGCCGCCAGAGGGCGTGAATTTGACCGCATTGGAAAGCAGATTGATCAGGATCTGCTGAACGCTGCGGCGATCGGCATTCACCTGCCGCATGTTACCGCCAACCGAACGCGTGACGCTGACACCTTCCGCCTCGGCCTGCTGAATGGCAATCGACAGCGGCATGTCGAGCGCCTCGGCCGGGTCGAACAGCTCCCGCTGCACCGTGTAGGTCCCGGCTTCCATCTTGGAAACATCGAGGATCGCGTTGACCACCTTCAGCAGATGGCCGCCAGAGCACGAAATCAGTCCCGCATATTCCCGCTGCCGCTCGACGCTCGGCATGGGGACGGTGTCGCAGCACATCATATCCGCAAAGCCGATAATGGCATTCAGGGGCGTACGCAGTTCATGGCTGACCGTGGCGAGGAACCGGTTGCGCACATTGGCGAGCACCTTTGCCTCTTCGCGGAGGGCCTCGAGTTCTCGCTGCCGTTCAGCCGTCTCGGGATCGTGCACCAGGAAACCGACCAGCCGTCCTTCGGGATCGGCCGACAGGCGAACCGCGATATCCGAGAAGGTCACCTCGCCCGACGTCGCGACCCGCATGCGCATGAGAGCCCGCGCTTCCTTTCCCTCCCGTGCATCGGCGACGGCATTGAGCCAGAGGACCCGATCTCCGACGTGGATGCGCTCGAAGAAGGATGCACCGAGCAGATGCGCCGTACCGACGCCAAGCAGATCTTCGATTGCGCCACTTGCATCGAGCAGTTCGCCGTCGCGTGCAAAAATGGCGACAACACCTGGCAGATTTTCCATGAGCGGATAGGACAGCAATTTCGTATCTGCCTGCAATTCGGCCATCGGGGCGTCCGAGCTCGGCTGTCTCATGCGCAGCAAAAGGCTGCTAATCCAGAGGAGAAGTCCGACGGACGCGGTGACGCCCCAGAGCGATGCGGACGATGTGCTCCAGCCGGTCAACAGCGCTCCCAGGCCGGTCCCCGCCGCAAGAGTCGCTGCAAAGCCGGTCAGAACTGGCCGGCGCAAGGCCCACCAGACTTCGACGACAGGAACAGCCATGATGAGGAGAGCGATGCCCGGTGCGTTCGCCCCTTTTGCCAGTGTCAGCGCTGCAAAGCTGAAGGCGAACAGTCCGGTCAGAATCGCGCATAATGTTTCGCGGCCCGTCGCCGACAGAAGCGCCGAAAGAATGCAGCCGACCGCTCCCGCAAGAAACGGAAACGCGAGATAAGCCGGTTCTGTCGATGAAAGAGGAACTGAAAGCACGATCAGCAAGACCGTGATCGTCAGAATGGCACCAAACAGCCGGGATTGCCGCCGGCGCCGGGCTGGGTCGGTCACATCACGGTTGACGAAACGATCGAAGGCCGCGCTCACGCGGTCCCGCCAATCATCCCTGCCACTTTCAACACACTGAACCAAGACGCAACCCAATCACTCATTCCGGCGCTGCCAACTTCGGGGCGGTCGGCATCCGCCGGTGGAAACTGCAATCAGGATGGCGGAACCGTTTTAAGGAATGGTTCTTACGCACTTGCTGATAAGTGACATGACCGCCTTGCGAACTTCATTTTAAGCCGACAATGAGCCGTCACGAGGTAGGTATCTCTTATTTATTTTTATATAACAATGACTTATAAATGACCTCCCTGGCATTAACCCTTCGCTCACCATGATGCGGAAGTGGGCGGAAAACGGTTGCGCCATCATCGTGGTAGCAGTCGTCAAAATCACGGCTGCGGCGACTCACGACCTTCACCAAATGAGCGGCAGGTCCCCCGAAAAGGCGTGACGCGACAGCCACCATCACCTATATCGTCGATATGGATACAGCTCCCGATTTTGCCGCCATTCGTGATGATTTCGAACTCCTCGACGACTGGGAGGACCGCTACCGATATGTCATCGAACTGGGGCGCGACCTGCCGGATTTTCCAGATGAATGGCGGACCGAAGCTTATCGCGTGAAGGGCTGCGTCTCACAGGTCTGGCTCCATACAGACGAAGTCGCGACGCCCGACGGACCTGTTCTTCAATTCCGGGGCGACTCCGATGCTCACATCGTGAAGGGGCTTGTGGCGATCATTCTCTCCATCTTCTCGGGAAAGACCGTCGACACCATTCTCGAAACGGATGCGGTTTCTCTGCTTGAAGAAATCGGCCTTTCCGAAAACATTACGCCGCAGCGCGCCAATGGTATTCGCGCGATGATCGAGCGGATCAAGACGGAAGCGGCCGCTTTGAAGGTCAGCGAGAGCTGAGAAACAGCCATCCCTGAGAATCGAACTTCCTTTTCCCAGCTCCCATCTAGTCGTAAATTTCACCGCGATCGTAACGCAGTGCTCGCGCGACCGTGCGTTCGACGGCATCCATCAAAGAATCGAACTCGGGATCGTCACGAAGATCTTCGATCCTGTGGCAGGCATGCGTGGCCGTCGTGCGATCGCGATTGAAAGCCATGCCGACTTCCGTGAGCGTCAACTGCAAAGTGACGTGTGCGACGTACATCGCAACCTGGCGAACCCGTCCCACCTGAAGACCACAGCGCGTCGGCTTTCGAAGATCACGACCGTCCACGCCAAACATCTCGGCGATCAGATCGATCACCGCATCGCCTTGCTGCATCGCCCATGCATTGCGATCACTAGGACTGATCCGTGTGCCGCGGCCACGAGCTCGCGTCACTATCTCTTCGTCGATCCGATGCAGATGCAGCGCGGCTACCGTCATGAAAACACTCCTCACCAAGGAATGTTTTCTTATATACCGACCGCCACGCGCGTGGAACAAAAAAAGAACATTTATATCGACAGGTGGTTGGGCAGTCCGCTCCTCGCACAGCAAAAGGGCGGCTTACGCCGCCCCTCATGACCAATCATTGCGACAAGGGCTCAGCCCTTTGCCTTGCGACCCAGGCCAGTCTTTTTGGCCAGCTTCGATCGGGCGGCCGAATAGTTCGGCGCGACCATCGGATAATCAGCCGGCAGGCCCCACTTTTCGCGATACTGCTCAGGCGTCATGTTGTAATGCGCCGAGAGGTGCCGCTTCAAAGACTTGAATTTCTTGCCGTCTTCGAGACAGACGATATAATCATCCGTCACGGAGCGCTTCGGATTGACAGCCGGCTTCGGCTTTTCCGTCTCCACACCAGCATCCACATCGCCGCGAATTCGGCTGAATGCGGTGTGAATTTCAGAGATCAGGCTCGGCAAATCGGTTGCAGGGACTGGGTTGTTGCCAACATAGGCTGTAACAACCTCGGCTGTCAGGTCTATGAGCTGTGCGTCCTGCGCCGTTTTATTTTCAGGCGTGTCCATTTCGATGCCTCAATAAATCACGTTATTTTGATTGTACCTCAATCGGTCTTGCGGGTGCATGTTTCACGGCACCCGGTTGTTGTCAACTAATATATGTAAGAATTAATTCTCCTGCGAATAGTCGGCGACCAATAAGCCGTACCAATTCATTGGAGGGAATCTCTACAAAACTGACGTTACGAAAATTTTATCTAATGCGAATTTTCGTCTTTACCTTCGTCAGATGCTTTCTTGTCGTCTCTCACGGAGTTGCGCCACAGCGGGTAGCCCATGTCGTGCGCCGCCTTGGCAAGCAAATGCGCCGAAACCGGCGCCGTCAGGATGAAGAAGATCACTCCGGCCATCGCACGCGCCGCATCGCCGACATTGGCAGAATGGATTGCCATCGCCACCAGAGCCATACCCGACCCCACCGTACCTGCTTTGGAAGCAGCATGCATGCGTGTGTAGAGATCAGGAAGGCGAAGCAGTCCAATAGAAGCGACCAAGCAGAAAAAGGCGCCTGAAAGCAGAAGAAGACCGACGAGAATATTGAGTGCGCCGTCAATCATGAAGTGCGCTCCTGTTCGATCTCATCCGCCTTCGTATCGTCGCCGACATGACCGCGCATCATGACAAATCTCGCAAATGCGACCGTTGCCAGGAAACCGACAAGGCCAAGCGCGATCGCGATATCGACATAGAGTGCAAAGCCGGAACGAATGCCGATCACTGCGATGAAGCCGATGACAATCGAAACAAGCATGTCGAGAGACAGGATCCGATCTGGCAGGGTCGGGCCGATGATGACACGCAGAACCGTCAGCAGAAACGATGCACTCAGCATGTAGAGGGCGATCAGAGCGGCCTGATCAAGGAAACCGGCGCCGAACTCACTCATTCGAAAGCCTCCATGATCCGGCGCTCGAAAGAGCTGGCAATATCGTCCCGCGCCGCATCAGGATCAGAGCAATCGAATGCATGGACCCAAAGGGTGTTGCGATCCTCCGAGACATCGACGGAAAGCGTTCCGGGCGTCAGCGTGATCATGTTGGCAAGCAGAGATATCTGCATGTCATCGCGCACCCGCAAGGGATAGGCGAAAATACCGGGCTTGACATCCATCTTCGGCGACAGAACCAGAACGGCCACACGCCAGGCGCTGAAAATCAGTTCGCGCAGGAAGATCAACGCCAGAATGCCGACTCTGTAGAGGCGGCGAAAATAACCCAGCGACCCCACCTGCTCGCGGATGAAGTACATTCCCAGCGCGCCGAGCACGAAGCCGAAGATCAGGTTGGGCAGAGAGAACGACCCCGTGACCGCGGCCCAGGCGAGGGCCAGAAGAATGTTCATGAGTTGAAGATTCATGCCCTATCCTCCCGGCAATACGGTTTCGATATAGGTTGCACCATTCAGCAGGCCCGCGGCCGCTTGGTGAGACGCGGCAAGCCAGGGCTCCGGATAGAGGCCCGCAGCAAGAGATACCACGACCACCGCAGCGATAGGGACCAGACGTTTCTTCGATAAAAGCGCAAGTTCCGCCCCTTCATCGGGGGCTGCCGGTGCCGGCTTCCAGAAGCCGAAGGCGAACATGCGTCCGAAGGCAATCGTCGTCAGGAGGCCATTGAGCAAGACGATTACAACGGTCGTATATGCGGCATCGGATAGTGCCGCTTCCACCAGGATCGCTTTCGGCCACAGGCCGGAAAACGGCGGCAGCCCGGCCGTGGCCAACATAAGGCCGAGCCCGCATAAAAGAAGAGCGGGCGAACGGAGCGCCAGACCGCCCATCCGCTGCAGGGATTGTCCTCCCGCCATCCAGCTCATCGCGCCGGCGAGACAATAGAGCCCAGCCATTACGATCATGGAGTGCATCGCATAGGCGATCGCGCCACCGAGAGCCGCGCTTTCGCCAAGACCCGGCCCGACCAGAATGACGCCGATACCGGAAATCACGGCCCATCCGACCATCCGCCGTATATCCGTTGAAGCGAGGAGGCCGAGAGCACCGATAATCATCGTCGCATTGGCCACGACGAGAAGAACCGGCGCGAATGCCTCTCCGAGCTGCGGAAAGAGCAGGATCAGCGTGCGCAGCAACGCATAGATGCCGACCTTGGTCAGCAGAGCCGCGAACAGCGCCGAGGAGGAGGACCGGGGGACATGGTACGATGCCGGAAGCCAGGCATTCAGAGGAAAAGCCGCAGCCTTCATCAGAAAGGCGACGGTCATGAGGATGCCGAAGGTCATCAGCGGCCCGGACATCTCGCCGCTGCGTGCCTTCAATGCCAGATCGGCCATGTTGAGCGTGCCGGCGATACCGTAAAGAATACCGACCGATACGAGAAAGAGCGTCGTCGCGATCAGGTTCAGAATGGCATATTTGAACGTGCCATCGAGCTGAATCGGGTTCGAGCCCAGAGCAAGCAGGCCGAAGCTGGAGATGAGCAGGACTTCGAACCAGACATAAAGGTTGAAGATGTCGCCCGTCAGGAAAGCGCCTGTTACTCCCGCCAGCATCAGGAGATAAAAGGTGAAGTAGCCATAGCGATATTCCGTGGCATCCGCCTCCGCCGTGGCGAAAACCGCACAGACAAGCCCGGTAAAGGCCGTGATGGTAGCGAAAAGAACACCCAGCGTATCGGCCGCGAAGACGATACCGAAAGGCGGCAGCCAGCTGCCCATCGCCATGTGCAGCGGCCCTTCGGTCCAGACCCGGTATAGAAGGACCAGATCCGCAAGGCTCATAAGGACGAGAATGGCAATGGTGACGGGAGCGTGCCAGGCAATCCGTCTGTTCAGCATCAAAAGCGCCGCGCCGCCGAGAATCGGCAGCGCGACAGGAGCGATCAGCAGCCAGTCGGCCAGACTGACCGCCTTCGTGACCATCGCAACGGAACGGTCGATTTCATTCACACCGACAGCGGCCATCGATCAATATCCCTTCGGCGGGCCGTCATCCGCCACCGGTTCGGCCAGACGCATCTTGTCGGAATCGTCGGTGCCGAGGTCCTGATAGGCGCGATAGGCGAGGACCAGCAAAAAGACGAAAAAGGAAAACGAAATCACGATGGCGGTCAGAATAAGCGCCTGCGGCAGCGGATTGGCCACATCGCCCGCGGGAGCGTAGGCATCCGGCGCGATGATCGGCGGCACCTCCGAGCGGAAGCGCCCGGCGGTGAAAATAAGCAGATTGACCGCGTTTCCGAGCAGAACCACGCCCAGCAGAATGCGGATCGTATGCAGCGAGAGCATCAGATAGATCGCGGCGGCAAAAAGAAGACCGACCACAACGCTGAGAGCGGTCTCCATTATTCGACCTCTCTTTCTTCAAGTGCCAGGGTGATCGAACTGAATGTACCGAGCACGACCAGATAAACCCCGATATCGAAGAACAGTGGCGTCGACAGATCGATGCTCTGACTGAAAAGATGCAGTTCCGTCCAAAGGCCGGTCAAAAAACCCGCTTTTGCGAACAGGCTCGCACAACCTGCGAGCGCCGCGATGAAAAGACCTGCGCCGGCGATCGCCATCGGATGGAAACGTAGCGAGCGCCGCACCGGCGAGACCCCGCAGGCGATGCCATAAACGGCGTTGGCCGATGCGGCGATGAGCCCGCCAATGAAGCCGCCTCCTGGTTCGTTGTGCCCCCGCAGCAAGATGAAGATCGAGAAGATGATCATCAGAGCCGTGAGAAACGGCGCGACCGTACGAAAGATAACCGTGCGCATCAGGATCGGTCTCCTACTGGCGTGGCGATATCCTCGACCCGTGGACGTCGGATGCGGATCAGACCGAGCACCGCCAGTCCTGCGACCATCACCACTGCGATTTCACCCAGCGTATCGAGTCCGCGGAAATCGACGATGATCACATTCACGATATTGCGGCCATGAGCGATAGCCCGGGAGAACTCCTCGTAGAATTCACTGAGCCGGCCGTCGAAGGGCGTCTGCGTTACCGCGAGAAGAAGGCCGCCCAGTCCCACGCCGCAGAGAAGCGCGATCCCGCCATCGATCAGCTTTTCCGGATTGGACCGATGATCGGTCTTGGCAAGAGGAATCCGGGTCATGACCAGAGCAAGAATGACGACCGACAGCGTCTCGACCATGAACTGCGTGAAGGAGAGGTCCGGCGCGCCTTGCAACATGAAGAGGACGGCGACACCGAACCCCTGAATGCCGAGGGAGACGATGGCCGTGAGCCGGTTGTGCGCCATGATGACCGTCCCGATGCCGACCACGATGATCAGCAGGATCGTCCATTCGTGTAGAGCCAGCTCCGGCCAGCCCGGCAGCTCCGGCAGTTCGCTGAAAAAGGCGAGAGAGAACAGAAGCGTGAAGGCCAGCACGCAGAAGACGGTGGTCATGTAGAGATCCAGCCGTCCGTTCTGGAAGAAATAGGTGACACGGTGCGCCAGATGGCTGAGACCGGAGATCGCCTGATCGAAACCGCGATCGGGCCCCCAGCCCAACGCCACCAATGCGCGGTCTATCGCGCTGCGCAACCGGTCCTGCAGCAGGTAGACACCCACACCGAACGCGATGGTCAGCAGCGTCAGATAGAAGGCTGCCGAAATATGCGGGATGGGTGAAATCTCGATCGGGACATTTTCGCCCGCCACGGCCGAGGCCATCGGAATCGAAATCATTTCGTGGAAGAAATGATAGAAGATACCGGCGGCAAGGCCGCACAACGCCAGAATGGCAGGGCCGATCCAAAGATCGAAAGGGCCCTCATGAGCATGTTTAGGCGCCTTCATTTCCTTGCCGAGAAAAGGCCGCAGACCAACAATGAAGCCCAGCGCCAGCATCAGGCCGTTGCCGATGATCGCTGCAGCCAGAAGAGCCATTGCCCATCCGCCGTCCTTGAAGAGACCGTAATACATCTCTTCCTTGGCAAGGAAGCCAACGAAGGGCGGCAGACCGCCCATGGAGAGGGCGCAGAGAAGCGCAATGGCAAAGGTCAGCGGCATGCCATGACGGAGCCCGGAAAGATGGCGCAGGTCGCGCGAACCGGCTTCATGGTCGATACCGCCGGCGACCATGAAAAGCCCACCCTTAAAGAGCGAATGAGCGATCAGATAGAGCACCGCGCCCGCAAGCGCTCCCTCTGTGCCGAACCCGGTCAGCATGACGAGTAGGCCAAGCGAGGCGACCGTCGTATAGGCCAGAACCAGTTTGAGATCGGTCTGCCTGAGACCGAGAATTGTGCCGGCCAGCAGCGTGATCGCGCCAAAAATCGGCAGAACCGTTTCCCAGGCCGTCGTACCGCCCATCGCCGGCTGAAGGCGCATCAGAAGATAGACGCCGGCCTTCACCATGGTTGCCGAATGCAGATAGGCCGAGACGGGCGTCGGTGCCTCCATCGCGTTCGGCAGCCAGAAATGGAACGGAAACTGCGCGCTTTTGGTAAAGGCACCGCCGAGAACCAGAATGAAGCAAGCCATATAGACCGGCAGTTCGCGCAGTCCGTCACCGAGCGCCAGAACCTCGGAGAGGCTCGAAGCGCCGCTTGCATAACGGATCAGCAGAAACCCTGCGAGGAGCGACAGACCGCCCATGCCGGTGACGACGAGCGCCTGGATAGCGGCGCGGCGAGAGGCCATCCGCTCCCGATCGAAGCCGATCAAAAGGAAGGAACTGATCGACGTAAGCTCCCAGAATACGAATAGCATGATGAGGTCGTTCGCCAGAACGAGACCCTGCATCGCGCCCATGAACAGAAACAGGTAGCAGAGAAAGCGCGGAAGGCGCGCATCGCCTTTGAGATAAGCGCCCGCGAACAGCACGATCAGCGTGCCGATCCCGCTGACGAGCAAGGCGAATGTGAGCGACAGCCCGTCGATCAGAACGGAGAACTCGACACCGAAACTCGGAATCCATGAAACGCCGATGGTTTCTTCACGCCCGCTCGCAAAGAGCGGCACGAGACGCAGCCAGAACAAAAACAGAGCGAGCGGAAAGACTGCGAGAAGAACCGCCAGCCATCGCCTGACCAACTGTGCGAGGACCGGAGCCAGCAAAGCAGCGGTGAATGGAACGGCGAGAGCCGCAAGCGCGATCAAACCTGGATTCCCTTTCGTCTCTCTTTGGCAAGCCGGCCCCCTGACGCGGAAGCTCCGGTGGTTTTCCGTATAAGATCGATGCGGGCAGGGTCAATCTCCTCGCCCGTTCTCGGCCACCCCTCCTCTCCTTTTGCGCCTGAAAACCCCTATATTGTCGAAAACAGACGGGAGTCGATAATGAGTGAGACCAAACCGCCGATCGAGCGGACCGAAGACGAATGGAAGGACATCCTCACCCCCGAGGAATTTCGCGTCCTGCGAAAGCATGGCACCGAGAGCGCCGGCACCTCCCCCCTCAATGAGGAAAAACGAGAGGGCACCTTTGTCTGCGCGGGCTGCGGCCGGCCTCTATTTGCCTCCGACGCCAAATATGAAAGCGGCACCGGCTGGCCGAGCTTCTATCAGCCGATCGAGGGCGGAGCCGTCACGACCCATAAGGACCGCTCGCTTTTCATGACGCGGACCGAAGTGCGCTGTGCAGAGTGCGACGGCCATCTCGGCCACGTCTTTCCCGACGGGCCGCAACCGACGGGCCTTCGCTACTGCATGAACGGCGTCGCGATGGATTTCGAACCGCAGGGCGAATGATGTCCAGCCGTTCGAGGCCGCCGGTTCTCGAGACGGCGAGGCTTTGGCTGCGATCTTTCCCACTCGATCGCGACGTAGAGACGCGCGAATACCGCCTCGTGCCGAACCGGTTTCTCGGCCTCCAATAGCCGGTCCGCGCCTCAACTGCCCTATTTCATCTGCTCGATCAGTTCCTGATCGCGGGCCTTTGCCGTTCGATAGGCGGAACGCTCGCGCAAGCGCTCGACATAGCTCTTGAAGGCTGGCCGCGCCGGGATGGTACCGAAGGCAAGGCCCCAGTCCACATGGCTGCCCACGTAGCAATCGGCCATGGTGAAACGGTCACCACAGACATAATGGCGGCCGCTCAGGTGGTGCTCCAGCGTATCGATCGTGCGATCGAAATTGCCGAAGCCAAGCATGCCCTGCTTTTGCGGATCATCAGGGGTCTGCCAGCCCATGGCGCGGCTTGTCACCGCCTGCTCAAGAGGCCCTGCACAAAACAGCGTCCAGCGATAATAGGCCGCGCGCTCGTCATCGTTCGGACCAAGCCCGCGTCCGGAAAAAACATCCGCCAGATAAAGGCCGATCGCTGCGGCCTCCGTGATGACATGGCCATTGTGAACGATAGCCGGCACCTTGGCCATCGGATTGATTTTCCGATAATTTTCGGCAGCCATGCCCTCGGGGCCATAGACCAGCAACTGCTCGTCATAATCGGCGCCGACCTCCTCCAGCATCCAGCGCGCGATCTGCCCGCGGCTCATCGGATTTGTATAGAAGACAAGTTTCGCCATGATCCGGCCTCCACGGACAAAAGAAGAGGTTACGAGTGGTTCGCGCCGAGGTCAAAGCCGGCTGCTATCGGGCAGAATGATGCTCTCATCTCCGTCATGCAGACAATTCGGGCCCTTGTCGCGCAAGGCGAAACACCGCACATGAGAGCCATGATCGAGCCAACCGAAGACGCTATGATGACCAGTTCCAAATTTGCTTCCTCATCCGAAAATGCAGCACCGCCGGTCGCGAAAAAAGTGGCCTTCGAGGAGACCCGGCATGCGATCGCCCGTAGCGACGATTATGCCTGGCTGCGCGCGGAAAACTGGCAGGACATGTTCCACGATCCCAGCTTGCTCGACCCCGCGATCCGTACGCATCTGGAAGCCGAAAACGCTTATGCCGCCGCGCTGATGGCGGACACCGAAGAGCTGCGGAAAACGCTCTTTTCCGAAATGAAGGGCCGGATCAAGGAGGACGATTCCTCGGTTCCGATTCCCGATGGGCCTTATGCCTATGGCACCAAATATGTTCTGGGCGGAGAACATCCGAAATTCATCCGCACCCCGCGCGATGGTGGCGAAGAAGTCGTCCTTCTGGATGGTGACGCCGAAGCCGAGGGAAAAGCGTATTTCCGGCTTGGATCGGTCGACCACTCACCCAATCACCGGCGTGTTCTCTGGGGCCACGATGCCAAGGGCTCCGAATTTTATACGCTGGTCGTCCGCTCGGCCGAGCAGTCCAATGATTCCGACCGCATCACCAATACGGGCGGCTCGGGAACATGGGCGGCGAATTCCGACGCCTTCTTCTACACCAGGCTCGACGAGAACCATCGTCCCAAGGAGATTCTCCTTCACCAGCTCGGCGAACCCGCCTCCGAAGATGTCTCGATCTATACCGAAACCGATGACGGGATGTTCATGAGCGTCGGCGGCACCCGGCTCAACGACTGGATCATGATCTCGGTCCACGACCATGAGACGACCGAATTCCGCCTTCTGCCCGCCGACCTCTCGGATCTCACGCCAAAGATTGTCCATCCCCGCGAGGAAGGCCTGCAGTACGAGCTCGAGGAAGGCGGCGATGTTTTCTTCATCCTCACCAACGCCGACGGCGCAAAGGATTTCAAGGTGATGGAAGCGGCTGTTGCCGATCCGTCCAAGGCCAATTGGCGCGAAATCGTGCCGCACGAGGCGGGACGACTCATCCTCTCCATCGCGTCCTTTGCCGGCCATCTTGTCCGGCTGGAAAAGCAGGACGGGCTGCCGCGCATCGTTATCCGAGATCGCAAGTCCGGCGAGGAGCATGAAATCGCATTCGACGAAGAGGCCTATTCGCTGGGCCTCGGTGGCTCGCTGGAATATGACACGACGAAGATCCGCTTTTCCTATTCGTCGATGACGACGCCCAGCCAACTCTACGAATACGATATGGTCACTCGGGAGCGCCGCCTGCTGAAGGAACAGGACGTGCCGTCAGGCCACGACGCTTCGCAATATGTCACGCGCCGGTTGCAGGCCCGCAGTCATGATGGCGAGATGGTCCCGGTCTCAATCCTCTATCATAAGGATACGCCACTCGACGGCTCTGCGCCGTGCCTTCTCTACGGCTACGGTTCTTACGGCATCTCCATCCCGGCCAGCTTCAACACAAACGCCTTCAGCCTGGTGGATCGCGGTTTCATCTATGCCATCGCCCATATCCGCGGCGGCAAGGACAAGGGCTGGGACTGGTACGAGACCGGCAAGCGTGGCAGAAAAACCAACACATTCCACGACTTCATCGCCGCCGCCGCGCATCTCGTCAGTCACGAATTTACCAGCCATGACCGCATCATCGCGCAGGGCGGTTCGGCTGGTGGCATGCTGATGGGCGCTGTCGCGAATATGGCGCCCGAGAGCTTTGGCGGCATTATCGCTGAGGTGCCCTTCGTCGACGTCTTGACGACCATGCTGGACGATACCTTGCCGCTCACTCCGCCGGAATGGCCGGAATGGGGCAATCCGATCGAGAGCGAAGACGACTACCGCACGATTGCCGCCTATTCGCCTGTCGACAATGTCGCGGCCCTCCCCTACCCGCCGATTCTGGCCTTAGCCGGGCTGACCGACCCGCGCGTCACCTATTGGGAGCCGGCCAAATGGGTCGCGAAACTGCGTGAATATTCGACGTCCGGCGCGCCGGTCCTGTTCAAGATCAATATGGATGCGGGCCATGCTGGCGCGTCCGGCCGCTTCTCGCGGCTTGAAGAGGTTGCGTTTTCCTACGCCTTTGCACTGAAGGTGGCCGGAAAGACCGATGCGGAGATATCGCGCTAACGCCTATCCCTTCCAGAAATAATAGCCGGCGAGGAACAGGCCGACCGCGATAACGAAGAGGCGGACGGCCGTTTGCGGCACGCGCTTGGCGGCCCAGACGCCGCTATAGCCGCCGAGCGCGACGCCCGGGATCATGGCCAGTGCGCCCGGCCAAGAGATCACGCCGCCCGAGACGAACACGACGATCGCGACAATCGCGATCACGTTGGAAAGCAGGTTTTTCAGTGCATTGAGGCGATGATAATCACCGCCTTCCGTCAGCCCCAGCGTCGCCAGCATCATGATACCCATGCCGGCGCCGAAGAAGCCGCCATAAATCGAGGTGACGAACTGGACCGCAGTGCTGGCGAACCTATTGGACATCTGCTCTTCGCCAGGCTTCGCCGGTACCGGTTTAAGCCAGGGTCCGGCGGCGAAGAGAGCGGTTGCGGCCAGCAGCAACCAGGGAACCAGTGCTGCAAAGCGGTCATTGGACAGCCAGAGAAGAAAGAGCGATCCGCCCAACGCGCCGATGATCGAAACAAGGGCTAGCAGAAGTGCGCTGCCGAGCACCTTTCGGATCGATGACCAGTAAGCCAGCGTGGAGGTCACATAACCCGGCAGTTGGGCGATGGACGACGTTGCATTGGCGGAGATCGGCGGTACGCCGAGCAGCGATAATGCTCCAAACGAGATGAAGGTGCCGCCGCCCGCGACGGCGTTGATCGCACCGGACAGAAACCCGGCAACGAACAGAAGTCCGATTTCCAACGCACCCACCGATCATCCTCCCTTCCCTCTTCCAACGCGCTGTTAAACGCTTGAAACTTCTGCGGGCAAGAGACCCTGTCGATTTAATGGATCGATTTTCTGCGCGATTGTGAACGCATTGTCATCTGATCGACAGTTGCAGTGAACAATTAGTGACATAATCTCATGGGACCAACCGGATTCTGCAGGATGGAAAATCTGCGGAGGAAATTGGTCAACAAAAACCCCAATCAGTTTATCCCCCGATCCCCGTTCAACAATTGAGGAGAATGTCTCAATGCTACGTGCTTTTAGTCTCGGCCTTGCCGCTTCAGCCCTGCTCTCGACCAGCGCTTTCGCCGAGCCTGTCCGATACGAACTCGATGCGAGCCACAGCCAGGTCGTGTTCACCTGGAATCATCTTGGCTATTCCGAAACCACCGGCATGTTCAGTGGCTTCGAAGGCGAGATCATGTTCGACGAAGAAAGCCCGGAAAACTCTTCCGTCTCCGTTGAAATCCCTGCTTCTTCGCTTCTTACCGGCTGGGAAGAGCGTGCCGAACACCTGAAGGGCGAGGACTTCTTCGGCGCCGAGGCGAACCCGGCGATCACCTTCGAATCGACGAGCATTGAGACCACCGGCGACAATACCGCCAACATTACCGGCGACCTGACCCTCAATGGTGTGACCAAGCCTGTCACCCTGGAGACGACGCTGAACAATTCGGGTGACTATCCGATGGGCGGCGGCAAGGCGCTTGGCTTCAACGCAACGACCACCATCAACCGCAGCGAATGGGACATGGGCAAGTTTGCTCCGAACGTCTCCGACGAAGTCGACCTGCGGATTTCGGTCGAGGCAAAGGCTGCCGAAGGCGAATAAGCTTCGTCTTTATCGAGACTATAAAAGAAGCCCCGCCGGTTCGCGCCGGCGGGGCTTCTTCGTTCCCGTCTTTTATGGGTGCGTTACCGTCATCACTCCTGACGTGTCGCGCTCACATTGATGCGCAGTGTCACATCCAATCCGACTGTGTCCCCTTCAGGATAGTCATTGGCGCCGACGCCCCAGTCGAGGCGCTGGATCGTTGTTTCAGACTGCATTTCGGCGGTATCGCCATCGATGTTCAGCGTGAAAGGCAGCGTCAGCGGCGCACTCTGTCCAGCAAGTTCGAGCGTCCCCTCGGCCTCATAGGCGTTATCGCCGGTCTGCCGGAACTGATCGGCGCTCCAAACGGCGACAGGCTGCTCCTGCGCCTGCAGAAGGCTCTTCGCCGTATCGCTTACATCGCCAATGGAAAGGCTGCCGACCTCAACTTCCACGCGAACGGATGACTGATCCAAGGCCTCCGGATCGAACCGGATCTCGGCATTCCACTGTTCGAACGTTCCCTCGGTAGGCGAGCCGTTCTGAGCCACTGTGATGCCGAGTTCGCTCGCCTGCTGGTCCACGGCCCAGAGCGGCGCCCCACCGGCGCTGGCATCAGAAGCATTACCAGGCTCTCCCGACGTCTCTTCCACAGCATCTGCGGAAGACGCTGCATCCGTCGCTACCATGGATCCGTTTTCCGACTGCGTATTGCCTTGCGAAGCGGCATCAGGAGATTGACTGTCGGAGACGGCGACCGCGGCCTCATCCGGTTTGCGCCCTCCTTCCGCACTCTCGGCGAAAGCAATCACAGAAGCGGCGACTGCGAGAACGATCAGACCTACAATGAATGCCGGAGCATGGTGATGGCCGGCTTCGGCAGCCAAACGGGCGCGTGCCGCACTCTCGTTGCCGATGCGCCAACCGGGAACCATTCTGGCAAGCGTGCCGTCACGATCGACAAGCACATGTTTGAACGCCCCAAGGACGTGCAGAGCCACAAGGCCAATCATCGTGATCGCAAGACCGGCATGGAGTCTCTTGAACCAACCGGCGAAAGCCCGGTCATTTTCGGGCACGAAAGGAAGCTCCTGACTGAATGGCCACCAGATAGGTGCAAAACCCTGCGTTGCTGCGTGATAAATCCAACCTGCAAGGGGCGTCGCCAGTATGGCGCCGTAGAGAGCCCAGTGCACGGCTTCGGCCAGAAACGTCTCGACCCGCCTTTCAGCGTGAATAGGCGCGGGCCGGCGATTGAATGCAGCCCAGATCACACGGAGGACCGCGAGCGTGAAGACGCTGACACCCAGTGTCTTGTGAAGACTGTAGAGCCAGATTTTCTGCGAAACTTCGCTACCCGTCCCTTGGGGCAGTTCATGCATATATATGCCGAGCGGCAGCAGCACGAGAATGAGTGTGGCAATAGCCCAATGGAAAAGGGCGGCCACCGCGCCGTAACGCTCGACCGTATTCAAGACCCGCATTCTTTAAGCTCCCTCACGCTGGCCATTTTGCCCATTATGGCGCAGAAATCCGAACGGAACAGTGAACAAGCTGTCACGTTTGCGGCACTTTCTGCGCACGTCGCCTCACCGCGAAATTGTACGCTGCGTGAACGATAAAGAGGGGATGGGCGCGCGATGAGTTCGAGATATGTACGACTGCTCTTTCTACCTCTCTTGGCTCTGGCCGAACCTTCTATGGCGCAGTCTTCCGATATTTCCGGGCTGCCCTATTACGACGACCGGTCCTTGCCACAGACTGTGATCTTTTCGCTCTATAATGCCATCAACCGCCGCGAATTTTCCCGCGCCTACAGTTATTTCGGCATTCCCCCAGCCGCATCACCGGAGGATTACGCTGCTGGCTTTGAAGAGATGGCGATGGTTCAAATCGCGACAGGCGGAGCACGACAGGAAGGCGCCGCTGGCTCCATCTACGCCGTCATACCCGTTGCCATCCGCTCCGTCGGCAAAGACGGGAGCCAGGATGTTTACGCCGGTTGCATGCGCCTGCGTCTTGCCCAGCCATCGATTCAGGCCTCGGATTTCACTGGATGGCATATCGATCGGACAGCCATCGCCGCCTCGGATCAGGCTTACGAGACCGCGATGATGGACTGCGACGATAGCGGCTCGCCCGTCCGGCCCGAATATGGCCCCGAGCCCATGCCGCAGACCCCGCCTGAGGGCTTGGCGCAAACGATTGCTCTCACACAGAGCTTTCTGCGCCGGGACAGCGATGAATGTGACGATGCGCTCGGTGTGCACCCCGAAAGCGTGACGATTCTGCCCCAATCTTCGGACCCCGATGACAACGGGCCCGTGACGGTCCTCGCCTCATTCACCTGCGCGATGGGCGCTTACAACATGATGACCAAATGGCTGTCGTCGAGCGAGGCCTCCTATACGATCAGCCACAGCTTTGCCGAAGCGGAGGTCGACTACGATCTCGGGCCGAGCCCGGAACAAGGCGTGGACGGTCCGGTGGAACGCATCGACGTCACCGGCTGGACCACGACCGACCAGTTGATAAACGCTTCGTGGAACGCGCAGGCCGAAGCGATAACGACCTATGCGAAGTGGCGCGGTTTTGGTGATGCCCTCTCCACCGCCACCTACAAGTGGAACGGTCGTGGGTTCACCCTCTCGGAATTTGCCGTGGATCCAAGCTTTGATGGCGAGCAGGAGACCATCACAGTGTTTCCGCCAGATGCAGCAGCTCGTAGCGCGCAATAAAGAACCCCGCCAGCCCGAGGCCGGCGGGGTCGTTTCGATCGACGTTTACAAGGATCAGCTTGTTGCGGCTTCGTAGCGTTCCAGCACGTAGTCCCAGTTGATCAGATTATCGACGAACGCCTCGAGATATTTCGGGCGGGCATTGCGGTAATCGATGTAGTAGGAGTGCTCCCACACATCGACACCGAGAATGGGCGTACCGCCCATGACCAGCGGATTCTCGCCGTTCAGGCCGTTATCAATGGCAAGCTTGCCGTCCTTGACGAAAAGCCAAGCCCAGCCGGAGCCGAACTGCGTCTTGCCCGCATTGATGAAATCCTCGCGGAATTTGTCGTAACCGCCAAGATCGCTCTCGATGGCTTCCTGAAGCTTCGCCGGCAGATTCTTGCCGCCGCCATTCGGCTTCATCCAGTTCCAAAAATGCAGGTGGTTGTAGAACTGTGCGGACTGGTTGAAGAGCTTCTGGTTTTCCTTGTGGCTCTTCTTGACGATTTCCTCGAGTTCCATCGACTCGTATTCCGTTCCCTTGATGAGATCGTTCATCGTCTCAAGGTAGGAGTTGTGGTGCTTGTCGTGGTGAAACTCGAGCGTCTCTGCACTCATATGAGGGCTCAACGCATCGTAAGCATAAGGCAGATCGGGTAGGGAAAAAGCCATAATTGTCTCCTTCATTAGCAATTGTCTAATGTCACCGCCCGGAGGCAGTGCACTCCCCTCGTTAACGGTCGAGGGTGCGATTTCGTTCACTGCATTTCCACTCGGATAATCCCGGCGGCTCGCCAACCGATCTAGAGCCCGCAAGGTACCAGCCAAGAGAAAAGAGCTGTAACAAAAGAGCCACAGCGCGCGAGATGTGGCGAGAGCGGGAACGGACGCGCTAGCCGAGCGTTAGGTTTTGGAACTACATCGCGGGATCAAGTTATGTGCGTGGGGAATCATGCTAAAAAATAAAGATAAAAACGCTGAGGACCGCTCCCGGCGTGCCGTCCTTGGTGGATTGCTGGCATCCGGGGCAGCTTTGGGCTTGGCCGGTTGCTCCACCAGCGGACAGGGAGGCGCTCGGACCTCCTTCAGTGACCGTATTGTCAGCCGTGCGAGACAGTTCGGCGGCTCCTCGCGTGTGGATTACGCATCGGCCTATGCGTCGACAATCGATGAAGGATATGTCCTTCCCGCCATTCCATGGCAGCAGATCGACCGCCGCTATCTGCGCAGCTATGTACCGAATACGACCGGCGAAGGGCCGAACAAGCTGATTGTCGATACTGACAACCACTTCGTCTATTTCACGCGTCCCGATGGCATGGCATGGCGTTATGGCGTCGGCTTGGGCCGCGAGGGTTTCGCCTGGTCCGGTCGGGCCGTCATGCAGTGGAAGAAGAAGTGGCCGACCTGGACGCCGCCCGATGAGATGATCGCAAGGCAGCCTGAACTGGCAAAGTATAGTGCCGATAATGGTGGCATGGAGCCGGGATTGACCAACCCGCTCGGCGCACGGGCGCTCTATATTTTCAAGGACGGTCAGGACACGCTGTACCGCCTGCATGGTTCGCCCGAGTGGCGCTCGATTGGAAAGAACGTGTCATCCGGCTGTGTACGTTTGATGAATCAGGACATCATTCATCTTTACGATCAGGTTCCGAACGGCACGCCCATTCTCGTCACGTCGGGACTGGCTGCCCCTACAGTCTGATTTCTCGCGATCTGATAGTGTTTAAAGGCCGGGTGCTTTCGCATCCGGCCTTTTTTCAATTTGCGTGTTCGATCAGCCGTTCAACTGATCGTAGCCCTGATGGCTGAGGCGATTGTCCGCATTGGCCTGGCGCACCATGCCGGGCACCAGAAAGATATCGATGATCTGACCGATACCGAGAAGTCCACCGGTCAGGAGCCACAGCAAGCCGGTCTTCCATTTACCGACATAAAAACGGTGCAGGCCGCAGACCAGAAGAAGGCCCAGGGCAAGCAGAAGATAGGCAACACCGGTCGACTTCATTCAAAAAACTCCTTCGTAAAATACTTTCGATCGATCATTCACATATGGGAACGATCGCGCCTGTAGGCAAAAGGATCGCCCCTTCAATCTAATCCTGCTCGCCCTTTTTGTTCTGCGCTTCCTCATCGATCTTGTCGCCGGAGACGATGCGCGCTTCACGGCGCGATGCATCGAAGTGCCACAGGATGATGAGGGACATTGTCGTCAGCGGGACCGCGAAGAGCGAGCCGACCATGCCCCAGCACCAGCTCCAGAACAGCAGAGACAGCACGATGATAACGGCGGGCAGCGATACGCCTTTGCTCTGCAGCCATGGGTAGGCGAAATTGCTGATGATGATCTGCATCAAGCCGAATGCGACAAAGATGGCGAGCGGCATCTGCCATCCGCCGAACTGGACAACGGCATAGAGTGCCGGCGGGATAATACCGATAATATTGCCGACTACGGGCACGAAGTTCAGCATGAAGTTGAGAACACCCCATGTGAGCGCCAGTTCGAGGCCGAAGGCGAAGGAGAGCAGGGTCGAGCAGACGCCCGTGATCAAACTGGCGATAAGCGTCATCAAAAGATAGCTGCGGAACGACGAGGCGATGGCGGCGGCCGTTTCGAACAGTTCCTCGCGTCCCTCGCGGTATTGCTGGCTGACCCGTCTCGCCAGGGCAGGCACTTCCGGAAAACCGAGAATGACGATGACGGAGATCAGCCCGAGATAGGTGACGACCGCGTAGAGCGCCGCAAGGAAGGACCGGGCCATGGTTGCCAGGCGATCATACCCGCTCGATTCATCGTCCGAGAGGAACGGCACCGGAATGTTGTGCGCGTTGGCATACTCCATCAGGCGATCATAGAGCGTCCGGAAACTCTCCTGATTGTCGGCAAGCGACATCGCCACGCGCCCGAGCGAGAAGAAGACGATGCCGAAGAAGGCCAGCATCAGGAGGAACAGGGTCAATATGGTCGCCGCATAGGCGAGAACCGTCGAGGGCAAGCGCTCGCAGAACCAGTCTCGCAGAGGCCATGCCGCCGCGATGATGAATGCGGCCACAAAGGCCGGCATCAGAAAGGAATATCCATAGCGCAAAGCCGTCACCCCCAGGATGACGGCTATGAACGCCAGAAGGCGATTGCGGATGCTGTCCGCGTTATTTTCAGAAACGGCCAAGACGCCCCCCGTTGGATCATCCGGAAGGCGAACGCTCCTTGGATGGAGGCGTTCCTTGCAAAATTGTAATGAAGCCCCTGAAGACGCCGCGCTCGTCGGAAGCACTACCAAAAGGTTCTTGAAGACGTGATTCAAAGCTCACTGAGGCGACGGCCTCTGCCACCTGAATCCACCCTCAAGCCTTAAAACTGAACGCGGCCGGCCCGGAAAAGCGCCGAGCCGGCCGCCAGGATTAGTTCAGTGCGTCAGATCGAGAACCATCCGACCTTCGATCTTGCCCTTTTTCATGCGCTCGAAAATCGCATTGATGTCGTCGAGCGGCGCGGTGTCGATCGTCGCCTTCACCTTGCCATCGCCAGCGAAGTCGAGCGATTCCTGCAGATCGAGCCGCGTGCCGACGATCGAGCCGCGAACCGTCACCCCGTTCAGCACCATGCCAAAGATGTTGAGGGGGAAATCACCCGGCGGCAGACCATTCAACGCGATGGTTCCGCCACGATCGACCATGCCGACCGCCTGCTCGAATGCCTTCTCGCTAACGGCTGTCACGAGAACACCCTGCACACCGCCTCCCGTTTCGCGGATCACCTCTGCGGCCGGATCGTCGAAGGAACGGGCATTGACCGTCATCTTCGCCCCGAGACGACGCGCCAGATCGAGCTTGTCGTCGTCGATATCCACCGCGACAACGTTCAAGCCCATCGCCACGGCGTATTGCACCGCCATGTGGCCGAGGCCGCCAATACCGGAAATCGCCACTGTATCGCCCGGCTTCGTCTCCGTCATCTTCAAGCCCTTATAGACCGTGACGCCGGCACAAAGGACCGGGGCGATCTCGTTGAAACCAACATTGTCGGGCAGATGTCCAACATAGCCGGGATCGGCGAGGACGTATTCGGCGAAACCGCCATTGACCGAGTAGCCGG
The DNA here is from genome assembly GCF_003668555.1 of Notoacmeibacter ruber. Lineage (NCBI taxonomy): Bacteria > Pseudomonadati > Pseudomonadota > Alphaproteobacteria > Hyphomicrobiales > Notoacmeibacteraceae > Notoacmeibacter > Notoacmeibacter ruber. Next base: position 864,944 of record NZ_RCWN01000001.1, on the reverse strand, counting down.
TGTTCTTCTGGCTCTTACAGAGCGTTTCCCAGCCGGCAAGGCAATGCCGGCAATGACCGCACGCTGTATAGAGCCAGGGTACGCCAACCCTGTCGCCCTCTTTCACATGGGTCACGCCCTCGCCCACGGCGGAGACGAAGCCGACGCCCTCATGACCGGGAATGAAAGGAGGCTCGGGCTTGACCGGCCAGTCCCCCTCAGCGGCATGGAGGTCGGTGTGGCAGACGCCGGATGCCTGAATCGCCACCTGGATCATGCCGGGCTCGACTTCCGGAACGGGCACCTCATCGATCTCAAGCGGCGCGCCGAATTTACGGACCACGGCTGCTTTCATGGTTTTCGACATTGTTCGACCTCCATCAAAAGAATCCGAGCTTGTTCGGGTTGTAGCTCACCAGCATGTTCTTGGTCTGCTGATAGTGGTCGAGCATCATCTTGTGATTTTCGCGACCGATGCCGGACTGCTTGTAACCGCCGAAAGCGGCATGTGCCGGATAGGCATGGTAGTTGTTGACCCAAACGCGGCCCGCCTCGATCGAACGCCCCATGCGGTAGCAGCGATTGGCGTCGCGGCTCCAGACACCGGCCCCGAGGCCGTACATGGTGTCGTTGGCGATCTGCAGCGCCTCCGCCTCATCCTTGAAGGTCGTCACCGAGACGACGGGACCGAAGATTTCCTCCTGGAAGACCCGCATCTTGTTGTGGCCCTTGAGGATCGTCGGCTGAATATAGAATCCGTCCGCGATATCGCCGTCCATCCGGGCAGCGTCGCCGCCGACCAGCACTTCGGCGCCTTCTTCCACACCGATGGTCAGATAGGACATGATCTTGTCCTGCTGTTCCCGGCTTGCCTGTGCACCAACCATGGTATCCGAATGACGCGGATCGCCCTGCTTGATCGCTTTCACGCGCTCGATGCAGCGGGCAATGAATGCCTCATAAATGTCTTCCTGAATCAGCGCACGGCTCGGGCAGGTACAGACTTCGCCCTGATTGAACGCGAAGAGAACAAATCCTTCGATCGCCTTGTCGAGAAAAGCGTCATCTTCGGCCATGACGTCCGAAAAGAAGACGTTGGGCGATTTGCCGCCCAGTTCGAGCGTCACGGGAATGAGGTTTTCGGTCGCCGCCTTCATGATCTTGCGGCCGGTCTCGGTGGACCCGGTGAAGGCGATCTTGGCGATCCGTGGACTGCTTGCCAGCGCGGAACCGACCTCCGCTCCAAAACCATTGATGACGTTCAGCACGCCCTCGGGCAGCAGATCGGCGATCAGTTCAGCGAGCACCATGATCGCGGCGGGCGTCTGCTCGGCTGGTTTCAGCACGACGCAGTTGCCGGCAGCCAGAGCAGGCGCAAGTTTCCACGCCGCCATCAGGATGGAGAAGTTCCAGGGGATGATCTGCCCGACGACACCGAGCGGCTCGTGGAAGTGGTAGGCGACCGTATCGGCATCGATCTCGCTCATCGTGCCTTCCTGCGCCCGCAGAACGCCGGCGAAATACCGGAAATGGTCGATGGCGAGCGGGATGTCGGCCGCCGTCGTTTCGCGGATCGGTTTGCCGTTATCCCAAGTCTCGGCGCGTGCCAGAAGATCGAGATTCTGCTCCATCCGATCGGCGATTTTCAAAAGTGTATTGGCGCGCTCGGCGGCTGGGGTAGCACCCCATCCTGCCTTGGCGGCGTGCGCGGCATCGAGAGCCTTTTCCAGATCGGCCGGCCCTGATCGTGCGACCTGACAAACCGTCCGTCCGGTGATCGGCGTGACATTGTCGAAGTAGGCACCGTCGACAGGCGCGACGAACGCGCCGCCTATGAAGTTGTCGTAACGCTCCTTGAAGGGCGATACGTAAATGCTTTCAGGCTTCGTCATGATATTCATGGATATTCCTCCGCTCATTGCCGGATCCTCCTTCCGGCGAACGGTCATCATGACAGGGTCGCAGAGGGCTGAAAGCCGGCACAAGCGGGCTTTCCTCGCGTATTGTCTCAATGGTGAGACAGTTGCGTGGAATTACTTTTGAATGCCGAGATGCCGCATGCGGCGGTAAAGCGTAGCACGGCCGATGCCGAGCGCGCGGGCGGCCTGCGAGGCGTTTCCTTCCGAGCGGGCAAGCGCACGTATCAAGGCGGAACGCTCGGCCTTCTCGAATGCCGTGGGATCGTCGTCTCGTCCGAACAGGTCGGCCGCCGGCCTTGGCTTGAAAGGACCGCACAATTCCAGCCCGAAGGCGCGCCGCGCCGCGCGGGTCGCACCGATCACCAGATCGTCCTCATCCACCGCGAGCAGCACGGGGGTTTCCGTCTCGTCGTTTTCGGCCGTTATAATACGGGCGTCGGGGAAAAAGGCCCGGAAGTTGGCAGCTTCAATCGCCTGGGCCGATTGAGCGACAGCGGCAGCTAGCAGCCGATTGAAGCCCTCGGTTTCGTCGACCCGCGCCGATGAGACATCGAGCGCCGCGAGAATATGACCGTCAACGCCGAAAATGGGCGCGTCCATGCAACTGAGCGCCGTGTTGCGGGCCATGAAGTGATCGCCACGATGAATAATGATACGGCGCTTTTCGGCGAGGCACGTTCCGATGCCGTTGGTTCCCTCGCGCGCTTCGCTCCAGTCCGCACCGGGATGCAGGCCCCATTCACGAAACGTCGCAGCGTCGGCTTCGGCGCAGCGACCGTCGAGCACTACGCCAGCCGCATCGGTCAGCAGAACACCGCATCCGGAGGCGCCGACAAGCCCGAAGAGCTGGTCGAGTTTCGGGGCTGCCAGGGCCAGGAAAGATCCGAGTTCACCCTGCCGCTGCGCCAGATCGGGTGCCTCGACGAGGTCGGGGGCGGCATTAGTGGCCGGGTCCAGGCCATAATGTTCCATCGAGCGACGCCAGGATGCGGCCAAGGGAGAACAGGCCGCGTCCGACTTGGATCCGACGACGCGGAAGACCCGGTCTACATGACGACCACCAAGCCTCATGATCTATCCTCCCATGCCTATCCGGCGCCGGGCGGCGAGGACCGGAACCGCACCGACAAGCTGGCACAGTCTCCGTCTGCCGACAAATATCCTTTCGGAAGGGACGTACCTGAGTCCTCTGACTCGAACTTTGGGGGCGCTCTGTTGAACGCCGCTGAAATTGACGCTATATTGCGTCAAAGAGACCGGCACAAAAGAAGGGGGCCGAGATGAGCCTCACAGCCTATTCCGATCAGGGCCTTTTCGCCCCAGGCAAGATTGCAAAGGCGTTCCGTACGACGAGCGAGGAAATTGCCCGGACCGTGGGTCTTGGCAAGGATGCCGTACAACGCAAGGATCGGGTGCGATCCGACAAGACCCAGCGGCGCCTGCGCGAGATGGTCGAGATCGTCAATAAGGTCGAGCCACGATTCGGTTCCGCCCTGATGGCCTATGCCTGGTATCGATCCGAGCCCTTGCCGGGATTTTCCGGTCAAACGGCCATGCAGCTTGTGCGTGACGGGCGCGCCGAAGAGGTAATGGACTTCATCGACGCCGTCGATGCCGGCGTTTACGCCTGACCGGAGCATTGGTCTATTCGGGAAAACTCTACCGGGCGCTCAATCCGGTGTTTGCGCGCACACCGATGTCGGGACGCGGCGCAGAACTCTATGGCGGACGCTTCAATCCGAAGGGTACGCCCGCGCTCTATCTGTCGACATCCGTGCAAACCGCTTTGCGCGAGGCCAATCAGGTAGGCGATCTCCAGCCCACGACGCTCGTCTGCTATCGCGCCAGGATCGAGATGATCTTCGACACAGCCGACAGCGATGCACTCGAAGCCGAAGGGTTCACTCTGGACACTCTGGCGGCTCCCGACTGGCGCGATCAGATGCAGGTAGAAGGCGAAGCACGCACGCAGCGTTTTGCGCGTACTCTCATTGCACGAGGCTATAACGGGCTGCGGGTTCGCAGTTTTGCCAAGGGAAGCGGACCCGACGCCGTGAACCTCGTCCTCTGGAAATGGGGCACGAAGCCGCCCTCGCGCCTGCAACTGATCGACGATGAGCACAGGCTATCCTGACGCGACTCAGCGCCTCAGCCCCCCAAGAATACCGCGAACAACCGCTCTGCCGATCTGCCGGCCGACCTGACTGGAGACAGAGCGGATCACGCTTTTCGTAGCCGCTTCCACATAACCTTGGCGCTTGTAGCCGCTCCGCCTGGACGAGCGCGTTCCAAAGACATTCTCGAACCAGCCCGTCTTTTCTTCCCGCTGCTCCTCGCGCAACTCCTCGTCGCGCTTCTCCTCTGCCTCGTCCCGGCGGGCGGCCTCCGCTTCGTCCAAAGCGGCCTTTTCAGCACGTTTTTCCAGCTTCTCGTATGCGCTCTCGCGATCCGCCGGCTGGTCATAGATGCCGGCGACAGGGCTTCCGCCCATCACCATGGCCCGTTCCTGATCGGTCAGCGGTCCGATGCGAGAGGATGGCGGGCGGATCAGCGTTCTTTGCACGATGGAGGGGACGCCCTTGCTTTCGAGGGTGGAAACGAGCGCCTCACCGACGCCCAGCTTCGTGATGGCCTCGTAGCAATCGAAGTCGGGATTGGGCCGGAAGGTCTCCGCCGCGGTTTTGACCGCTTTCTGCTCGCGGGGCGTATAGGCACGCAACGCGTGCTGAATGCGATTGCCAAGCTGGGACAGGACCGTATCGGGGACATCAAGAGGGTTTTGCGTCACGAAATAAACGCCGACTCCCTTCGAGCGGATTAGCCGGACGACCTGCTCGATCCGCTCAATCAGAACATCGGGCGCATCGTCAAACAGCAAATGCGCCTCATCGAAGAAGAACACCAGTCTCGGCTTTTCCGGATCGCCGACCTCCGGCAGTTCCTCGAACAATTCGGAGAGGAGCCACAGCAGGAATGTGCCGTAGAGACGCGGGTTCATCATCAGCCTTTCGGCTGCCAGAATGTTGATCATGCCCCGGCCATCGCGGTCGGTGCGCATCAGATCGGCAATCTTCAGCGCCGGCTCTCCGAAGAAGTGCTCCGCGCCCTGCCGTTCCAGCACCAGAAGCGAGCGCTGGATTGCGCCGACGCTTTGGGACGCAACATTCCCATATCTGGAAGACAGTTCCTTTCGCCGCTCATAGACCATGGTCAGAAGCGACTGCAGATCCTTCAGATCGAGAAGCAGAAGGCCCTCCTCATCCGCCAGTTCGAAGGCGATGTTGAGAACACCCTCCTGAGCATCGGTCAGATTCATCAGGCGCGACAAAAGAAGAGGCCCCATTTCCGAGACAGTTGCGCGGATCGGGTGCCCCTGTTCTCCAAACAGATCCCAGAAGATCGTCGGAAACCGCTCGAAATTCAGACCGCCCTCCTCTTCCATACGAATATCGGCAACGCGCTGATCGATGAACGCTTTCGTTTCGCCGGGCGCGGCTATACCCGAAAGATCGCCCTTGACGTCGGCAGCGAACACGGGGACGCCCGCCTGAGAAAAGCCCTCCGCCAGAATCTGCAGGGAAACCGTCTTACCGGTTCCGGTGGCACCGGTAATCAGGCCGTGCCTATTGGCATAGGCGAGTTTCAGCACCTCCGCCTTCTTGTATGCGTCGTCCGTATCACGGCTCGCGCCGATAAAAATCTCGTCCGCTGCGATCATGTTCAGGAGGGTCCCCTATCTGCCACCCACTGCGCCTCGTCATCCGCCAAAACCTATAGCATTGCGGCCGCGATCGCCTCAATGTCAGCCCGGCTCCGATCTTTGCGACGGGGGCAAAATCCTCGCAACCTTTTGAGGTAACACTTTCATTTTTCGTGCTTCAGACCAAATACTGACTTGCCGGACATGGGTGAAGCACGCGAAAACGACGCGACCGATCCGCAGCTATCGATGCCGTTCCAGCAAGGTGGGAGACTTATGGACGCCGCTCTTCTTCGCAATGCAGAGTTTGCACCCGTAGATATGGAGTCGTGGCGGAAGCTGGCTGAAAAAGCGCTGCGCGGCGGAGACTTCGAGGACAATCTCGTCAATCGTAGCGATGACGGCATTGCGCTCGGCCCGTTGTTCGAACCCGCCGAACCTCGCATTCTGAGCCGCGCCGAACCGACTCGGAACTGGTCGATCGCGCAGCGTGTGGACGATCCTGATGTCGATCGCGCCCGCCAGCAGATCGAGACGGATTTGCGCGGCGGTGCAAGCGGCCTCGCCCTTGTGTTCGAAGGCGCGCCCAATGCCTTTGGATACGGCCTTCCCGCCAGCGAGGAAACGCTTTCCAGATTGTTGAAGGATCTGCCGGTCAACGATATTGCGCTCCGGATCGACGTGCATCCCGCCTCACGCAAATCCATGGATTGGCTGGTCCAGAATCTTAGCAACAGGGCGATCAATCCGTCGAAGCTGAGACTTTCCTTCGGGATCGATTCGGCCGCAACCTTCGGCGGAACAGGCCGTCTTCGCATGAGCCTTGAAGCCTTGGCTGCGAGCTTGCCGCAATCGCTTGCCCATTTCTTCGCCATGCAGGTTCCGGGGGTTCTTCTGGAAGCCGATGGTCGGGTCTACCACAATGCCGGGGCGACCGAGGCACAGGAACTCGGCGCAATGGCGTCTGTCGCAATCGCCCATCTCAGTATTTTCGAAGAAGCGCGACAGCCCATCGCTCATGCCGCGCCCCATATCGGCTTTGCCCTTTCGGCCACGCATGACCAGTATCTCACCATCGCGAAAATTCGCGCCCTTCGGCTGATCTGGGCCCGTCTTCTGGAAGAGTGCCAGGTCGAAGCCATCCCGGCGCATATCCACGCCGAAACGTCCTACCGGATGCAGACGGTGAAGGATCCGGAGACCAATATTCTGCGCAATACGATTGCAGCCTTTTCTGCGGCCGTCGGCGGGGCAGACAGCGTTTCGGTTCTTCCGCATACGATCACTCACGGCCTGCCGGACGAATTTGCGCGGCGCCTCGCCCGCAATACGCAATTGCTGCTTCGCGACGAAAGCAATCTCGGCTTCGTCGCCGATCCGGCGGCCGGCTCCGGCGGTATGGAACAGCTCACAGACGAACTGGCGCGCGCAGGATGGGAAGAGATGCGAAGGCTGCAGGATGAAGGCGGTTTGCTTCATTCCCTGCGGGACGGCCACTTTCAGCGACGCGTGAAAGAGGCCCGCGAGAAAAGGGCTGAGGCCTATCGACACGGCGACCGTAAGATCGTCGGCACCTCGCTTCATCCTTTGGATAAAGAGCGGGTCGTACAGACACTGCCGGCGGAGCGGCAACCCGTGCCGGAGGATGGGAGCGTCTTCTGCGAGCGCCTGTCCCCGATGCGGATGGACGAAATGTTGGGGGGAAGCGAATGACACCGGATTTTTCGAAGATCGAATGGAAAAAGCCCACTTCGCTGCCCGATGAGAAAATGTCGGGCCAGTGGACCACGCCGGAGGGTATCGCGGTCAAGCGGGTTTACGGTTCCGAGGATCGCGAGAAGCTGCCTTTCCTCAACACGATGCCGGGGGCCGCTCCCTTTCTGCGTGGGCCGTATTCGACCATGTATGTCCAGCGCCCCTGGACGGTTCGTCAGTATGCAGGCTTTTCCACCGCAGAAGAATCCAACGCCTTCTATCGCCGCAATTTGGCCGCGGGACAGAAAGGTCTTTCGGTCGCGTTCGATCTGGCGACGCACCGAGGTTATGATTCCGATAGTCCGCGTGCGGCGGGCGATGTCGGAATGGCGGGTGTCGCCATCGATTCCATCCTAGACATGCAGACCCTCTTTGACGGGATCCCGCTGGACGAGATGACCGTTTCGATGACCATGAACGGCGCAGTGCTGCCGATCATGGCATTGTATATCGTCGCAGCGGAAGAACAGGGCGTCAGCCAGGAGAAACTCGCAGGCACCATTCAGAATGATATTCTGAAGGAGTTCATGGTCCGCAACACATACATCTATCCGCCCAAGCCCTCGATGCGGATCGTCTCGGACATCTTCGCCTATACGGCCGAGCACATGCCGCGCTTCAACTCCATCTCGATCTCCGGCTACCATATGCAGGAAGCCGGAGCGACGGCCGATCTGGAGCTGGCCTACACGATTGCGGATGGTATCGAATATGCACGCGCCGGCGTGGCGGCGGGCCTCGATATCGATAGTTTCGCGCCCCGCCTTTCGTTCTTCTGGGCGGTTGGCATGAACTTCTTCATGGAGGTCGCCAAGATGCGCGCCGCGCGCCTCCTCTGGGCGGCACTGATGAAGAAGAACTTCTCGCCGAACAGCGACAAATCGCTTTCCCTCAGAACTCATAGTCAGACGTCGGGCTGGTCGCTCACCGCGCAGGACCCGTACAACAACATCATGCGCACCATGATCGAAGCCATGGCGGCGACGCAGGGCCATACGCAGAGCCTTCATACGAACAGCTTCGACGAGGCACTGGCCCTGCCGACCGATCATTCGGCGCGGATCGCCCGCAACACGCAGTTGATCCTGGCCGAAGAAAGCCAGACAACCGCGATGATCGACCCCTGGGGCGGATCGTCCTATGTCGAGAAGCTGACGCGAGACCTCGCCCGCCGCGCCCTTTCCCACATAGAGGAAGTGGAACAGTTCGGCGGCATGGCGGCCGCCAATGAAAAGGGCATCCCCAAGATGCGGATCGAGGAAGCCGCTGCGCGGACCCAGGCCCGGATCGATGCGGGGCAGCAAGCGGTGATTGGCGTCAACGTCCATGCTCCTGAAAAGGACATCGAAGTCGACGTGCTGAAAGTCGACAATGCCGAGGTGCGCGCGCGTCAGCTTTCCAAGTTGCAGGAACTCAAGGGCACACGCGATGTTGCTGCCGTCGAAACGGCGCTCGACGAGTTGACCAAGGCCGCCGAACGCGAGGGCAAGGATGCCAATCTCCTCGCCTATGCCGTCAAGGCGGCCAGGGCGCGGGCGACGGTCGGCGAGATTTCGCTTGCATTGGAGAAGGTCTTTGGCCGGCATATGGCCGAAATTCAGACGATTTCAGGCGTCTATCGCAAGGAAGCCGAGGCTGACCCCACTTTCGAAAAAGCGGCCGAACGGGTTCTCACCTTCACCGAGCGGCATGGCAGCAAGCCGCGTATCCTGATCGCCAAGATGGGACAGGACGGCCATGATCGCGGCCAGAAGGTCGTCGCCACGGCTTTTGGCGATCTCGGTTTCGATGTCGTGGTCGGTGCCATGTTTCAGACACCGGAAGAAGTGGCGGACCTCGCCGTCAGCCACAATGTCCACATGGTCGGCGCGTCATCGCTCGCTGCCGGGCATCTGACCATGGTGCCGGAACTGCGCAAGGCGCTGGACCGCGCCGGCCGCCGCGACATTCTCATCATCGCCGGCGGCGTCATTCCCCCCGGTGATTACGCGGCCGTGAAGGAAGCCGGCGCATCGGCTATTTTTGGGCCAGGCACCAAGATACCGGAGGCCGCGATGGACCTGATCGATATGCTGATGGACAAGGATAAAGCGGCTTAGGCCGCCGTCACCTTCCGCCAGTTGCCGCCGGTATCGTCTGATCGTCGAAGGTCAGCGGATCTGTGAGCTCACGTTCGAGAAGACCGGCCAGTCGGGAGGCCTCGGCGCGCACCGTCATCTTGCCGCCGACCTCCTCGGTGTCTCCATTGATGAATCGCAGGACGATGTGAAACGTCTCCATGCCCTCCATCCAGGGCTCGCTCACCACATCGGCCTGTAAAAGATCACCGCGTTCGATCCATTCGAAGCTACGGCGAAACGGCGTGCTGTGCTCGATGACGGCGCGGTGGCGCCAAAGCCGCAGATTGGAGACGGGCGTCAACCAGAACTGCCTTACGACGACGGCAATAAAGGCCCAGCCGCCCAGAATGATGCCGAATGTGATCACGATCACGTAAGGACGGACGTTTTCCGGCACCATGGCCAGATCGTGATACCAGAACCATGGCAGGCCGAGCGCCACGATGAGTCCGATGATCAGTGGCACGAAGCCGATGATGAAATGGAGCACACGCGTAAGCGTCAAGTTGGTTTGCTCGTAAAGCGGCTTTTCCATTGCGGAGGCGTCCGTCTCGTTCTCTGCCACAAGATGTAGAATAGTCGGCGGTCGTTGCTATACGCGACGCGACTTTCGTTCTCTTTGTCGAACAACAATCCGCAGTCGAAACGGCATGGTTTCTGCAACGCACTTTCCAGACCGGTCATGAAAGCGGAGAATGTGTCGATGGTGGACAGGCGATGTTTCATTTTGGGGCTGGGTGCCTCGGCTCTGACCCTTTCCGCTTCGACCATACCGGCGGGCGCGCAGGGCTCCATTATTACGAAGGCGCGGCTGCGTGGCGGAATCGACGCCACCGAATTCGGCCTGCGCCCCAATGCGACCGACGATCAAAGCGCGATCTTTCAGCGCATGATCGACGAGGCCGACCGTCGCAATCTGCCGATCGACCTTCCGCCGGGCGTCTATCCCCTTTCGAATATCCGCCTGCCGAAGCGCACCCGCCTTTCCGGCGTGCCGGGCGCGACCCGAATCCGATACAGCGGACGCGGCTTCCTCTTTCGGGCTGAAAACGCCGCTCACATCACGCTGGACGGCCTTTCGATCGATGGCCAGAACCGATGGCTCTCGGACGACAGCGAAGCGCTGATCGAGTTGCGGCAGCCGGGCGAGGTCCACATGACCGGCTGCGAGGTCGTCGGGGCGGGCAAGACCGCACTTCAGATCGAAGGCGCGAGCGGTCTTCTTCGCGACAATCATATTTCCGGCGCCGCTTCCATCGGCCTCTTCGCGCGACAGTCGGAGGGCCTCTCGATCGAGGGAAATACCGTCGAACGATGCGGCGATGGCGGCATTCTGGTGCATCGCTGGGAGGAAGGCGAAGATGCCACGCAGATCCGTGGCAACCGGATTTCCGAAATCGGCGCGGCTTCCGGCGGTACGGGCCAGTATGGCAACGGCATCAACATTTATCGCGCTCAAAATGTAATCGTTGCGGATAATATCGTCACCGATTGCGCGTTCTCGGCGATCCGCGGCAACACTGCCTCGGGCATGATCGCGCGCGGCAATCAGTGTCTCCGCTCAGGAGAAACCGCCCTCTATGCCGAATTCGGCACGACCGGATCGATCATTGACGGCAATCTGATCGATGGCGCGGCCAACGGCATTTCGGTTGTCAATTTCGACTCGGGCGGCCGCCTCTCCAGCGTTTCGTCCAACATCGTCCGCAACATCGTCGACCACGGACCGACTGCTGAAGATGCAGCCGGATTTGGCATAGGCATCGCGGTCGAGGCCGACACGGCCGTCGCGGCAAACGTTGTCGAAAAGGCGGCGCGGTTCGGCATGGCGGCGGGATGGGGCCCCTATCTTCGCGCGGTCTCGATGACGGGAAACGTCGTGCGCGAAAGTCCCGTCGGTCTGGCTGTAACCGTGGCGGAAGGAGCCGGCAAAGCAGTCGTCACAGGCAATACGTTCCAGGCTGTGCCGCAGGGCGCAATCGTCGGCTACCGCTGGACTGAGCGTGCGAGCGACGATCTTGCCGGTCTTTCGGAAGAGGCCGTTGCCGACCTCTTCAACCATCTTACCATCGCCAGAAACAGCGTCAGCTAGAAGGCCGTCAGGCCAGCGCAGCAGTTGGCCTGATCTCGCCCACCACATCGCCCTTGCGGGTGAGGATCGGCGTTCGCGCCATAGCCGACAGGCGCTGGGCGAGCGGATCACCATCCGGCAAGAGTTTGGCAACCAGGGCTGCCGCCATTGCCTCCGAAGCTCGTGTCGTTCCATCCTCGCATTTCAGGGCAAAGCCAATGCCAAGTTCGGGCAATATGCCGCAATAGACACCCTCCGCACCCGTCTTGATGTAGAGGCGTCCGGCGCCCGCCTGCATCATGAGCGTACAGGCTCGCTTCGAACCGGCGACATGCCAAGGCTCGGCCATTGCCGCGCTCATCAGGCGATTGGCCGCAGCGGCTCGCTCCTTGCCAAGGCCCTTCCCGCTCGCCATGGCCGCCATTCCTTTCGCCATCGCCGTCAGGGCAATCGCGTAGGTCGGTATCGCGCATCCGTCGATTGCCATGTTGTCGGGCCCATGCGCAGCGCCGGTCAGCGCTGTCATCGCGTCTCGAATGGCCTCCTGCATCGGATGGTCGTACCCGACATAACCGCCCGTCGGCCAACCCTGCTGCCGGCAAGTACAGAGAAAGCCGGCATGCTTGCCCGAGCAGTTGTTGTGAAGCGCATTCGGCTCTTCGCCTTCACAGAAAAGGTGGCGCGATGCGCCCGTATCGAAAGGCCAGTGCGAACCACATTCCAGGTCGTTTTTTGTCAGCTCCGCCTTCGACAGCATGGCGGCGGCGGTTCTGACATGGCCGGGCTCGCCGGAATGCGATGCGCCCGAGAGCGCCAGTTCGGAATCGGTCAGTTCGTAGTGATCGGCAGCGCCGCTCTCCACAAGCGGCAGTGCCTGGATCAGCTTGATCGCAGAGCGGGGAAAGACCGGTCGTTCGAGATCGCCTGCCGAAAGAATCGTCGTGCCGTCACCATCCATTGCGACGAATGCACCGCGATGGCGGCTTTCGACATGCTCGCCGCGCAGCACTTCCACCAGAACCGGATTATCTGCCATCTTGTGCCTCCCAGCCCGTGTCAGAGTCCCGCACGCTCATATCCGTATTTTTGCCGAAAAGACATGCGCTGACTGCGAAATTCCCTTTCCTTCTGCGGCCCATGCGTATCCTACGATTTCTCCTTCTCTTCATCCTTGCCATCTTCGTGCTCCCGGCTGCCGCCTCGCTCATACACTGGGAGTTGGCTGACCGTCCTGCGAGCTGGCGGGATGCCGATTGGGGCCGATCCGGCCTCCTTCCGCCCGCCGAAAGCCAGGCCGATGCCGCGATCTATGTTCTGGCGGCACGCACCGGCGGCCTCAAAGGCGCCCTGTCCGTGCATAGCTGGCTCGTCACGAAAGATGCGGGTGCGCGCCACTATGACCGCTATGACAAGGTGGGCTGGGGCCAGCCGGTACGAAAGAACGCCTATCCCGCCGATGGCCGCTGGTATTCCAACGATCCGTTCATCGTGACCGAGCTTCATGGCGCAGCGGCAGAACGGCAATTGGCGAAGGTCGAAGCGGCCGTTCAGAGCTATCCGTTCAATCACGTCGGTGACTACCGCATCTGGCCAGGCCCCAACTCTAACTCCTTCTCCGCCCATATTCTCGAAGAAGTGCCGGAGCTGCGCACTGCCCTGCCCTCCAATGCGGTGGGCCGCGACTACCGGCCCGGCTTTTTCGCAATCGATGTCTCAGAAGACCGGCGTGATCTGCACGTGACGCTCGGCGGCCTCTTTGGCTTCGCAGCGGGCCTGCGCTACGGAATCGAACTGCAGTTTCTCGGGCTCGTTGCAGGATTCGATTTCGCCGATCCCGCGGTCAAAATTCCTGGATGGGGACGCTACTCCCTCCCCTTATCGTAAGCGGAGACGCTTGTGCCGCGTGGCCTTCGGCCTACAAATGCGAGAGCCGAAGAAAACCGTTCGCATCCCTCTTGCGGGCGCTAGGTCGCAGAGCTATACAGCCGCGCGAACTGGTTCACGGAGTGTAGCGCAGCCTGGTAGCGCACCTCGTTCGGGACGAGGGGGTCGCAGGTTCGAATCCTGCCACTCCGACCAGCGCTTTCCCAATTTTCTGCCGCTAACCTGCCGAATGTCGTCGATCGATTTCGGTGGGACGTCCGGGCACGGAAAGAGCGGTCTTCCGCTTCTCCTTTCGCGCGATGATCTTTCCATTCGACATGACGAGCAAGCGGTCCGGGCGAAGGCGGATCGCCTCGATCGGATCGCCTGCATCCAGCACGACGAGGCTGGCGCGTTTACCTTTCTCCAGCCCAAGATCGTGCAGCCCCATGATCGCCGCCGTGTCGCTCGTGACCATATCGAAGCACTGCCGCATTGCCGCGGGGCTGGTCATCTGGGCGACGTGGAGGCCCATGAAGGCGACGTCCAGCATGTCTGCCGTGCCGAGCGCGTACCAGGGGTCGCGGACACAATCCTGCCCCCACGCGACGCGTATACCGTGCGCCAGCATCTCGGGCACGCGGGTCAGGCCACGTCGCTTGGGATATGTATCGTGGCGCCCCTGCAAGGTGATGTTGATCAGCGGATTCGGCACCGCAGCGACCTCGGCCTCTGCCATGAGCGGCAGGAGCTTGGAGACGTAATAATTGTCCATGGAGTGCATGGATGTGAGGTGCGAGCCGACCACCCTGCCCTGCAATCCCAGCCGCTGCGTCTCATAGGCCAGTTGCTCGATATGGCGCGAGAGTGGGTCATCGGTCTCGTCGCAATGCATGTCGACCCTGAGGCCGCGCTCCGCCGCAATTTCACACAGCTCGGTCACGCAGGCCCGCCCCTCCGCCATTGTGCGCTCGAAATGTGGAATACCACCCACGACGTCGACGCCCATATCCAGCGCCGCCAGCGTGTTCTGGCGCGCTTGCGGGGCGCGGTAGAAGCCGTCCTGCGGAAATGCGACGAGTTGCAGATCGAGATAGGGCTTTACGGTTTCGCGCACCGACAAAAGCGCGCGGACGCCTTTCATTGCTTCGTCGTCGCTCGTATCGACATGCGAACGAATACCGAGCAGTCCCATCGAGACCGCCCAGTCACAATAGCGCAACGCCCGCTCTGCGATCTCCTCTTCGGTCTGCTCCTTCTTCAGTTCTCCCCATAGCGCGATGCCTTCCAGCAAGGTGCCCGACGCATTGATGCGTGGCTGCCCATAAGACAGCGTTGCGTCCATATGAAAATGCGGATCCAGAAAAGGCGGCGAAACAAGATCGCCGGCGATATCGACAACTTCACCGGCTTCAGCATCGATAGTGGGCTCGACGGCCGCGATCACGCCATCGGAAATGGCGATATCCGTCGTCTGACCATTTGGCAGAACGCCGCCTTTGAGAAGAACATCCACCGTCATGCTTCATCGTCCCTGCGTTTATCCTCGACGCAGCGTATGCCGGTGCGACACAGGCGCGCCAGACTCTTTCTTGCGTCCGTCTCGCTGCTCCTCTACAGAGATCGTGTTCGGTTCTCTTTCCCGTCGCATGCGGTTGGGAAGAGCCAAGAGGGAATGCAGCGGAAGTTTCGGCTTTCGAATGCAGCCGCCCCCGCGACTGTGAGCGGTGAGCGATGGCCCAGTACGCCACTCGGTGGAGACGCCGGGGAAGGCAGGCCAGAGCTTCGACCCGCGAGCCAGGAGACCTGCCGGACATTGATGCAACCAAGCGCCTGTCGGGTGGACAGGCAAGGAGATGAAATGATTCAGAACAGCACTGCGGTAACGTCGCCGGTAGCGGCAACACGGTCCACCAGCCTTATCGCCCTGGCACTTTCGGCCGTTCTCGGCCTCGGCGTGGTCTTTTCTGTCGGGCTGGCGCAGGCCAATGCGCTTCACGACGCAGCGCACGATGTCCGCCACGCCAACGGCTTTCCCTGCCACTAAGCCATGTTCACACGTCTGATTACCAGCGCTGTGTTCGCTGGTGCTGGCGCAGGTCTGATCGCGGCCCTGCTCCAGCTCACTTTCGTGCAACCGGTTTTGCTGCACGCCGAACTTTATGAGTCTGGTCAATTGGTCCACTTCGGGGCAGAGGCGGTCAGCGCGCATCCCGATCTTGGTGGCCTCGACCTCATGCGCGACGGGCTCAGCGTGCTTTTCAGCATGTTGCTCTACACCGGCTATGCACTGCTTCTGTTGCCCCTGATGGCCATCGCCGAACAGCGGGGCCAGTCGCTCGACGGCAAGACCGGGTTGATATGGGGGGCCATTGGCTTTCTCGTCATCCAGTTCGCGCCAGGCTTCACCCTGGCGCCGGAAGTTCCGGGCGTTGCCGCTGCCGACGTCTTTGCCCGCCAGTTCTGGTGGGTCGGCACAGTTGTCGCGGCTGGCGTTGCAGCCGGCCTGATCGCCTTTACCAGAAGCTGGTTCGCATGGATCGGCGCCGCCGTCCTTCTGCTGGCTCCGCACCTTATCGGCGCGCCCGAGCCGGAAAGTTTCGCCGGGCCGGTTCCGCCGGAAATCGCAGCGCTTTTTGCGGCTCGCGCTTTTGGTGTGGCTCTGGTCGGTTGGGCGCTCCTCGGCGCGTTCGCCGCCTATTTCTGGCGAACAAGCGCCGTGCATTCGCCCGCGACCCAAGCCCGTAGCGCGTAGGGCGAAACAAACCGATCTAGAGAATGGCCGGGTCGATCCCGGCCATTTTCTTCTCGCCCCTCAATGCACCTTCGCGGTCGAAGATCAGCAGTTGCAACTCGCCTTGGCGCAGAACTTTCGCGGCGGTTGTCCAAGCGCGTTCAGCCAGGACATCACCAAGCGGCAATTGGGCTTCCGTGGCATGTGAAAAGGCCTCTGCCACCGTATTGGAGCCGGCGATGCGCCGAACGAATTCGTCTCCACCGCCGATTTCCCGCACCAAATCGGCCAGCGCTTCCAGGTCGGCCCGACCATGTTTGGAGTGAAGGTCGAGACGCCCCTGGGCCAGCTTCGTCATTTTCGCGATGCCGCCTGCGACCGTTACCTTCGGCACCGGGTGCGCGCGAATATATTTCAGCATGCCGCCGACGAAATCGCCCATGTCGATGATCTGTTGCATGACGAAGTCACACCGCTGCGCCATGGCACGCTCCGAAGCATCGCCTGTCGCGCCGCCTATGTGATCGAAGCCCGCGGCGCGGGCCACGTCGATGCCGCGATGGATCGAGTGAATCCACGCCGCACAGCTATAAGGCACCACGATTCCCGTTGTGCCCAGCACCGACAGGCCACCGATAATGCCCAGCCTCGGATTCATGGTCTTTTGCGCAAGGGCCTCGCCGCCGTCGATACCGACAGACACATCGAAATCGGCTGCGACACCGTGCAAGTCTGCGATTTCCGCCAGAGTCTCGGCGATCATCCGGCGGGGGACAGGATTGATGGCCGGTTCACCCGGCGGGATCGGCAGACCGGCAAGCGTGACCGTGCCGACCCCGGCACCGGCGTAGAAGCGTATGCCAGCGCCGCCAGCGGCCCGACGAACGGTCACCCGCACCAATGCGCCATGGGTCACATCGGGATCATCACCGGCATCCTTGACGATGGCAGCTTGAGCGAAACCGTCGCCGAGTTCTTCTTCCGCAAGCGCGAAGGCAGGCATCTGGCCGCCCGGCAAGGTGATGGTGACCGGATCGAGGAAGCCGCTACCGAGTAGCGCGGAGGCGGCGGCCTTGGCAGCGGCGGTCGCACAAGCGCCCGTTGTCCACCCACGGCGCAAGCCGACCGTACTTTCCGGGATCTGATCGGGTTGCGAGCCTATCGCGAAGCCTCCCTCAGGTGACGGTGCGCACCGGCTCTCCACCGAGAAACGCTTCTATATTCTCAACCGTCTGACGCCAGACCTCCTGCTGCGCGGCCTCTGATGCCCAGGCCACGTGCGGAGTGATGATGACATTGGGGCGATCGGCGATGGCAAGCAAGGGATTGTCCGCCCGCGGCGGCTCCTCGCTCAGCACATCGAAGCCGAGGCCGGAGACCTTGCCGCTTTCCACCGCACGCACGGCGGCCTCCTCATCGACCACGCCGCCTCGTGCCGTATTGATGAGAATGGGACAACGCTCCATCGCCGCGAACTCTTCGTCACCGATCAAGCCTTTCGTTTCGTCCGTCAGCGGGCAATGAAGCGTGATGATGTCGGCGCGGCGCAACATCTCATCGAACGGCACACGGCCCTGCCCCGGTTCGGCCACGCCTTTGCGTCCGGCGTAGAGGACGTTCATACCGAAGGCTTCGCCAAGCCTCGCGACCGCCTGGCCAAGGCTTCCGCTCCCGACAATGCCGAGTGTCGAGCCGGCCAGATCATGGATCGAATGGTCGAAGAAGCAGAACTGCTCGGCTTCGTGCCATTTACCATCGATCACATCCTGCCGAAACGGCAGAATATTGCGGCGCAAGGCCAGCATCAGAGCGAATACATGTTCCGGCAGGGTGTCGGTGGCGTAACCTCTCACATTGGAGACCACGATGCCCGCGTCGCGGCAGGCTTCCAGCCCAATGATGTTGTAACCGGTCGCTGCAACGGCGATCATCCGAAGGTCCGGCAGCTCCTGGATGATATCAATGCCGATCGGCACCTTGTTGGTGACGGCGACGGTCGCTCCCTTCAACCGCTCGATGGTCTCGTGCGCCTTTGTGTCCGCGTACTCGGTCCAGTCATGAGCAACATCCGGCCGGGGCCTTTCGATGAAATCAGCGAAGGTGTCGCTATCCAGAAAGACGATTTTCGGATTTTGTGATGCGGCCATCGGTCCTCTCCCCTCTTTGGTGATGGCGGGTAGGCCAAATTCTGTATCGGGACAAGTTCAGACGACCATGATCCTCGTCTGAAGCGCGGTCTGATAGGGCGTTCGTATTGACGTAAACGTCAAAATCTATCACGCATGGACAAAGACATTTTCGGGAAGAGGAAATCAAATGGTTCTGCCGTCCGTTCTGCAAAATCTGCGCCTGCCGGTCATCGCATCGCCGATGTTCATCGTTTCCGGACCGGATCTGGTTATAGCACAATGCAAAGCGGGCATCGTCGGCTCCTTCCCGGCGTTAAATGCGCGCCCTGCTGAAGTGCTGGATGAATGGCTCGACCGGATCACGACGGAACTGGCCGAGCATGACGAGAAGAACCCGGATCAGCCGTCCGCACCCTTCGCCGTCAACCAGATCGTGCACAAGAGCAATGATCGGGTCATGCAGGACGTCGAGATGTGCGTGAAATACAAGGCGCCGATCGTCATCACCTCGCTTGGCGCCGTGCCCGAGGTCAATCAGGCCGTTCACTCCTATGGCGGGATCGTCCTTCACGATGTCATCAATACGCGCTTTGCCAAGAAGGCGTTGGAAAAAGGGGCCGACGGACTGATCGCCGTCGCAGCCGGTGCCGGGGGCCATGCCGGCTCGCTTTCGCCGTTCGCCCTGATCCAGGAGATACGGGAATTTTTCGATGGCCCACTCGCCCTTTCCGGCTCCATCGCGACGGGCGGGGCCGTCGCAGCCGCGCAAGCCATGGGCGCCGATTTCGGCTATATCGGCAGCACCTTCATCGCCACGGACGAGGCCAATGCGGTCGAGGGCTATAAAGACATGATCGTCGGCAGCACCGGCGAGGAGATCGTCTACACCAACCTCTTCACCGGCATTCACGGCAACTATCTGCGCGGCTCCATCGAGAAAGCCGGCATGAATCCGGACGACTTGCCGCAGAGTGATCCGTCAAAAATGAATTTCGGCTCGGGCGGCAACAGCAAAGCCAAGGCCTGGAAGGACATTTGGGGGTCCGGTCAGGGCATCGGCGCCGTCAAATCGCGCGGCCCGGTTTCGTCATATGTCGATCGGCTCGAGCAGGAATATCACGCAGCGCTGGACCAGCTTGCGAACAACCGTCCGAAACGGTGGCGTTAAGCCGCCCGACCAACCAGGCCGAGCCGCCATGCGGCAAAAGCGTGTTCAGTTCTTCCGTGCCAGGAACAGATAGCCTGGCGCGGGATTGCCCTGCTCCATTCGCACCGTAATCACCGGATTGTAGAGCAGTTCGAAGCCGACTTTTTCCAACTCTTCGGCGATATAGACAGGGTCGTGCGCATAGCGATGGGTCGGCAGAACCCGGTAGCCGGCTTCGCCGTCGCCGGCCTCGAAGCTCTCGGTTGAAAAACCGACCACCGCGCTTGGCCGTGCCTTCCTGGCCATCCCGGCGAACAGGCGCGTTGGATCGCCGATATAGGGCAAGACGTCCGTTGCGACGATCAGGTCGAAGTCGTCTTCGGCATCGCCGATATTCTCGAGAAAATCCTCGGCCTCGGCCACATAGAGGCCGTCATAGACATCGCGATCGTCCGCTTCCGCCACCATGGCCTCGGAAATATCCAGGCCGATAAAAGTGGTGACGAATTCGGAGAGCGCACCGCCCGTCAGCCCCGTTCCGCAACCAAGGTCGAGCCCCCGTTCATACGGGCCGGGAGCCGCCTTGCGAAGCGCTTCGGCCAGCAGAACCGGCACCGTGTAGCCGAGTTGCTCGACGAGGATGTCGTCGAAAGCGGAGGCATGCTGGTCGAAGAGCGTTTCGACATAGGCGTCCGGCATTCTGCGCGGAGGCGCTTCCGCGCCCAGCGCGGCCAGCCGAATTGCCGCGCCGCCATGATCGGCCGGGTCAAGCGCCAGCACAGCGCGCCAGGCTTCAATCGCGCCGGCACGTTCACCGGTCTTCTCGAGGCTGAGCGCAAGTTCGTAGGCTTCGGCCAGCGCTTCATTGTCGATTGCTTCTCCCGCCTCGATATCGTCGGGCGCGCTGTTCGCCTCGCCTGTCACGCCGAAAGGGCCTTTTTGAGCGCATCGGCGACCTTATCCTGATCCTCGGCCTTGAGATATGGATGCATTGGCAGAGAGAGAACCGCGTTTGCTGCCGCATCCGTCGCTTCCATGCCGGCCGGATCGTGCGGCCAATGGCGATACGCCGTCTGGCGATGCAGGGGTATCGGATAATAGATGGCCGTTGGGACGCCGGCCTCACGCAGCTTCGCCTGCAGCTCTGCACGATCGGTGCCCTCCGGCAGCCGAACCGTATATTGCGCCCACGTCGAAACGAGGCCGTCCGGGACTGTCGGGGCGGTGACGAAGTCCGAAAGCCTTTCGGCATATCGTTGGGCGACCTCCTGCCGCATGTCGATTTCCTCGGCGAAGATCGACAGTTTGACCGAGAGAATGGCGGCCTGAATGGAGTCCAGCCGGCTGTTCATGCCGATATGCACATTGTCGTACTTATCGTTGCCGGCACCATGGTTGCGTAGCGAGCGAAGGGTCTTCGCCAGTTGTTCGTTATTCGTGGTGATCGCGCCCCCATCGCCATAGCAGCCCAGAGGCTTGGCGGGGAAAAAGGAGGTCGTCGCCAAATCACCCATGCCCCCAGCGATCCGTCCATTATACCGGCTGCCAAATCCCTGCGCCGTATCGCAGATGACCGCCATGCCGTTTTCGCGCGCGATCGGTTCGATCGCATCCATATCGGCGGGTAGGCCGAACAAGTCGACCGGAATGACGGCTTTCAACGGCATTCCGTCCCGCGCAGCCTTCTCGATGCACCGTTTCAGGCTTTCCGGATCCATATTGTAGGTGACGGGATCGATGTCGACGAAATAGGGGACCGCACCAAGGCAGGGAACGACTTCCGCCGTCGCGGCAAAGGTGAAGGACGGTACGAAAACCGCATCGCCGGCCGTGACTTCCAGCGCCATTAGAGCCAGCAGAAGGGCGTCGGTGCCGTTGGCGCAGGAGATCGCATGCTCGGCGTCGCAAAACGCAGCCAGTTCCGCCTCGAACGCATCGACTGCCGGTCCGAGGACGTAGGCGCCACCATCCAATACGTCGCCGATAGCGGCATCGATCCGCTCGCGAATGCGGGTTTGTTGTGCGGCAAGATCGATGAATGGCAACATGGTCTGTCTTTCTCCTTTTGAAAATCGATTCACGCGAGGCGATAGGCTGGCAATCCCATAGACGATAGGCAGTTCAAGGCGAAGCGCCCTGGCTTCACTTCACGTATCGCGATTGCACCAAGCGTGATTTTGCCTCGCAGCAAAACGACCGACTATTCCCTAATTGGCCCTGAGCGATTTCGCCATGGTCAAGCTTCTGTCACTGTGTAAAGGTGATGGATCAATGGGCTACCGGTGGCTGCAACGCAAACTCGGTCATCCATGGCAGGAGAAGCCTCCTGCGAAAAATAACAATGTCGATCAGGGAAACACCCATGAAACGTACGATCCTTACTCTCGCAACGCTGATGGCTTCCACGGCGCTGGCTTTGGCCGAGCCCGCTCTCGTCTATGACATGGGTGGCAAGAACGATAAATCGTTCAACGAAGCGGCTTTTAACGGCGCCGAGCGCTACAAGGAAGAAACCGGCAACGACTATCGCGATTTCGAGGTGCAGAACGAGCAGCAGCGCGGACAGGCGCTGCGCCGCTTTGCAGAGGACGGCAACAACCCGATCGTCGCGATCGGCTTCAGCCAGCAGGCGGCCATTGAAGAGGTCGCACAGGAATTTCCGGACACGGACTTCGCCATCATCGATTCCGTCGTCGATCAACCGAATGTCCGCTCGATCGTCTTCAAGGAGCATGAGGGCTCTTATCTCGCCGGCATCATGGCTGCGATGGCCTCTGAATCCAACAAGGTCGGCTTTGTCGGCGGCATGGATATTCCGCTGATCCGCAAATTCGCATGCGGCTACAAGGGCGGCGTCAAGAGTTTCAATGAGGACGCCGAAGTGATCGAGAACATGACCGGCACGACCCCGGCGGCCTGGGGCGATCCGGTCAAGGGTGGCGAATTGGCCAAGAGCCAGATCGAAAGTGGTGCGGATGTGATCTTCCACGCCGCCGGCGGCACGGGCATCGGCGTATTGCAGGCCGCAGCCGACGCGGGCAAACTCGGCATCGGCGTGGATTCCAACCAGAACATGCTTCATCCCGGCAATATGCTGACATCCATGATCAAGCGCGTGGACAATGCGGTTTTCGACGCGTTTACGGAGGCCGAATCCGGTGAGTTCGACACCGGTATCGTCGCGCTCGGCGTGAAGGAAGATGGCGTCGGCGTTGCGATGGACGAGAACAACAAGGACGTCGTGACACCCGAGATGATGGAAGCCGTGGACGCGGCCAAGGCCAAGATCGCGTCCGGCGAGCTTGAAGTCCACGACTACATGGCCGACAGCAACTGCCCATACTGATCGTTCGGATGGCCGGGGAGCAGCTTCTCCCCGGCCTTTTTCCGCCATCAGAAAGTATGATTTCAGGATCACATCGACGATGAGGGACACCGGCACAGAGGGCCAAGCCCGACCGGCTATCCGCCTTTCCGGCATTTCGAAAAGTTTCGGACCGGTCAAAGCCAACCACGATATTCATCTTACCGTCCGGAAGGGGTCGATCCACGGCATCGTCGGCGAGAACGGCGCCGGCAAATCCACCCTGATGAGCATCCTCTACGGCTTTTACCAGGCCGATAGCGGCACGATCGAGGTGGATGGCGAGACTGTCTCCATCCCGCACAGCCAGGCGGCGATCGATCTGGGCATCGGCATGGTGCATCAGCACTTCATGCTGGTGCATAATTTTACAGTTCTCGAGAACATCATGCTCGGTGCGGAAGGAGCGGCGCTTCTTACAGGCGGCATTGCCAAGGCGCGGGCCGAGCTCAAACGGCTCGAAAAAGACTATGCCCTCGAAGTCGATCCCGATGCGGTCATCGAGGATCTACCCGTCGGTCTCCAGCAGAGGGTGGAAATTCTCAAGGCGCTCTATCGCGGCGCTGACATTCTCATTCTCGACGAGCCAACCGGCGTTCTGACGCCATCGGAAGCCGATCACCTTTTCCAGATTCTGCAACGGCTTCGCGACGAGGGGAAAACCGTCATCCTCATCACGCACAAATTGCGTGAAATCATGGCCGTAACGGACATGGTCTCGGTGATGCGGCAAGGGCAGATCGTCGATACGCAACTCACGGCACAAACATCGGTGGAGGCCATTGCCGAGAAGATGGTAGGCCGGCGCGTGCTTTTGCGGGTCGACAAAAAGCCGGCCAGGCCGGGGCCGGTAAAGCTGGCGATCCGCGATTTGACAGTTGTCGACAGCCGCAAGGTGCCGATGGTCAAGAATGTCAGCCTGGAGGTCCGCGCCGGCGAGATCGTCGGCATCGCCGGCGTCGCCGGCAATGGCCAGTCTCACCTGATCGAGACTGTGGCCGGTATCCGCCGCCCGAAATCCGGCGCGATCGAACTCAATGGCAAGACGCTGGATTATGACAAGCTCGATCCGGCGTCCTTGAGAATGGATGGGCTCGGACATGTTCCGGAAGACCGCCACCATATGGGGCTGGTGCTGCCATTCGAAGAGAATGAAAACGCCATTTTGGGCTACCACACCAATCCTGCCTTCGGAAAAGGCCCATTCCTCTCCATCGACGCGATACGCGCTCACGCGAAAGAGCGCATCGAGCAATACGATATCCGTCCCCCCGATTGCCGGCTGAAGACCGCCAACTTCTCCGGCGGCAATCAGCAGAAGATTGTGCTGGCCCGCGAAATGGAGCGCGATCCCGATGTCCTGTTGATCGGCCAGCCGACGCGCGGGGTGGACGTGGGCGCAATCGAGTTCATCCATCGCCGGATCGTCGAGATGCGCGATGCCGGCAAGGCGATTTTGCTGGTTTCCGTGGAGCTGGACGAGATACGCGCGCTCTCAGATCGTATCCTCGTCATGTTCGATGGCAAGGTGGTCGGCGAGCGTGATGCCAATACCACGGAAGCCGAACTTGGCCTCTTGATGGCCGGCGTGACCGATGGCGGCTCGCATCATCAGGAGCCTGACCCGGCCATGGTCGATATCGCGCCCGGCCAACCGCCTGCCGAAACCCAGATTCCCGGAGAACGGCCGTGACCATCGCAAGCGGGCGGCAGGTTCGTCTCTACCTGGTTGATGGAAGCGCTTCTGGCGTGGTCACCGCCGAAATCATCAATTGGACGGGCATCGTCATTGCGGCGCCACGTGATCGCCTGACCGATGTTCTGTCCCGTGAGGATGCAAGAAAAACAGGGGTCTACTTCCTATTTGGCGACGTGACCCAAATTGGAGCGATGAGAGACGTTTACGTTGGAGAAGCGGACGATGTGGGACGCCGGATCAGTCAGCATGCAAAAGATGATGGCAAGGACTTCTTCGAGCGCTTTTGCATAATTGTCAGCAAGGACTTCAACCTCACCAAGGCGCACTCACGCTACCTTGAACGCCGGTTGGCAGAGATCGCCAGAAACGCCGGTCGGTCAAACGTTTTAAACGCCAATGAGCCGCCAGCGGGACGACTGCCGGAAGCCGATATTTCGGACATGGAATTCTTTATCGAGCAGATAAAGATCATCCTGCCAGTTCTTGGCTTCGATACACTGAGACCAGCTCTTTCCCAGAGCCATAGCCAAGCTGCTGAGTTACGAGCCCCGAGCGGTATCGCTCTTTATCTTCGGAGAGGGAGAATGGGTATGGAAGCCGAGGCCATTCAGCTCGACGGCGAAACGGTCGTTCTCGCTGGATCCAAAGCCAAGCTCGACCCGTCATATGCTTCGGATCAGTATAGCGAACTTCGCAAGGCTTTAATTGGGAATGGTACTCTTTGCGAGAGTGAGGGCTGGCTCGTCTTCAAAAAAAACCATGCCTTCTCAAGCCCTAGCGCCGCATCGGCCGTGATCTACGGCAGAAGTGACAATGGCCGAAACTCCTGGATTGTCAAAGCGACCGGCCAAACACTCAAAGAGTACGAAACAAGTAGTGCGGAAATGAGAGCAGACACGTGACAAACACTCTGCCGCCCTGGGTCAATTATTTTCTGCTGCCGGCTATCAATCTGCTGGTCGCCTTCGTGGTCTCCGGCCTCGTGGTCGTCGCCATCGGCGAGAACCCGCTTCGGGCCGCATGGCTCATGGTGGACGGCGCATTCGGATCGGCGCGGGGGATCGGTTTTACGCTCTTCTACGCCACCAACTTCATCTTCACCGGCCTTGCCGTCGCCGTGGCCTATCATTGCGGCCTCTTCAACATCGGCGCGGAAGGGCAGGCGCTTGTCGGCGGCCTCGGGGTTGCGCTCGCCTGCCTTTGGCTAGGGGCCTATGTGCCCTGGTGGCTGGTCCTGCCCGCCGCCATCGCGATGGGCGCTGCCTTCGGTGCCGCGTGGGGCTTTCTGCCGGGATATCTTCAGGCCAAACGCGGCAGTCACATCGTCATCACAACGATCATGTTCAATTTCATCGCGGCTTCTCTGATGAACTGGCTGCTCGTCGACTGGCTGCGTCCAACGGGGCAGATGGCGCCCGAAACCGCCGTCTTCGCCGATGGCGGATGGCTGCCCAAGCTGACGGGTCTTCTGAACCTGTTCGGTGCGGGACTTCGCAACACGCCGCTCAATCTATCCTTCTTCGTGGCCCTTCTCTGCTGCTTTCTCGTCTGGCTGCTGATCTGGCGAACCCGCTTCGGCTACAGCATCCGCACCATGGGCCTATCGCCCTCCGCCGCGAAATATGCCGGCATCAATCCGGCGCGCACCATCGTGATCGCGATGATGATTTCCGGTGGCCTTGCCGGCCTGATGGCGCTGAACCCCGTCATGGGCGACCTTCACCGCCTGACGCTCGATATCGTGCAGGGCGCGGGCTTCGTCGGCATCGCCGTGGCGCTGATGGGCCGCAATCACCCCTTCGGCATCGTTCTGGCATCGATCCTGTTCGGCATGCTCTATCAGGGCGGCGCGGAACTGGCCTTCGACATGCCGACCATCACACGGGACATGATCGTGGTGATCCAGGGCCTTGTCATTCTCTTCGCGGGGGCATTGGAAAATATGTTCCGGCCGCAACTCTCCCGGCTCTTTTCCACAATGCATCGCCGCGGCGTGGCGCCGGAAACCGAGGGAGCCGCGTGATGGATTTCAACGCAACGCTTCTGATCCTCGATTCCACTCTCCGCCTGTCGACGCCGCTCCTGCTGGCGGCTCTTGCCGGCCTCTATTCGGAGCGCGCCGGCGTCTTCGACATCGGGTTGGAAGGCAAGATGCTGGCGGCCGCCTTTGCGGCTGGAGCCGGCGCATCCGTCACGGGATCAGCCTATGCCGGGCTTTTCCTCGGCGTTATCGTGTCGGTCCTGTTCGGCCTTGTTCACGGCTTTGCGTCGATCACGGCACGCGGAAACCAGATCGTTTCCGGTGTCGCGCTCAACTTCGTGGCAGCCGGCGCGACCATCCTGCTTGGCCAAGCGTGGTTCGGACAAGGCGGGCGCACACCGCAGCTTGCCACGGAACAGCGATTCCTGGGCAGCGAGCCGAATTTCGCCGCCGAACTTCGTGATATCCCCGTCCTTGGCCCGATCGTCTCCGAACTCGTGCTCGGGCACTCCCTTCTGGTCTATGTCGCCTTCGCCATGGTGCCGCTGACCTGGTGGGTGCTTTTCCGGACGCGCTTCGGCCTTCGTCTTCGAGCCGTCGGCGAAAATCCTGCCGCCGTCGATACGGCGGGCATTTCAGTCACCTGGTTGCGCTATCAAGCCGTGATCATCTGCGGGGCACTCTGTGGCGTCGCCGGCACCTATCTTGCCATCGCCCAGTCCGGCGGCTTCAACAACAACATGACTGCCGGCAAAGGCTATATCGCGCTCGCGGCGCTGATCTTCGCCAAATGGCGGCCGGTTCCCGTCATGTTCGCCTGCCTTCTCTTCGGCTTTCTCGACGCCAGCGCGATCCGTCTGCAAGGCGTCATTCTGCCAATGATCGGGCGTGTGCCGGTTCAGTTCATTCAGGCCCTGCCCTATGTGCTGACCGTGGTTCTCCTTGCTGGCTTCATCGGTCGGGCGGACCCGCCGCGCGCCGGTGG
This sequence comes from Notoacmeibacter ruber, assembly GCF_003668555.1. NCBI lineage: Bacteria > Pseudomonadati > Pseudomonadota > Alphaproteobacteria > Hyphomicrobiales > Notoacmeibacteraceae > Notoacmeibacter > Notoacmeibacter ruber. Next base: position 837,498 of record NZ_RCWN01000001.1, on the reverse strand, counting down.
CGTGCCCTACACCAAGGAACGCTGATATGGCAGCCGACGAACTATACCGCCTCGCCCGCGAGGCGCTGTCCCGTGCGCATGCGCCTTATTCCGGCTTCGCCGTGGGCGCCGCGCTGCGCACCAAGGACGGCGCCACCTTCAGCGGCGCGAATATGGAAAACGTGGCCTTCCCAGAAGGCTGGTGCGCTGAAACGTCGGCACTCGCGCATATGGTCATGGCAGGCTATTCGGAACCGGGCTGCCTGAATGAAGTGGCCGTTGTCGCCCCGCTCAAGGATCGCATCACACCGTGTGGCGGTTGCCGACAGAGACTGAGGGAATTCGGCAGCCCCGAAACGGCTGTCCACCTTTGTGACCAGAATGGCGTAGTGGAGACCGTAACACTGAACGATCTGCTGCCACTCGCCTTCTCCGATTTGCCGCCGAAATAGATGTTACGAACAGGACGACAAATGACCCAACCTTCCGACGCCGAGTATGCGCGCAAACTGATCGGCTGCCTCGATCTGACAGAATTGTCCGATGACCGGTCCGCCGACAAGGTGGATGCGCTCCTGGAGAAGGCGCGCACTTCGTACGGCCAGGTCGCAGCTGTCTGCGTCTGGCCGGACCATGTCCGGCGTTGCGCCACGGCTCTTCGTGGTTCGCACATCCATATTGCAACAGTGGTGGACTTTCCCGGCGGCCAGCAGCCTTGGGAGGACACCCGCCACGAGATCGGACTGGCTCTCGCCGGGGGAGCGACGGAAATCGATATGGTGGTCGACTATCAGCGCGGGCCGGAAGATCCGCATGCGATCACCTATGCGGTTCGCAAGGTGAAAGAGGCCGCAGGCGGCCTGCCGGTGAAAGCCATTCTCGAAACCGGCATGTTGGACGATACGGACGACATGCAGCTTCTGGCAGGCGCGGCGCTTTCCGGCGGGGCAGACTTCGTCAAGACGTCGACCGGCAAGGTAAAGACCGGAGCCACGATGGAAGCGGCGGACGCGCTGCTCGACGCCATCGCGGCCAATGGCCGTGGCGGCCTCAAGGTGTCTGGCGGTGTGCGCAGCTTCGCCGATGCCAAGGCTTATGCCGATCTGGCCTCGGAGAAGATGGGCGAAGACTGGATTTCGCCAAAGACGTTCCGCATCGGCGCATCCAGCCTTTTGACCGATCTCATTGCCATCGCCGAAGGCGGCGAGAGCAATGCCGTTCAGGCAGGTTACTGATATGCTGCCGCAGGAGTTCATTCGCGCCAAGCGCGACCGCCGCCCACTCCCCGCAGAAGCAATCGCCGATTTCGTCGCCGGTGTGATGGATGGACGCGTGACGGAGGGACAGATCGCAGCCTTTGCCATGGCCGTCTTTCTGAATGGCATGAGCCGCGACGAAGCCGTCGGATTGACGGTCGCAATGCGCGATTCCGGGACTGTGCTCGACTGGAGCGATCTCGGCCCGACCGTTGTCGACAAGCATTCGACCGGGGGCGTGGGCGACAATGTAAGCCTGCCTCTGGCGCCGATCATTGCAGCCTGTGGCGGCTATGTTCCGATGATCTCCGGACGCGGCCTCGGCCACACCGGCGGCACGCTCGACAAGTTCGAAGCGATCCCCGGTTATGACGTCAAGCCGGATGACGAGACGTTCCGCCGGGTCGTCAAGGAGATCGGCTGCGCGATTATCGGCCAGACCGGCTCTCTCGCGCCCGCCGACAAGACGATCTATGGCATTCGCGACGTGACCGCGACCGTCGAAAGCGTGCCGCTCATCACCGCTTCGATCCTCTCCAAGAAACTCGCTGCCGGCCTCAAGGGACTGGTGCTGGACGTCAAAGTCGGGTCTGGCGCCTTTATGCCCAATGCTGACGCAGCGCGTGAACTGGCGACCAGCCTCGTCGAGGTTGCCAATGGAGCGGGCATGCCGACCATCGCGCTGATGACCGACATGGATCATCCGCTGGCCAGCGCCGCGGGCAACGCCGTGGAGGTTCGCAGCGCGGTAAACCTTCTGAAGGATGACGGCAGCGAGCCGCGATTGCGCGAGATAACGCTGGCGCTAGCCGCAGAAATGCTGGCAATCGTCGGACTGGCCGACAGCGCCCAGGAGGGCCTGAAAAAGGCTGAAGAGGCTCTGACGTCAGGGGCGGCACTGGAGCGTTTCGGCCGGATGGTCTCGGCGCTGGGCGGTCCTGCCAATTTCGTTGACCGAATGGACGACCACCTCCCCTCCGCTCCGATCATTCGTGATCTCACACTGAGCGAAGGCTCAGACTATCGCGGCCAGCTTGGCTTCGATACACGCGAGCTCGGCCTTGCCGTCATCGAACTTGGCGGCGGACGCACGCGACCGCAGGACAATATCGACCATGCTGTCGGCCTGACCGATCTGGTACCGCGAGACTGGGATGGCTCTACGCCGCTTTGTCGTATTCATGCGCGAGACGAAGCGACCTTCGAACTGGCTGCAAAGCGGGTTCGCGCGGCTGTCCGGCGCCGCGAAGGAGATGTGCCGGCGGCGATTGTGGAGCGCATTTCTGCATAGCTGGCGCTTTCGCCACCTTATGGCAGCCTGAAACGGTTAGAGGCGTCGAGGACAATCGACGCCTCGAAATATGACCCGGCACAGCGCCGAGGGCCAGGCTGCCCCCGCAGCGCATCTCCTTTATTTCGTGCCGTATAGCCGGTCGCCCGCATCGCCGAGGCCCGGCAGAATGTAACCCTTCTCGTTCAGACGATCGTCGATCGAGGCGGTGAAGACCGGCACGTCCGGATGCGCTTCCGTGAAACGTTCAACCCCTTCGGGAGCCGCAAGAAGGCAGAGAAAGCGCAGATTGGTGGCGCCTTCCTCCTTCAGCTTGTCGACGGCAGCCACCGCGGAATTGGCCGTCGCCAGCATCGGATCGACAACGATGACGAGGCGATCCCCAAGATCGCTCGGCGCCTTGTAGAAATAATGGACCGGCTGCAGCGTTTCATGATCGCGATAGAGACCGATATGAGCCACCCGAGCGGCGGGCACCAGGTCGAGCATGCCTTCCAGAAGGCCGTTGCCGGCGCGCAGCACCGAGGCGAAGACGAGCTTCTTGCCCTCCAGCATCGGCGCATCCATCTCCTCCAGCGGCGTCTCGATCCGCTCATGGGTGATCTCGAGCCCCCGCGTCACCTCGTAACAAAGCAGCAGCGAAATCTCTCGGAGCAAACGGCGAAAACCCGCCGTCGAGGTCTCCTTTTTGCGCATGATCGTCAGTTTGTGCTGCACCAGAGGATGGTCCACGACAGTGACCGTCCCCGTGCCTGTTTGCTGGCTCATATCTGTCTCCGACTGGTTTGCGGAGACCCTAGGCTCTCGCGTCCAGTCGCTCAAGAAGACGCGCGCGGGTATCCCCATCCACGAAGGCCGCTTCGATGGCGATTCTCGTAATGGCCAGCAGGGTCTCGCCCGACAGGCCGAACACCTGGTCCGCGATGCGGTATTCGTGAGCGAGACTGGTCTGGAAGTGCGGCGGATCGTCGGAGTTCAAGCTCACGCGGCACCCCGCCTCCAGCAGCTTCGGCAACGGATGATCCTCGAAACGCTCATAGACGCCGAGAGAAATATTCGAACCGGGGCAGACCTCCAGCACGATCCCTTCATTCGCAACGCGTTGCATGAGCGCTTCGCTCTCCGCGGCGCGAACACCATGCCCGATGCGCTCTACGCCCAACGCATCCAGCGTTTCCTCAATGCCATCCGGGCCCGCCCATTCGCCCGCATGGCACGTCAGGCGCAAGCCGCCGCGCCGGGCGATGTCGAACGCTTCGGTGTAATCGCTCGGCCGACCAGTCATTTCGTTGCCCGCCATGCCAAAGCCGGTCACGGCGTCCACTTCGCATGAAACGGCGATTTCGGCGGCCTCTTTCACAGCGTCGGGCCCCAGGTGACGGACACCTGTGACGATGATGCGCCCTTCGATGGCATTTTCGGCAGCAGCCTGCGCAATGCCGTCTGCCAGTCCCTCCAGATAGTCCTGCGGTGAAAGCCCCACGGCCTTGGCGTGAGCGGGCGAGGCAAAAATTTCCGCATATAGGCAGCCATCGTTTGCAAGCGTCCGGTAGTGATCATAGGCGAGACGCCGAAAGTCCTCACGCGTGTGGAACAGGTTGGCAATGATGTCGTAGCTGTCGAGAAAGCCCATGAAGCCCTGACGCCGATAGCCTTCGTGATCGAGGACGCGACTGATATCCACGCCTTGCCGAACAGCCATCGCGCGTGCCAGTTCAGGGCTTACCGCGCCTTCGATATGGCAGTGCAATTCGGCCGTCGGAATCATAAATATCTCCCAAAAAAACAGACTGAGCGGATCAATTCGGCTCAGGGCACGAGGTAAAGTCGTGCGGGGCGTTGGCAACGGCCAATACGAAATATGACGATTTTCGAAGCCTGATCTTCAGGCGATCGAGCGGGCGGGAGTCGGGTCGCTGCTTCGAAAGCCATGCGACATGCCGATAATGGAACGCAGTTTTGCGATCGAGACCGGACGGGAAAAGAGATATCCTTGGCCGTAGTCGCAACCGAGCTTTCTCAATTCCTCAGCTTGCCATTCTTCTTCGATACCCTCCGCCGTCACCGGGACCTCCAGCATTTGTCCGAGACTGACGATCCCCCGGACGAGAGCGTCAGCGCGCGAGCCTCCTTTCTCGGGGTCTTTCCTGAGATTCATGATGAAGGAGCGGTCCACCTTGATCTTGTCAAAGGCGAAGGCGTGCAGATAGCTCAGCGATGAATAGCCGGTGCCGAAATCGTCCAGAATGATGCGAATGCCATTTTTGCGCAGTTTTGCGATCGTCTGTAGGGCGAGATCCGCCTCTTGCACCAAGACGGTTTCGGTGAGTTCCAGTTCCAGCCGACTGGCGTCCAAGCCGGTCTCCTCAAGAATGCGGAGAACGGTTTCGGGAAAATCGGGGCGGAGTATCTGGATGGCGGAAACGTTGACCGCCAATGAAATGTTGTCATTCCAAGAGGCTGCTTCGCGGCAGGACTGTTCTAGTACCCATTGCCCGATCTGATGGATCAGGCCGCTTTCCTCCGCCAGCGGGATGAAGAGTTGCGGGCTGACAAAACCATGGCTGGGGCTCTTCCAGCGAGAAAGGACCTCGACTGTTTTCACCCGTCCGCTCTGAAGCTCGATGACCGGCTGATAAACGAGATGAATCTCTCCACCGGCGATCGCCCCGCGGAGACTGACTTCCAGCTTCTTGCGGTTCTGAGCCCGCCGATCCATGCCGGCCAGATATCGCGTGAATTGTCCCCTTCCCTTGCTTTTGGCACGGTAGAGGGCAAGATCCGCCCGGTTGTCGAGATCCGCCAGTTCCAGCGCATCATCGGGAAAGAGCGAGTATCCAAGCGATGCGCCGATGGTTACTGTACCGGCGGTCAGTTCGAATGGCTGGGAAAGGCAGTCGATGATCTTCTGCGCCATCTGCGCGACGATTTCTTCGTCCACCGCCCCTGCCTCGTCTTTGGTCAGAGGCAGAGCCATGAGAAACTCATCGCCACCGATCCGCGCACAGACTGCCTGGGATGTTACCTTTTCCGCGCAACCCTCAAGGCGCCTGGCCACCCCCACGAGTAGATCGTCGCCGGCACCGTGACCAAGAGAGTCGTTGACGACCTTGAAGCGGTCAAGGTCAATATGGAGACATGCAAAAGGCCGATCCGCGCCGATCCAGCCATTGAGAATATCGCTGTAGAGATTGCGGTTCGGCAACTCGGTCAGAGGATCGTGCGTGGCGAGGAACTGAACCTTCTGTTCCGCCAATTTGGTTTCCGTCACATCCGAGATCAAACCGCGATAGCCCAGAAAGGCGCCATCATTGCCGTAGGTCGGCTTACCGCTCAGCGAGAACCAGATCTGTCGCCCCTCTTCCAGGCGAACCGGAAACTGATAATCGTGAAACTTTCGCGGCTCGGTCAGAATTTGCGCAATACGCTTGTTTATGTGGAGCTGCTGCTCCACTCCATCGGAGACACTGGTCTTTTCCTCGACCAGATTGGCAAGGTCGCGGATGTTCCATGCATAGGAGCGGTGAAACCGCTCCAGAAGGTTTTTCATTGCATCCGGAAGCCGTGTCATATGACCGTAACTGTCACATTCCCACGGCCAGGTCCGAACCCCATCTTCGTACTCCTTCAAAAGCAAGGCGATCATGTCCTGCTTTTCCTTGAGAGACTGGCGTATCGCGAACTGGCGGGTCATGTAATCCGCCTGCTTGAGACAGTTCAGCCCCGCAACGCACGTGAACGCGACATTCATCACCGAAGCGATAATCATATTGTTGCCGCCGAAGAGAACGAAGGCACCGGTATTGAGCAGGGTGGTCGTTGCGAGCCAGGTAAGCGCCGCAGCCGGCACGGGGTGCAATACCGTCGGACCAAGGATCACCCCTCCTACGGCAAGTCCGTTGAGAATGAGGGCGTCCTCGCCTTTCGAAACGGGAATGAGGAAATAAAAGCATACAGACCAGCAGGCCGCCACCAGAATGGTCTGGGTCACAATCTTTTTCGTGGTCCGTGGCGAACCTGAATAAGGCCGTCCAGGATCTCTTTTCGCCTTGGAGAAAATGACGATTGCCGAGAGAGCGATATGGAGAGCGCCCCAGACATATAGAATCAGATCGATGCCACGATCGAGGAACCATGTCGCGATGAAAATCATGACGATCGTGTTGAACACGGTAAACGGCATAAGGTTGGACATCAGCGCCGTGACGCGCTCGCTACGAAGCTCTCGAGCGGTTTGTTTGTCGAACTGGTCAGCGCGAATTCGCGATGTAATTCCGCGTAGTTGCGACCTTTCCTTCGCCAGAATCCGCCTGATCTGTTTCATTCTTTGAAGTCCTCTACCCGACCGCATCCTAGAAACAGGCTGTTAAATACGGATTAATTTCCCGCCATGGGAAATCGGACGATTTTTAAAAATAGAGGCAATTTATCAGTAACATTCTACCAATACATATTTTCCTCAGTAATAATGAAGCATGATCTTCTGCAAAATGCTATGAAAATCAATCTTCTATTTCCTCAAGGCGACACGAATCGGGCCTGCGCCGAGTGTAATCGACGGTCTCATCTGACGAATTATCGGAAGGGGCTGGCTGGGGCGGCTGGATTCGAACCAGCGCATGGCGGTACCAAAAACCGCTGCCTTACCGCTTGGCTACGCCCCAATACGAGCCGGACCTTAAAGGCCTAGGCGGGGTGCATTAGCAAAGGCAGGCCGGAGGGGCAACGGCCATTTGTCACTTCCGTTCATGACCCACACTTGTCTTCAAGGCGCGACCAGTCCAATTGTCGGACGAAAGGAAGGGTTTCATGAAGTTTGACCGCGATTTCGAGCCTCACCATGGAGAGGCCGTCCCCGTTGCAGACAAGGTCTTGCGCGTCACCTGCGCCAACGTCTCGCCCTTTACCTTTCAGGGAACAAACTCGTATGTGGTCGGCGAGAGGTCGGTGGCTGTCATTGATCCGGGACCAATGGACGAGGTTCATCTGGAGCGGCTCGTCAAAGCCATCGACGGTCGGCCGGTCAGCCACATTCTGGTCAGCCATACCCACCGGGACCACTCGCCTCTCGCACAGCCATTACAGCAGCGGGTCGGAGGCGAGATCGTCGCGGAAGGCCCGCATCGGGCCGCGCGGGACCTGACTGTCGGTGAAGAGAACAAGCTCGATGCCTCCGGCGATCATGACTTTCAACCGGACCGCATGATCGCCGGTGGTGAAGCGATCGAGACGGACGAGTTCACACTGACTGCGATCCACACGCCGGGCCACATGGCTAATCACCTCTGTTTCGCTTTGGAGGGGACCGGGACTGTATTCTCCGCCGATCACGTGATGGCGTGGTCGACCACGATCGTCGCGCCACCCGACGGCGACATGAACGCTTATATGGCCTCGCTCGACCGGCTGATGGAGCGGCAGGGTGACGAAGTCTATTTCCCAGGCCATGGTGGGCCGGTTACAAAACCGGCTGCTTTTCTTCGCGGGCTGAAAACGCATCGGAAAATGAGAGAGGCCGCCATACTCAAACGGCTCGCTGCCGGCGACCACACGATCCCCTCAATGGTCGCCACCATCTATCGCGACATCGACCCTCGCCTGCACGGTGCGGCCAGCCTCAATGTCTTTGCCCATCTGGAAGCCTTGATCGAACGCGGCGCGGTACGGACGGATGACGCCGCGCCACGTCTCGACAGTATTTATCATCAGGCTTGAGGCTGAGCGCTGGCGCTTCAGGTCTTGACCGTGGCCTGCAACTCGGCCGTCAGCAGGTCGAAAAGGCGGTTAATGACAGCGCCATTTCCTCCCAGATCATGGGCTCCGACGAGTGTTCGGCTGCGCATGTCGACGTAGCTCGTTTCGCCCTCTTCGGTGATGCGGACCGCGATTCGTGTCGGTAACAGCAGGATACCCGCCCGGCCCTCGATCAGAAGAGTCAGTTCGCCGTTTGTATCCAGCGTTCCGAACTGGCCGCGAAAGTACCACCCGTTGGCGACGATCACGTTGCGCAGTGCTTCCTCGACCTCCTCGGGGGACGAGGCATATCGGCGCCCCGTCAGATCAGGCCAAGCTGCAATCTGGGCTTGGATCTCTGGCAAAGAGAGCGGCTCTTCTTCCTGAGGCAAAAAGCGGGGCGGCTCCGCCGGGTCGGTGGAAATTTCCGTCAATGGCGGATTGCCGACCACGTGAAGGGCGCCAATGGAGAGAAGAACCAGAACGGGCAGAGCCCATAGAAACGCACTGGCGAGATCGCCGAGGCCCGTTCCGCCCTCCCGCCAGATCGCGCGAACCGCGATGGCTGCGGTGATCAGAGAGACAAGCAGCATCAGAACGATCGCGCCGATCACCCAGAAAAGCGATAGAGGCGCCATCATCCCGAAGAAATGCGCAGTGCCGGCGACGAGCGCGACGATCGCCGTCAGCCGCGCTAGAAAGTGCGTGAAGCCCGCGGCAGGATGGGAGGGCAGCACAACCTTCGATGACGGCAGGCCGAGCGCTGTCATCGCCCGTTTCCTGCTCGGCTGTTCATGTCAATCGTTCCCGGCGTCCGGAAAGCTGTATTCGGAGAACTGGTCACGAAGCGTCATCTTCTGAATCTTGCCCGTCGCCGTATGCGGAATTTCGTCGACGAATACAACGTCGTTCGGCATCCACCATTTGGCGATCTTGCCTTCCATGAAGGACAGGACATCGTCCTTCTCGATTTCCTTGCCCTGTTTGGGAACGATGACCAGAAGCGGACGCTCGTCCCATTTGGGATGAGAAACGCCGATAACGGCGGCTTCGGCAACATCGGGATGCGCGACGGCGAGGTTCTCTAGATCGATCGTGGAAATCCACTCGCCACCGGATTTGATCACGTCCTTCGAGCGGTCGGTGATCTGCATGTAGCCGTCACTGTCGATATGAGCGACATCGCCTGTATCGAACCATCCTTGATCGTCGAACTGGTCGGCGCCCGCACCACCGTAATATCCCTTGGCCACGGCAGGCCCACGAACCTTGAGCCGGCCGAATGTCTTACCGTCCCAAGGCTGCTCATTATCGTCGTCATCGGTGATCTTCATCTCGATGCCGAAGGGCGTGAAACCCTGCTTGCTCTTCTTCTCCAGCTTCTGTTCATCCGGCAGATCGGCGAATTGCGGCTTCAGCGGCCCCAGTGTGCCAAGCGGGCTCATCTCCGTCATGCCCCAGGCATGGATCACATCGACATCGTAGAGATCGCGGAATTTCTCGATCATGGATGGCGGACAGGCCGAGCCGCCGATCACCACCTTCTCCAGATAGGGCAACTTCTTGCCGGTATCGGCGAGATACTGGAGCAGCATCAGCCATACGGTCGGCACCGCCGCCGAGAAGGTCACCTTTTCGGTATCCAGCAATTCATAGATGCTCTCACCATCCATCTTCGCGCCCGGCATCACGAGCTTCGAGCCGGTCATCGGGCCGGACTGTCCAATACCCCAGGCATTGGCGTGGAACATCGGCACAACAGGCAGGACGACGGAATTTGCGCTCAGAGACATTGCATCCGGCAAGGCCGCGATCATCGCATGGAGGACGTTCGAGCGGTGAGAGTAGAGGACGCCCTTCGGGTTTCCCGTCGTGCCGGATGTGTAGCACATGCCGGCCGCTTCGTCCTCATCCAGCTCTACCCATTGGAAGCCGTCCTCGGCGTCAGCGATCCATTCCTCGTAGCAGATCAGATCGAGCGAACTTTCGGGCATGTGGTCCTTATCCGTCAGCACCACAATCGTCTTTACGGTCTTCAACTCGGACGCGATCTTCTCGACGATCGGCATAAATGTCAGGTCGACGAAGAGAGCGCTATCTTCCGCGTGATTGACGATCCATGCGATCTGATCGGGAAAGAGACGCGGGTTGAGGGTGTGATAAACGCCTCCCATTCCCATGGCGCCGTACCAGACCTCAAGGTGGCGGGCCGTGTTCCAGGCCAGCGTCCCGATCCTGGCGCCTCTCTCCAGACCTTCATCCGTCAGCTTTCGTGCGACCTTGCGAGCCCGCTCGGCCACCTGCCCGTATGTCGTTCTGACGATCGGCCCCTCCACGGACCGTGAAACGATCTCGCGATTTCCGAACTGGCGCGCGGCGTGGTCGATGATCCGGTCGCATGTCAGCGGCCATTTTTGCATCAGTCCCAGCATAATTCCTCCCCTTGATCTGGCCCGTAATTTGGGGCGCATCGTCGTCTGGGTAAAGCGTTGATCTGGCGGAACCTGTCAATCCCGTCCCCGTTGAGCGGCGAGAATGAACGAGGAGAGCTTTTGTGACAGACAGTCCACACATCCGTATCGCGCCACTTGAAAAGCCGGTGGCAGTGAAATTTCACGATGCGATTGTCGCCTCTTCCGATAATGCCCTTTTGCTTGAAGAGGGCGACTATCCCCCTGTCATCTATATTCCGCGCGAGGATGTCTATTTCGAGCATATGACCCGCACCGAAAAGACGAGCCACTGCCCGCACAAGGGCGACGCGCATTATTACCGCCTATCGGCAGCCGGCGAAGCTGTGGACAATGCGGCATGGACCTATGAAACGCCCAAGGACGGCGTTTCCAAGATCGGCGGCTTCATTGCCTTCTACCCTCAGCACGTTGCGATCGAGCAAGGCTGATCGTTGGCGCTCAGCTTTCCGTCGTCTTTTGTTCCTTGAGCCGCAGGGCGGCCTGAGCGGCGGCAAGGCGGGCTATCGGCACGCGAAACGGCGAACAGGAAACGTAATCCAGCCCCGTCTGCTCGCAGAATTCGATCGATTTGGGATCGCCTGCGTGCTCGCCGCATATGCCCGTCATCAGGTCGGCCTTCACGGAGCGGCCCTTCTCGCAGGCGATCTTGATCATCTCTCCGACGCCTTCGACGTCGAGGGTAATGAAGGGATTGGCCTCGACGATGCCGGCCTGGCGATAGGTCTCTAGAAATTGCGCGGCGTCGTCGCGACTGATCCCGAAGACAGTCTGGGTCAGGTCGTTCGTGCCGAATGAGAAGAAATCGCATGACTCGGCGATCAGCCGCGCCCTCACGGCCGCACGCGGCAATTCGATCAGAATGCCGACCGTATATTCGACACTGGCTCCGGTCTCTTTCATGACCTCGCGGCCGACGCGATCAATAATCTCGCGGACGAAGTCGACCTCACGCTGGAGACTGACCAGCGGCAACATGATCTCGGGCTTGACCTGACGGCCCGTACGACGCCCGGCCTCAACCGCGGCCTCGAAAATAGCACGCACCTGCATCTCAGGGATCGCCGGATAGGAGATCGCGACCCGCACGCCCCGGTGGCCAAGCATGGGGTTGGTTTCAAGCAGGGTTTCCGCGCGAAATTCGATCTTCTCGACCGGCACATTGAGAAGGTCGGCGGTCTCCTGCAATTCCTCATCGGACTGCGGCAGAAATTCGTGAAAGGGCGGATCGAGGAGGCGGATGGTCACCGGAAAACCGGCCATCTGCTCGAATAGTTCGATAAAGTCGTCACGCTGGCTCGGCAAAAGCGTCAGAAGGGCCGACTCGCGGTCGCGGTCGGTCTCGGCGAGGATAAGCTGGCGCATTGCGAGAATCCGCCCATCTTCGAAGAACATGTGTTCGGTGCGGCAAAGGCCGATACCTTCCGCCCCGAAGTCACGCGCAAGATCGGCATCGCCCGCCACATCGATATTGGTCCGCACTTTCATACGACGGGCCGCGTCGGCCCACTGCAGAATGGTCTGAAAATCCTCGGAAAGCTGCGGCTTGCGCATCGTCATGCCGCCGGCAAAGACCTCCCCGCTCGTGCCGTCGATCGTGATGAGATCGCCTTCTGAAAAGGTGCGGCCCATGGTGGAGAGCGTCTTGGCCGCATAGTCCACGCGAAGTGTTCCGGCACCCGAGACACAAGGTTTGCCCATGCCTCTGGCGACCACCGCGGCATGACTTGTCGTGCCGCCTCTCGTCGTCAGTATGCCTTCGGCGGCACTCATGCCGTGAATATCTTCGGGGCTCGTCTCGGTGCGAACGAGAATGATTTTCTTGCCGCGTTCCGCCAGTTCGGCAGCTTCGTCCGGCGAGAACACGATCTGCCCGCAGGCCGCGCCTGGGGCCGCAGGCAAACCACGGGCGATCTCGTCGCGCTCCGCGTTCGGATCGATCGACGCATGAAGAAGGCTGACCAGCGAAAGAGGGTCAATGCGAAGCAACGCATCGTCCCTGTCGATCAGGCCGGCATCTGCCATTTCGACGGCTATCCGCAACGCCGCTCCGGCAGAGCGCTTGGCTGCGCGTGTCTGAAGAATATAAAGCTGACCGCTCTCAATGGTGAACTCGATATCCTGCATATCGCCATAATGCGCTTCCAGCCGGCCTGCGACGGCTTTCAGCTCGGCATAGGCGTCGGGAAAAGCCACTTCCATGGAACACTCGGCGCCGTTGCCGCTATGACCATGAGCCTGCTGCGCGGAGAGCGGTAGCGGGGTGCGCAGGCCCGAGACTACATCCTCGCCCTGCGCCCTTGGCAGATACTCGCCGTAGAGCGTTTTCTCGCCCGTATTCGGTTCACGCGTGAAACAGACGCCCGTCGCCGATCGGTCATCGCGATTGCCGAAGACCATGGCTTGGATATTGACGGCCGTTCCCTCCTGCTCCTGAAGGCCGTGCAGGGCGCGAAACGCAATGGCGCGCGGGTTCATCCACGATCCAAGGACCGCCCGGATCGCGCCGCGAAGCTGAATTTCCACATCCTGCGGAAACGGTTCACCAAGCTCTTCCTCGATGAACTCCAGATACCGCGCGACAACCGCCTTCCAGTCGTCGGCGGTCATCTCCATGTCCTCGGAACGGCCGCGCTTCTCACGCTCTTCCTCGAGGATCTCTTCGAAGAATTCGAGATCGAGCCGCAAGACCGTGTCGGAATACATCTGGATGAAACGGCGATAGCTGTCCCACGCAAAGCGCCCGTCGCCGGTCTCCTCGGCAAGCGCCTCGACCGCCAGATCGTTCATCCCGAGATTGAGGATCGTATCCATCATGCCGGGCATGGATGCCCGCGCGCCGGAGCGAACCGAGAGGAGCAGGCTATGCTGCGCCGCTCCAAAACGCCGGCCGGTCATGGCTTCGAGGCTGGTCATCGCCTTACGGACTTCGTCTTCCAGGTCGTCTGGAACACTCCTATGACGACTGAAATACTGGCAGACTTCGGTTGTCAGCGTGAATCCCGGAGGGACAGGCAGGCCAAGCGAAGCCATCTCGGCAAGGTTTGCGCCCTTGCCGCCCAGAATGTCGGACATTTCTGCCGTGCCGTCCGCTTCGCCTGCCCCGAAAACATAGACGTAGCGCTGCGGCGCCTGAACTTCTCCGCCCTTCACGATCTTTCCTGCCTTGGCCTCCCCGCTGCAGCAAACACAATTACGTCATGTCCTGCAAATGCGAAAAGCCCGTTTTGCATTGCAAAACGGGCTTCTGCGTTAAAAATCTGAATTTGCTTACTCGGCTTCGGCCTGATCGATAAGCGTCGCCAACTGGCCGATCGACATTGCGCCGGGATAGCGATTGCCGTCGATGAAGAAGGTCGGCGTGGAATCGACTCCGAATTCGTCGCTCGCCCTCTCACGCACCGCGTTCACATTATCCAGCAGCGTCTGATCCTGCAGGCAGGCATCGAAGGATTCCTCCGTAAAGCCCGCGATCTTGACGGTATCAAACAAAGTCTTGGCAGCGTCCTGCGGCTCGGCACGCGCCCAAACGTTCTGGCGGTTGAAGAGCACATCGACCACCGGGAAATATTTATCCTCCGAACAGCGCGCCAGCATGAAGGCGGCCGTGGCCCTGGGGTCCAGCGGGAACTCCCTCAGGATAAAGCGCACCTTGCCCGTCTGGATGAAGGCTTTGTTCAGTTCGGGAAAAGTCTCCTCATGGAAGGCACGGCAGTGACCGCAGGTCATCGAGGCATATTCGACGATGGTGACGGGAGCGTCTTCGCTACCGAGCACCTTTTCCGGAAGGCTGCCATTTTGCAGAAGCGTATCCATATCGACCGTACCGGCCGGCTGAGGCGCTTCCGCCCGCTCGATCGCAGCGGGGTCGGCAGCGTCTTTCGCTCCCGCGTCTTCAGCAGCCTCGGTAGGCAGGGTCTGGGACGTGTCCGCTTCTTCGGCATCGGCCTCGGGTTCGGCGCCATCACCGGCCTCCGCCGAAAAACCGGTCGTCTCGTCTTCGGTCGCGGTGTCAGCCTGAGCCAGCTCTTCTGGCGCGTCCGACGTCTCATCCGGGGCCGCCGTTGAAGAGGCGTCGGTCGACGCGGTGACCTGCTCGTCCGGCGAGGCGGCGTCGGCCGTCATCTCATTGCTATCGGAACAGGCGGCAAGGCCGAGCGCCAGAATGCTGGCAGCGGTGACGCCGACAAGACTGGAGGAGCGGAGAAGCTGCAAATTCATTGTATGCCTTTCATGATCGTGGCGCCGCCGGGCGCCTTAAATTCTTTCATTGCCCCATGCCTTGCTTGAAAACGGGGCAAGAGCATGACGCCAAGATATGATCGGCGGCGCCGACTTCCAGCATCGGCGGGACGCCGCGGCACTCTAGCCTCCAGCTTCGCCTTTCACGGCACGGCCCAGCCGCTCCAGAGCGCTGCGCAGCGACTGATCTTCAATCCCGGACAAGCTGTCGTTCAGGGATTGCTCCTCATCGGGTCGAAGAGAACGAAGGACGGGACGGTGTTTCTCCTCCTCCAACCGTATCACCGGTTTTTGGACCAGCTTGATACGTTCGATCGCGCCATATCCGAGAAATGTATTCACCCGCGCTATCAGTTCACCTGTCTCGTGCTGGATCGCCAGAGCGGCATAACCTTCGGCGGCAATGATGAGCGTCGCTGGTTTGAAAGGATCGTCCTCCGAAGCGCGACGGGGCCATACAATCCGCTCGGGCCTTGAAAGGCGTGCCAGTCGACGGCCCGCGATCTCCTCCCAGCCCTGAATCAATTCCAGAGATATGCCGGCCCGCTTCCGCAAAACGGGATTGACGAGGCCGGAGACCAGATCGGAGACTGGCTGCGCATTGCGTTTGCGAGGCCGTTTGGCCATATCTTCTCCGCTGCACTGACCGAAGTGTTGTTCTCGATTTCCTTAGCACAGGGCCGAAACCGCCGATATGGCCTCTTCCCGACAAGTTGCCGAGATGTCGGATAATGCGAAGGCTTTCGACAGCCGCATGATCGCCCCAGCGCTGCTGGACTGGTATGATCGTCATGCCCGCGACCTGCCTTGGCGAACGGGCCCGGAAGCGTTGAGAAATGGCGTCCGGCCTGATCCATACAGAGTCTGGCTCTCCGAAGTGATGCTACAACAGACCACTGTCGCGGCGGTCAAAAGCTACTATCGCCGCTTCACCGTGACATGGCCGACAGTCGAGAGCCTCGCTGCCGCCGCGGACGATGATGTGATGGCGGCGTGGGCAGGGCTTGGCTATTATTCACGCGCACGAAATCTCATTGCAGCGGCCCGCAAGGTCGCCGAGGCCAGCGGCTTCCCCGGTAATGCCGAAGGCCTGCGCGCCCTGCCGGGTGTTGGCGAATATACCTCGAATGCCATTGCCGCGATTGCCTATGGCGAGGCGGTGCCCGTGGTCGATGGCAATGTCGAGCGGGTCGTCAGCCGTCTTCTGGCGCTCGCCGAACCGGTAAAGTCCGCCAAGTCGCTGATTCGGGAAACGGTCGCGGCCATGACACCGCTGGATCGGCCGGGTGATTTCGCACAAGCCATGATGGATCTCGGTGCCACGATCTGCACACCGAAGCGCCCGGCCTGCGTCCTCTGCCCGATCAATGACCGCTGTACGGCTTTTCTGGCCGGCCCTGACCCTGCAACCCTGCCGGTCAAGGCGCCAAAAAAGGAACGGCCATCGCGGCTGGCCGCGGCCTTTGTCGCGGAGCGTGCTACCGACGGGGCGGTCCTTCTGGTACGCCGACCGCCATCCGGCCTTCTTGGTGGCATGGCAGGACCCTATGTTACCGAATTTTCTTCGAAAAAGGATGGTGCAACCGGTGAAGGCGCCGCGCCTTTTTCTGCCGATTGGGTGGATTGCGGGACGGCGGAGCATGGTTTCACGCACTTCCTCCTTACCTTGGAGGTCATGTGGGCGCAGACCCCGCACGGCGCTGATTTACCGCCCGGTGCATTCTGGTGCCCGCGAGAGAGGCTTGCCGGAGAAGCCTTGCCCACAGTCATGAGAAAGGCGATCGCGGCCGCGATCCCCGATGCATTTAACAGTGGGAAGATATGACATGGCGATCGAGCACATCGTTTTCGACATTGGCCGGGTGCTGGTGCACTGGGATCATCATGCCGCCTATCTGGACGCATTGCCGGACGAAGCCGACCGCAAGCGCTTTTTCGAGGAAGTCGATTTTCCGGGCTGGAACCTGCAACAGGATGCGGGCCGCAGTTGGGCAGAAGGCGAAGAGGTTCTCGCCGCGCAATTTCCCCATCGGGAAGAGTTGATCCGTCTTTTTCGCCAGAACTGGCACCTCACGGTGCCCCACGCCATTGGGGAATCCGTTGCGATCATGCGTTCGTTGATCGCCCGGGGCTACGATGTCACGCTGCTGACCAATTGGTCCGCCGATACCTATCCGATCGCCCAGGAGCGCTACGACTTTCTGGCCGAGCCGCGTGGCGTGACCGTCTCCGGCCAGATCCGCATGGTCAAGCCGGATCCCGCCATCTACGCCCACCATCAGAAGGTGTTCGGGCTCGATCCAGAACGCACCGTCTTCATCGATGATTCTGCGCGCAATGTGGAAGCGGCACGCGAGGCCGGCTGGAAGGCGATCCTCTTCCGTGAGCCGGAAGAGCTACGCCGCGATCTGCGAAAACTCGGCGTTACTGTCGATTGAGATTGGAGCGAAGGGGGCTAGCCCCCGCTCCTCGCCATCTGTCGACGAATGATCGCGCGGAGCGTGTCGATCGGTTCGCAGCCCTCTCCGGCGTCATAATGCCAGAATGTCCAGCCATTGCAGGCTTCGAACCCTTGGACTTTCGCACCGACGCGGTGAATCGAACCCTCATGATCGCCCGAGAGCAAGGTCCCGTCGGCGCGAACGGTCGCGGAGTAACGGCCCTTGGCATCTGTCAGGCGCGCGCCGGGCTGAAGCAGTCCGGCCTCGATCAACGACAGAAAGGCTACGCGCGGTTCGGCTCGTTTCGGCATGAGCTGCCGCAGATCGATGGAGCGTAGCGGTTCGATTGCGTCGATCCGTGCCTGTGCGGCATCGATATAATCCTGCTCCCGCTCGATACCGACGAAATGGCGCCCGAGCTTCTTTGCCACCGCGCCGGTGGTACCGGTACCGAAAAAGGGATCGAGAACCACGTCGCCCGGCTTGCTGGTCGCCATCATGATACGCGCCAGAAGCGATTCGGGCTTCTGTGTCGGATGGACCTTCTGGCCGTCGTCGTCCTTGAGGCGTTCGCCACCCTGGCAGATCGGAAAGAGCCAGTCCGACCGCATCTGCGTATCGTCATTGGCCGCTTTCATCGCCTCGTAATTGAAGGTGTAGCCCTTGGCCTTCTCGCTCTTGCTGGCCCAGATCATCGTCTCATGGGCGTTCTGGAAGCGGCGGCCACGGAAGTTCGGCATAGGATTGGTCTTGCGCCAGACCACATCGTTGAGAATCCAGTATCCGAGATCCTGCATCGTGGCGCCGACGCGAAAGATGTTGTGATAGCTGCCGATCACCCAGATCGTGCCCGTCGGTTTCAGCACCCGGCGCGCAGCCAGCATCCATGCACGAGTGAAAGCATCGTAGGCGGCAAAGCTGTCGAACTGATCCCAGGCATCGTCGCAGGCATCGACCTTCGACTGGTCGGGCCGGTGCAGGTCGCCGCCAAGTTGCAGATTGTAGGGCGGATCGGCGAAGATCACATCGACCGAGGCGTCGGGCAGCTTATCCATCGCCGCGACACAATCGCCGCGAATGATGGTGTCGAGGTGCGGCAGAAGCGCGGGATCGTGCGGATGGGATGCGGACGAAGGCAGTTCGGCCGTCGAAGCGGTCAATATGGAAGCCATGAACTCTTACTCGGATACGCAACAAACACACCCACATGGTTACCCGACAGAATGAAGATTGCGTGAATGGTGTGCCGAAACGGCGCAGTCGGGTTGAAGTCAGTCCCCTTTGGCAGCTATAGCCGCCCGGATTCACGCCCTCACAGAAAGCGTTGCTGCCTATGTCTGCTCCCGAATTCGTCATTTTCGACTGCGATGGCGTGCTTGTCGATTCCGAGGTGATCGCCGCGCGTGTCGATGCCAAGCTGCTGTCGTCGGTCGGTTACGAGATCACGCCGGAAGAGATGGCCGAACGCTTTGCCGGCCTCACCTTCAAGGACATTCTTCTGGCGGTGGAAGCGGAAGCGAATATCCCGATCCCCGCCTCTCTGCTTGGCGACGCGGAAAAGGAAATCGACCGGCGTCTCGCACGCGAAACCAAGATGATCGACGGGGCAGCCTGGCTGCTGCAGTCCGTTGGACTGCCTTTCGCGGTCTGTTCGAATTCCGGCTATGATCGCCTCGACATAACGCTGACGAAAACCGGCCTGAAACCGCTCGTTCCGGTGCTCTACAGCGCCAAGGACGAAGAGGGCATCATGGAGAAGCCGGCACCGGACATTTATCTGATGGCCGCCGAGAAGGCGGGCGCCAAACCGGACCGGACCTTCGTGTTGGAGGATTCCACCCATGGCGTGCACGGCGCCAGCCGGGCCGGCATGCGTGTCATCGGCTTTACGGGCGGCGGCCATTCCTATCCCGGCCATGCGGACAAGCTGCTCGAGGCGGGCGCGGAAACGGTGATCGCCAGGCTTCAGGATTTCCCAGCCACGGTCGAGGCTCTCGGCAGCTTTGGCCGGCTGGGCTAGAGAAACCTAGCCCGCTGCCGAAAATCAGTTCGTCGCCGCAGCCTTCTTCGGGCCTTCATCGAAACCGGCATAGATCACGATGTTTCGCGCGTCGGGCTGGCTCACCCGAATATCGCTATCGGTATAGATAAACTGGGTCGCGCCGCTCGCATTGACCTCGAGGGTGTAGGGCTGAATTTCCGAATAGAGGACTTCGTCTCCACCGGTCAGCGCGGCAACGCGGATCGGCAGTTTGACGGTGCCGCTGCTGCCCTGTGGTCCGAGAAGAACCCGGCCGGCAACGGCGACCTTCATGGCCAACTGCCCGTTTTCGTATTTGCACTGACGTGTCACGTCGGTGATCGCGGCCTGGTAGCGGACATTCTGCGATGTTTCATCGCCTTCATAGACGTTGAAATAAGCCGTGCCTTCACGAAGCTGTACGGTCGGGCAATAGCCGCGCAGGTCCTCGAACGAAACGCGTTCAATGTCGCTCTTGTCCTTTTCCGCACCCGCTACATCAAGTCCGTCACCCGCGCTCTGACAGGCGGCAAGCGTCGCACCCATGAGGAAGATCGCGGCCATCCTGACTGATGCGCCGCCCTTGCCTTTAAAAATCATAGTCATCAATCCCACACCGCAATCCGATAGCTGGCGAGTTCTACCGGTTCTCAACCGCGATGAAAACCGTCTGGATGCGTCGAAACAATGGCAGCGAAGGTTTGCACGCCCGATCTCCGTTTGCATTGGGTGGGGCATTGCCTATACGAAGCGGCACATTCACGATTGCCTTTCGGCTTCGGCGACGAACGGCCTGCCTGGACATGACCATGGACTATATTTCGACACGGGGCGAGGCCCCTGCCCTCCCTTTCAGAGACGCGCTGCTTACCGGTCTGGCCCGCGATGGCGGTCTCTACGTGCCGCGAGAGTGGCCGCAGTTCAGCCGCGACGAGATCCGCGCCATGGCCTCGCTATCCTATGTCGAACTGGCGATCACCGTGCTCTGGCCCTTTGTCGAAGGCGAAATCGAACGGAAGCCGTTCGAAGCGATTGTCCGCGAGGCCTATGGCACCTTCGCCCATGAAGCGATCTGCCCGCTGGTCCAGACCGGCCATAACCGGTTCGTTCTCGAACTGTTTCACGGCCCGACGCTCGCCTTCAAGGACGTCGCCATGCAGCTATTGGCGCGGCTGATGGATCACGTGCTGATCGAGCGCGATGAACGGGCGACCATCGTCGGCGCCACGTCCGGCGATACGGGCGGCGCCGCGATCGACGGGTTTGGCGGGCAGGACCGGACCGACATTTTCATCCTCTTTCCTCACGGACGGGTTTCGCCCGTCCAGCAGCGACAGATGACAACGTCTCCGCACGCCAATGTCCACGCACTAGCAATTGAAGGCAATTTCGACGACTGCCAGTCTCTCGTCAAAAGCATGTTCAATCATCACCGGTTCCGCGACAATGTCCGGCTTTCAGGGGTCAACTCGATCAACTGGGCGCGGATCATGGCCCAGATCGTCTACTATTTCTCCAGCGCGCTCAGCCTCGGCGCTCCGGATCGGCCGGTCTCCTTCACCGTTCCGACAGGAAATTTCGGCGACATCTTCGCCGGCTACTGCGCCAAGCGGATGGGTCTTCCGATCGAGCGGCTGGTCATTGCCACCAACGCCAATGACATTCTAGCCCGCACGCTCGAAACGGGCAGCTACACGATGGAAAGCGTGGTCGCGACGACCTCACCTTCCATGGATATCCAGATTTCCTCCAATTTCGAGCGGCTCCTGTTCGAGGCTGGCGGGCAGAATGCCGCGGCCGTCCGACGTTCTATGGAGCAGCTTCAGCAGAGTCGCAGCTTCAAGCTGGAAGAGAGTCTGCTCGGCAAGATCCGCGAAGGATTCGCCGCCGACCGCGCCGATGAGGACGCGGTCGCAGCCGAAATCAGGCGCACCAGGGAGCAATGCAATTATCTGCTCGATCCGCATTCCGCAGCAGCACATGCCGTTGCGCGCCGTTACGGCGAAGCGGGAACGCCCATGGTGGTTCTGGCAACAGCGCACCCGGCGAAATTTCCCGACGCCGTCATCAGGGCAAGCGGGGTTACCCCTGCCTTGCCCCCCCACCTTTCAGACCTGATGAGCCGGGAGGAGCACTACGAAGTCCTTTCCCCGGAGCTGGAAATGGTGGAGGATCATATCAAGAAACAGAGCCGCGCTGGTATGTAACGCGGCCCGCGCCAATGGCGCGCCAAAGAGTTGAGTGGGAGGAAAAATGCCGGTCGAAACCACAACCCTTGCGAATGGCCTTATCGTCGCGACCGAACACCGCCCCCATGTCGAAAGTGTCGTGCTGGGTCTATGGAATCACAGCGGCTCGCGGGATGAGCGACCGGAAGAACACGGTATCGCGCATCTTCTGGAGCATATGGCCTTCAAAGGCACGGGCCGCCGCAGCGCCGAAGATATCGCCGTCGAGATCGAAAATGTCGGAGGCGAAATCAACGCCTCAACCTCCGTGGAGACCACGTCTTTCTTTGCGCGTGTCCTGAAGGAAGATGTCGGCCTTGCGACCGACATATTGTGCGACATTCTGCGGGACTCCGTCTTTGACGAAGACGAGTTGCAGCGGGAAAAACACGTTATCGCGCAGGAACTCGGTGCGGCGATGGATACGCCCGATGATATCGTCTTCGACAGGTTTGCCGAGGCGGCGTTTCAGGGGCAGCCGGTTGGACGCTCGGTGCTCGGCACAAGAGAGACGATCGAGACATTTTCCTCCGATCAATTGCGAAGCTATCTCGCCCGCGAATATGGCGCCGACCGCATGATCGCCGTGGCCGTTGGCGCGGTCGAGCATGACGTGTTCCTGCGGGAGATCGAAAGTCGCCTCTCCGATCTCGGCCCTCACGCCGGCGCCCAACGCGCGACCGATGCCGTCTATACCGGAGGCGAATTCCGCGAAAGCCGTTCGCTGCTCGATGCGCAAATCCTGATTGGATTCGAGGGCAAGCCCTTCCTGGCGCGTGATTTCTACGCCAGTCAGATCCTTGCGACCGTCCTCGGCGGCGGCATGAGCTCCAGGCTATTCCAGGAAATCCGCGAGCGTCGCGGCCTCTGCTATTCGGTCTCGGCTTTCCACTGGAGTTTCTCCGATGCCGGCCTGTTCGGAATTCATGCGGCGACAGGCGAAGAGGATATAGAAGAGCTTCTGCCGGTGCTGCTCGACCAGATCTGCACGCTGTCCAACGATATCAGCGAGGAAGAGGTCAGCCGGGCGCGGGCACAGCTTCGTGCGAGCCTTCTGATGAGCAGCGAGAGTTCCATGTCGCGCGCCAGCCAGATCGCCCGGCAGTTCTTGACCCACGGACGCGTTCTGCCCCGTCAGGAAGTCCTCGACCGGCTGAACGACATATCGGCGGAACGGATCGCCGACCTCGCTCATCGGACATTTATGGGGAGCGTGCCGACCGTTGCGGGAATAGGACCTCTCGGACCGCTCATGCCCTATGACGCGATCCAGCGCCGTCTGGGCAGTTCGGTCGTCGAGACCCGCCAAGCTGCCGCCTCCTGACGACCGTGCTGAAGGGGCTTCCGACCTCTGGGATGCGTCTAAGGGGAAGGAACGTCATCCTGCGCCTGCCCCGTCGAAGCGATTTCGACGAATGGTCGGAACTGCGAACCAGAAGCCGCGCCTTTCTGGAACCCTGGGAGCCGGTCTGGCCCAACCCGCCGATTTCACGTCGCGAATTTGCAAAGACCGTTCGGCGACAGGGCCAGGACGCACGTCGCAAGACGGGTTTCAGCTTCTTCATCCTGTCCGCCCATGACGAATTGATGGGTGGAATCACGCTTTCCAATGTGCGCTACGGCGTCTGCCAGAACGGCGAAATCGGTTATTGGATGGGTGAGCCCTTCGCCGGCAAGGGACATATGCACGACGCGATCGACACGCTCTGCGACTTTGCATTCCGCGACCTCAATTTGCATCGCGTTCAGGCTGCCTGTATCCCCGGCAATGAACGTTCGGAACGCTTGCTCAAAAAAGCCGGATTTGAGCGCGAAGGGCTGTTGCGATCTTATCTGTTCATCGGCGGCGTCTGGCGGGATCATCACCTTTACGCCCGCCTCTGTGGCGACGATGAAAGAAGCAGAGCCAGCAAGGGGAGCGGATTGTGACGGGCATCGAAGCGCCAAAGGGTTGGACGCATTGGCTGATAGCGCTTTGCATGATGCTGGCCGGATTTCTTCTGTTCTCTGCCATGCCCCTCCACGCTCAGGAAGAGACCGTACAGGTCGAGGCTGACGATCTGGCGCTTGACCTGTCCCGGGCCGTGGAAATCACGTCGAACGGTTCGCGCACATTCCAGGTTTCCGCAGCTCCCGGTGAGGACGGAATCGTCCGCCGGATCGAAGTGGAAGCTCTTGGCAATCCGCCATCCGGCCATTGGGCGGTGCTATCGCTCGCCAATGCCAGCGAACAACAGATCGACCGGCAGATCGTCGCTCCGCACTATCGGCTGGTCGGCTCGGGCCTCTGGAAGCCTGACCTTGGTGCGCAGCGCATCGTGAACATTACGCCGTCCGAAGGCTTTGCGCTGGATAGCCAGCCCAGCGAAGACGCCGATATCTTCAATCTGACGCTGAACCCGAACAGCGTCGTGACGTTGGTCATCGAACTGGCCACGCCGGAACTGCCGCAGCTCTACATCTGGGAGCCGGAAGCCTATAAGGACACGATCAACGCCTACACGCTATTTCGCGGGATCGTGATCGGCATTTCCGGTCTTCTGGCGCTCTTTCTGACGATTCTCTTCGTGGTGCGCGGCACCGTCATGTTTCCTGCGGCGGCGGCTCTCGCCTGGGCGGTTCTTTTCTACATATCGGTCGATTTCGGCTTTCTCGATCGGATGGTGGGGGTCGCGACGGGCAGCGAACCGGTCTGGCGAGCGACCGCCGAAATCGCCCTGGCGGGCACCCTCGTCATCTTCCTCTTCGCCTATCTCAATCTCTCGCGATGGCACAAGCATTTCAGTCATGCGGCGCTGGTCTGGCTGACCGCGCTCGGCTGCCTCGTCGCCCTCGCTGTCTTCTATCCCAGCTTTTCCGCCGGCGTCGCACGTATCTCCCTAGCTTTGACGGCCGTGGTCGGCCTCGGTGTCATCGTATGGCAGGCCAGCCACCGCTATGACCGCGCCATCATGCTGGTGCCAAGCTGGGTCGCGGTTGCCGCCTGGGTCGTCGGCATGGGCATGACGATTTCCGGGGCCATCGACAATGATGTGGTGCAGCCGGCGCTCGGCGGTGGTCTCGTGCTCATCGTCCTGCTTATCGGCTTTACCGTCATGCAGCACGCTTTTTCCGGCGGCGCCGTGCGGCAGGGCCTCTTCTCTGATGTGGAGCGCCAGGCCCTCGCCATGACGGGCTCCGGCGACATTGTCTTCGATTGGGACGTGCTGCGCGACCGGATCGTCACGCGCCCCGACATCGCGCCTTTGATCGGTTTGCGTCGGCAGGAGCTCCGCGGTCCGGCGCGGGATTGGGTGGAGGCGATGCATCTGGACGATCGCGACCATTTTCGCACCACGCTCGACATGATCCTGGAGCACCGCCGCGGGCGGATCCGTCAGGATTTCCGGCTGCGCGGAGAAGACGGCCACTACCACTGGTACAGCCTCAAGGCCCGTCCAGTGGTAGGAGCCGATGGAGAGGTCGTCCGCTGCGTCGGTACGATCTGTGAGGTGACGGAACAAAAGAAAGCCGAAGAACGGCTGCTCTACGATTCGGTCCACGACAATATGACGGGCCTTCCCAACCGCGAGCTTTTCATGGATCGCCTGGGTTCGCTCGTCGCGACGGCGCGCGAGGACGAGCGTATTCGCCCGACGGTGCTGGCCATCGACATCGACCGATTCCGGACGGTCAATGAATCGCTCGGCATATCGGTTGGCGACACGATCCTTCTCACCGTCGCCCGGCGGCTGGCAAGGCTATGCCGTTCCGAGGACACGCTGTCGCGCTTTTCCGGCGATCACTTCATGATTTCCCTTGGTGGTCGGCCTGATCCCTCAGAGGTGAAAGCCTTCACCGCCCAAGTGAAGAAAACGATTTCTGCGCCCATCAATTTCGCCAATCAGGAGATCGTTCTGACACCCTCCATCGGCGTGGCAGGATGGACCCAGCAGCACGGTAGCGCGCAGGAACTGGTCAAGGACGCCGAACTGGCGCTGCATCAGGCCAAACGCTTTGGTGGCGACCGCGTCGAGCCGTTCCGCCCCGCCTTTCGAACAATGGGCTCGGACTATCTGCACATCGAGGCCGATCTTCACCGTGCGATCGACAATGGGGAACTTCACGTTCTCTACCAACCGATCATCCGCATCGCGTCGATGACGATTGCGGGGTTCGAGGCTCTGATTCGCTGGAACCATCCGAAGCGCGGTCCGATCGCCCCTGCCGATTTCGTCCCGATTGCCGAAAATTCCGGTCTGATCGCACGGCTCGGCCTCTTCGTGATGCAGCGCGCGGCCGACGATATGGCAGCGATCGCCCGCCATTGCGACCGCGATGACCTCTACGTCGCCGTTAATCTCTCCTCCAGCCAGTTTCTTCGCCAAGACCTCGTCTCGGACGTCAAATCCGTCCTGACGCGAACGGGGCTCAAACCCTCGACGTTCCGGTTGGAACTGACCGAAACCATGGTCATGAAAAATCCGGAGCAGAACGCCCGCGTGCTCGAACAGCTCGACGCGCTCGGGATCGGATTGTCGATCGACGATTTCGGGACGGGTTATTCCGCTCTGTCCTATCTCACGCGGTTTCCGTTCGATTGCATCAAGATCGACAGGTCTTTCGTGATCGACCGAACCGATCAGTCGAAAGCCCTGCTTCGCTCCCTGGTCCATCTGGGCCATGAGGTCGGTATGAGCATCGTCGTCGAAGGCGTCGATGATGACGATACGCTGGCCCTGCTACAGGAGGCCGGCTGCGATTATGTCCAGAGTTTTATGTTCGGAAAGCCGGTCGATATGGCCACCGCTCAGGAATATTGCGCTCAGGAACGGGCGGCAGCGGCCCAGTAGGGACAGGCCGCTGCGCTGATCACGCGATGCCCCTCAGGCGTTTCCGGCGACAGCGCTCAGATTGACGGGGTCGATACCGAGCAGACCGAGGGCGCCCGGCCAGATCTCTTCCAATGGCCTATCGAAAATCAGTTCCGAAGGCGCGTCGGCCACGAGCCAGCCATTCTGGGCGATCTCGCCCTCAAGCTGCCCGGCACCCCAACCCGCATAGCCCAAAGCCATGATCGCCTTCTCTGGTCCCGAGCCGTCACTAATGGCCCTAAGAACATCGACCGTAGCGGTCAGCCGCAGGCCTCCTGAGACATCGAGAGAAGACGAGAGAGTGTAATCATCGCTGTGGAGCACGAAGCCGCGGCTACGGTCGACCGGTCCGCCGTCCCGCACGATCATCTTCCTTGCTTCGGCCGGAAGATGAATGGCCTCATCATCATCGATCAGGCCGATCTGGGAGATCAGATCGGCAAAACCGATCTCCTGCGCCCGATTGATGACGATTCCCATCGCGCCTTCCTCCGAATGCGCGCAGACCAGAATCACGGTGCGGGAAAAGCGCTCGTCCGCCATATCCGGCATCGCGATGAGAAACTTGCCTTCCAGAAATTCGCTCATGATCCGATCCTTTGTCCTTCAGCCTAACGCGAGATCAGGGGGTGTAAAGAAAAAGATCGTTCGGGCATGCGCCTCGAAGACGCCCCTTTCGGACCTAATATCCCGCCCTGACCGTTTCAAAATGGAGTCCGACATGCAGCGTCTCGTGGCAGTGCTGGTGCTGTGTCTGCTCGCCAGCGCGTTTTCACCGACGTCGGCCCCCGCCGGCGCCGGGCAATGGACCAGCTTCGAGGGAGGCCGCGCGCGCCTCCTCGCCAGTGGCGGCAGCGGAGACGATTACGCAAGAGCCTGGGTCGAAATCGAACTTCAGGAAGGCTGGAAGACCTACTGGCTGCAACCCGGAGATAGCGGCGTGGCTCCTTCCGTAACATTGCGGATGGCGGGGCACGAGATACGCCCGACTCTCGTCATGCCGGCCCCGCAACGTTTTCGCGAACCCCATAATGTCTGGGCCGGATATAAGGATCGTACCTATATCGCAATGGACGTGCCGACGCCGGACGCTGCGGGCTCCTTGCGCCTCGAGGCTTCTGTTTTTCTCGGCATATGCCAGCAGATCTGCATTCCCCTGACGCTTCAGCTTGCCGCCCCTCTCGAGGCAGAGGACAACAAATTTCGGGAAGCCGAAACGCTCGAGGCCATGTCGCCACTGCCAGAAACCCTCGAAGCGGCTGGATTGACGCCAGAAATAGAGACGGCCGATGACAGGCTGATCATCACATTCCAGAGCGAGAGCCTCGAAGACGCGCGCGATGCCGAGCTGTTTATCGCCGAAGGTCCGAGTGGATTGCGGCTCGCTGCACCCGATCCCGCATCCGACAATGGCGATGGAACGCTTCGCTTCGAGATGCCGATCCTGAAAGAAAAAGACGACATGAGTGGCAAGGAACTCTGCCTTCTGCTCGTGATCGGCAAAAGAGGCTATGTTGGATCTGTCGACCTTCCCTCAATGTGACGAGAGTCCGCGCTTTTCTCTTCGCGCACACACACTAAATGCGGCGAGGAAAGCGGCTCGTTTGCCGCGCAACAAGGGACCACTTCCATGACGATTTCCAAAGGTGAGACGCTTCCGGCGGGCTCATTTATGACGCCGGGACCCGACGGGCCAGAAAAAATCTCATCCGATGCCATCTTCAAGGGGAAGACGGCGGTCCTCGTGGGCGTACCGGGCGCCTTCACACCGACCTGCTCGCTCAACCATCTGCCGACATTCATCGAGAAGAATGACGAACTCCGCACGAAAGGCGTTGACGAGATCGCCGTCATCTCGGTGAATGATCCCTTCGTCATGAAAGCCTGGCGCGATTCAACCAGTGGCGAAGGCAAGGTGACCTATCTGGCCGACCCCCAGGGCGAATATGTCACCGCCCTCGGCCTCGACATGGATATGCCAGCGCTGGGCGGCAAGCGCGCGAAGCGGTTTTGCCTCCTGGTCAAGGATGGCGTCGCGGAAGAAGTAATGGTCGAGGAAAGCCCGGGCGAGAGCGGCGATACGGATGCCGACGCCCTGCTGAAGCGGCTTTAATCTTCTCGTTTGGCTTTTGAAGCCGTCTTCGACTTGAACGGCTTCATTCCTTCGCGCGCCAGTTCATCGGCGCGCTCATTTTCCGGATGGCCGGCATGGCCCTTCACCCAATGCCAGGTCACGTCATGGCGTGATCTGGCTTCATCCAGCGCCTGCCAGAGTTCGGCATTTTTGACGGGTTTCTTGGCAGCCGTCTTCCAGCCATTTCTTTTCCACCCCGAAATCCAGCTCCGGATCCCATCGCGCACATAGACGCTGTCCGTATGCAGATCGACGCGGCAGGAACCCTTGAGGGCATTGAGAGCCTCGATAGCGGCAGTCAATTCCATCCGGTTGTTGGTGGTGTCGGCCTCGCCGCCGGAGAGTTCTTTCTGCGCACTGCCATGGCGCAGGATCGCTCCCCATCCACCAGGCCCCGGATTTCCCGAGCATGCGCCGTCGGTGAAAATCTCGACATGCTTCATGCGTTTAATCCGTAAGCGCCAGGCCCACTGGCCGCCGCGTGGTAGCGCATCCAGGCAAGGGGTTGCCTCGGATCCTTCTTGGTGACGGTCGCGTCGGCAGGGGTGTGAATCCAGTCGTAAAGGCGCGTCAGCATGAAGCGTGTTGCCGCTCCGCGGCAAAGCGCCGGTAGGGCCTTTCTCTCGTCATCCGAAAGAGGGCGAACCCTCTGATAGGCATCGAGCATGGCAGCGCTCTTTTGCCTGTCGAAGCGATGGTCGGCATCGAAGCACCATGCATTGAGCGCCACAGCGACATCATAGGCGAAGAGATCATTGCAGGCGAAATAAAAATCGATAAGCCCGGAAAAGCGGTCACCCAGAAAGAACACATTGTCCGGGAAGGCGTCCGCATGAATGACCCCGGAGGGCAGGTCGGTCGGCCATTCCGCTTCGAGGCGGTCCAGCATGGCCCGCGTCTCTTCGGCCAGCCCGTCGATCACCTCGTCGGCCTTGTCGCCCACCTGCTCGAACAGCGGACGCCAATCCGGCAGCGTCAGCGCATTGCGGCGATAGCCTTCATAGTCCGCCACCGCCAGATGCATCTGCGCGAGCGCAGCGCCAGCCTCGGCGCAGTGGACCACAGACGGTTCACGCGGCCAGACGCCCTCCAGAAAGGTCACCATCGCAGCGGGGCGACCCGCCAGATGTCCGATAACGGTTCCATCCTGCCGCTTGACGGGCCGGGGACAGGCAAATCCTTTGGCGGCCAGATGATCCATCAACCCGATGAAAAAGGGCAGATCCTCTTCGTTCACCCGTTTTTCGTAGAGCGTCAAAATGAACTCACCACGCTCTAGATGCACGATGAAGTTGGAATTTTCGACGCCTTCGGCAATGCCGCGATAGGAGAGCAGGTCACCCAGTTCATAGGTTTGCAGAAAATGACGCAACTCGCCTTCGGTGATGTCGGTATAGACTGCCATGTTGGGCTCAGGCCATTCCGTTGACGAAAGCCATGTCGGCGGGTGTCAATTCGACATCTCGCAGCGCGCGCATGACCGGGAACGTTTCGTTCTCCTCCATGGCAAGAGCGATGTCTACCGTCACTTCGAAGCGCTCGCGGAAGGCTTCGATAATCGAATCGACAATGATCTCGGGCGCGGAAGCGCCGGCGGACAGGCCGACCAGCGCGCCGTCCTTCAGCGCGTCCCACCCGTCGATTTCGTCGGCCTGCTGAACCAGTTTGGCGCTTTTCGCCCCGCTGCGTTCCGCCACTTCGACCAACCGTTTGGAGTTGGATGAATTCGGCGCTCCAACAACGAGGAAGAGGTCGCAGCCGGCGGCTGCCTGTTTGACTGCATCCTGCCGGTTGGTCGTCGCGTAGCAAATGCTCTCGGCCGCGGCGGCATGCATCTTCGGAAAGCGCTCCTCCAACCGGGCAATGATACCGGCGGTATCGTCGACCGAAAGCGTCGTCTGCGTGACGAAGCCGAGCTCCGTTCCGTCATCGAATGAAAGGCGGTCCGCATCCTCTTCGGTTTCGACAAGCGTCACCTCGCCCTCGGGCAGCTGGCCCATCGTGCCGATCACCTCCGGATGACCGGCATGGCCGATCAGGAGGACATGACGGCCGAGGCGGCGGTGACGCATGGCCTGCTTGTGGACCTTCGAGACCAGCGGACAGGTCGCATCGAGATAGAAGAGATTGCGGCTTTCGGCATCGGCCGGAACGCTCTTCGGAACGCCATGGGCGGAGAAGACGACCGGTCGGTCGCGATGATCGGCCGGGATTTCCGAAAGCTCTTCGATGAAGATCGCGCCCTTGGCACGCAGGCCCTCGACCACATAGCGATTATGCACGATCTCGTGGCGCACATAGACGGGCGCACCGTATTTCTTGATCGCGAGCACCACGATCTGGATCGCACGATCCACGCCGGCGCAGAAGCCCCGCGGCTCACACAGTCGGAGTGTCAGCTTTGGTCGTGCGGCCATGGTAATCCTCGAAATCGCGGAGTGTGATGTGCCTTCAACTGGGGTCTTGCCCCCTGCCCTGTCAAGCATCCTCCAACGGATGCCGCGAGCGCCAGAAGGCATAGCCGACCACAACGACGAGGACGACCGCCAGCCCATACCATGTCAGGGCGTAGGAGAGGTGATTATTGGGCAGACTGACCTGCGTGACGCCAGGGTGCGGCCATGTGCCGCGCGGGACGTCCGCGCCGGGTCGTCCAAGATCAACGAAGACAGGAAGAACATTGCCGGGATTGATACCCAGCGCCTTGGCCATTGTCGGGCCGTCCTTCCAGAAGAAGAGGCCGTCCTCCGGCTGATTATTGGGCAGAAGGGATGACGGCTTTTCAGAGGGCATCTCGCGAGCGATTCCCTCGATCTCGGTCACACCGAGCGGGGCATCGGCCCCCATCGCGTATGCGTCGCGCTGATCGTATGGAACAAAGCCGCGATTGACGAGCAGTATATCGCTGTCGCTCCCCTCCCACTGCCCCGGCAGCAGGGCGAAGGGCTGATAGACGTACCATCCCGATTGACCGTCGAACGTTGCCAGGAAAAAGACTGCGCGGCCGGCGATGAAATTGCCCGAGACCTTGACCGGCGTGAACTCCACGCCGCCCGGCACCTGAAGGACACCTTGAATGTCGGAAAGAGGAAGAGCGGCTTCGTGAATGCGCGAATCGATGGTCGCCAGAAGGTCTTCCTTCCAGGCGAGCCGCTTCACTTGCCACGTGCCCAAAGCGATAAGAACGACGAAAGCGCTTGCGACGAGCATGATCGCGGCGAAGAAGCCGAGGCCGCGCCTTTTGTCTTCTGGCGTTCTGTCAGACACCGGCGTCATGACGAACCGTTCCGATAGCGGCGTTCACCAGAGTTATTCTGCCATTGGAGAGCGATCAGTACACCCTTCAAAGTGCGCAGCAGCGCTGCGCCTGCCAGGAAGCCGATTGGCACCCAAACGAGCAGATGCACGAGGAAGGATGGAGCGTAGCTGACTTCCAGCGCAAGCGCTCCGCCGATCACGAGAGCACCGATAATGAGGATGACGAACGGCACCGGCCCGTCACCGCTATCCTCGAAGCTGTAGTCCAGTCCACACGACGTGCAGCTCGCCGGAACGGTCAGGAAACCTTCAATCAATGCACCCTCGCCACAGCGCGGACAGCGCCCAAGCGCGCCGCGCTGTATAACTGTGGAAGTCTCCGGCGTTTCATTGGCTTGGGTCATTCGAACTCCAATGCCGGAAATGAGAAGAGGCGGGACATAGCCCGCCTCCGTTCAGATAGTCACTCGTTCGCAAGTCTCTAGTGGTGGGCGATCGGCGCGCCGAAGCTGCCCCAGACGTAGATGCAGAAGAAGAGGAACAGCCAGACGACATCGACAAAATGCCAGTACCAGGCGGCCGCCTCGAAGCCAAAATGTTTCTCGGGCGTGAAATCACCGCGGAGGGCGCGGATCAGGCAGACGGCCAGGAAAATCGTTCCGACGAAAACATGGAAGCCGTGAAAGCCGGTCGCCATGAAGAAGGTCGCACCGAAGATGCTGTTATGGAAGGCGAAGGGCGCGACGACATACTCGTAGACCTGCACGGTCGAGAAGAGAATGCCAAGCACAACGGTAAGCGCCAGGCCCCAAACCAGGCCCTTGCGGTCGCCATGGATGAGCGAATGGTGCGCCCAGGTCACGGTCGTGCCCGAGAGAAGCAGGATGACCGTGTTGTAAAGCGGCAAGTGAAGCGGATCGACCACTTCGACACCGACAGGCGGCCATTGTCCGCCCGTATAGTCGGTGCGGGTCACCTGAACGGCTTCGCCGGGGAAAAGGCTGGCATCGAAGAATGCCCAGAACCACGCCACGAAGAACATGACCTCGGACGCGATGAACATGATCATGCCGTAGCGCAGATGAAGCTGCACCACGCGTGTGTGGAAGCCTTCGTGGCTTTCCTTCACCGTGTCCGACCACCAGCCGAACATGCAGTAAAGCACGAGAACAAGGCCGATGAAGAACAACCATGGATTGGCAAGGTCCGCGCCGAAGAAAGGCAGCGGCGTTCCCTGCGCATAGCGCATCCAGCAGATCGCGCCGAGGGCCATGACCAATGCGCCCAGCGCCGAGAGAAGAGGCCACGGACTGGGATCGATGATATGATAATCATGTTTCTTGGCATGCACGTCGGCCATGTCAGTCCCCGATTGTCTCACGCGTCACAGAGCGCGTCGTCACATTATCCGTCCTTCCTGCCGATGCCACCGCATCGTTATCCCGGTCAAGTGGGAACATGGTGTAGGACAGGGTTATGGTCTTCAGATCAGCCAGTTCCGGCTCATTGAGAATATCCGGATCGACGTAGAACGTGATCCCCATATCCACCTTTTCGCCGGGCTGTAGCGTCTGCTCGGTGAAGCAGAAGCAATCGATCTTGTTGAAATAGGCGCCCGCCATTTCGGGCGTCACGTTGAAACTGGCCTGACCGCCGGTCACGTCATTGCTGAGGCTTTCGGCGGTATAGTTGACGACGGCCGTTTCGCCCAGTCGTACCGTCACTGGCGCTGCGGGTTTGAAATGCCAGGGAACAGAGGGGGCATTGGCATCGAAGCGAACGGTCACCGTGCGATCGATGACGCGATCCGAAGCGGTCTCCACGCGCTGCGTGGTGCCGCCATAGCCCGTGACCTGACAGAAGATGCGATAGAGCGGAACAGCCGCGTAGGACAAGGCGCCCATGCCAGCGACCATCGACAGCGCGATGCCGGCCGTCATCGCCTTGCGCCGCCCTGCCTTGCTCATTTCGCTCCGTCCGCTGCCGCTCATTGGCTTACATTTCCAAAATAGCGGATCGTGTAGGCGTAGAATAGGATGACCAGCGCGCCGAGAACCAGCGCGATGGCAACTGAGCGCATGCGGCGCGCCTTCTGCTGCTTGGGTGTCAGACGGACCCGCTCGAGCTCTTCATCCGCCATGCTCAGGCTCCCACCAGAGGATAGAAGGGCATGGCAAAGTGGTCGACCAGAAGGCCTGCGAAGATGGCGAAGAGATAGAGGATCGAAAAGCCGAACAACCGCTTGGCCGGAACCATCACGCGATCCGCATCATCCATACGCAGCACCGCCCAGGCGTGACGCAGGAAGTTCGCACCAAGCAGCGCGGCGAAAACGCCATAAACAGGGCTGGCAAATCCGAGAAAGGCTGGGGCCACGCCGAGCGGCGCCAACAGGAGCGAATAAGCGAAGATCTGCCGGCGTGTTGAGGCTTCGCCCGCAATGTTGGGCATCATCGGCAGATTTGCGCGATCGAACTCTTCCCGCTTGAAAAGCGCCAGCGCCCAGAAATGAGGTGGGGTCCAGATGAAGATGATCAGAAACAGCGTTATAGCTTCAAGGCCGACGGTATTGGTGGCACAGGCCCAGCCCAGCAGAGGGGGAAACGCACCCGCAGCCCCGCCGATCACGATGTTCTGTGGCGTCGAGCGCTTCAGCCACATCGTGTAGAGAACGGCATAATAAAAGATCGTGAATGCGAGGATTGCGGCGGAAAGCCAGTTGATCATCAGGCCGAGCGTCATGACGGAAAAACCTGCCATGACCAGACCGAACGCGACGGCTTCGCCCGGCTGAACGCGGCCCGACGGAATCGGGCGGTTGGCCGTGCGATGCATAACCGCATCGATGTCGGCGTCGAACCACATGTTCAGAGCGCCCGCCGATCCGGCGCCGATGGCGATGCAGAGAATGGAAACAAACGCGTTGAACGGATCGATCGATCCTGGTGCCAGCAGCAGGCCGACAAAACCCGTAAACACAACGAGGCTCATAACCCGCGGCTTCAGGAGCGCGAAAAAGTCGCGGGGCGTTGCTTCGGACAGTCCGGCGCCTTCAACGATATTCTCATCGCGCGTGATGCTCATGAAAGGCTTTTACTCCGTTCTTACGCCGTCAACCGCGGTCGTAGGGCCACCAGAAAGCAGGCAGGCACCTGTGTCGTGCGCGGCCCGCAGAAAGTAAGAGCTGCGGGCCGCTTCATTCTCATTGTCGGCGCGGTTCTTCAGCGAACCCGCGGCAGCTCTTCCCACTGGTGGAAGGGCGGGGGAGACGAAAGCTGCCATTCCAGGGTCGTCGCGCCTTCTCCCCAAGGATTGGCCGCGGCCGGACGCTTCTTCATCAGCGCTTCGATCGCACCGATCGCGAAGACGACCATGGCGACGACAGAGATGTATGAGCCCATCGAGGAGACAAAGTTCCAGCCCGCATAAGCGTCCGGATAGTCGATGTAGCGGCGCGGCATGCCGGCAAGACCAAGGAAGTGCTGCGGGAAGAAGGTGATGTTCACGCCAATGAACATGATCCAGAAATGCAGCTTGCCGATGGTCTCGTTATACATGGTGCCGGTGATCTTGGGCCACCAGTAATACCAGCCCGCGAAGATGCCGAAGACCGCACCGAGGCTGAGAACGTAGTGGAAGTGCGCCACCACATAATAGGTATCGTGATAGGCGCGATCGAGGCCGGCATTGGCAAGCTGAACGCCTGTGACGCCGCCCACCGTGAAGAGGAAGACGAAACCGATCGACCAAAGCATGGGCGTAGTAAAGCGGATCGAACCGCCCCACATCGTAGCGATCCAGGAGAAGATCTTGATGCCGGTTGGCACCGCGATCACCATCGTCGCGAAGACGAAGTAGCGCTGCGTGTTGAGCGATATGCCGGTGGTATACATGTGGTGCGCCCACACGATGAAGCCGACCGCGCCGATCGCCACCATGGCGTAGGCCATGCCGAGATAGCCGAAGATCGGCTTGCGGCTGAAGGTCGAAATCACATGGCTGACAATGCCGAACGCCGGCAGAATCAGAATGTACACTTCCGGGTGACCGAAAAACCAGAACAGATGCTGGAAGAGAATCGGGTCACCACCGTATTCCGGCGCGAAGAAGGCCGTGCCGAAATTGCGGTCTGTCAGCAGCATGGTGATCGCGCCAGCCAGGACCGGAAGCGACAGAAGCAGCAGGAAGGCGGTCACGAGAAGGCTCCAGGCGAAGAGCGGCATCTTATGCAGCGTCATGCCCGGCGCACGCATGTTGAAAATGGTGGTGATGAAGTTGATCGAACCGAGGATCGAGGACGCCCCCGAAAGGTGCAGCGACAGGATCACGAAATCCATCGCAGGCCCGGGTGACGCCGAGGTCGAAAGCGGCGGATAGACGGTCCAACCCTGCCCCGGCCCGTAGCCGCCGGCATTGCCCGGCATGAACATGCCGATAAGGCCGAGAATCAGCGCAACAGGCAGAAGCCAGAAGGAGATGTTATTCATCCGCGGGAACGCCATATCCGGCGCACCGATCATGATCGGCATCATGTAATTGCCGAAGCCACCGAACAGGGCCGGAATGACGACGAGGAACATCATCAGGACGGCGTGCATGGTGACGAAGACGTTGTAGAGCTGCTTGCCACCGTCGACAGCGGCAGCGCCATCGAAGCCATAGAGGATCGAAGCGAGGCCGTCGAAAATCTGAATGCCCGGCTCCTGCAACTCCATGCGCATGAAGATCGACAGAGTCACCGCGACGAAGCCCGAGAGCAGAGCGAAGCAGAGATAGAGAACGCCGATATCCTTATGGTTGGTCGAGAGGAACCAACGCTTGAAGAAGGACGGCTTGTGGTCGTGATGCGCGTCGTGCGCCGCTACGGTCGACATCGTCGTTTACTCCGTCATCGTCGGGGAAGCGCCAACGCTCGCGTCGGCCAGTTTCTTGCTCTTGTCCGCCTCGATCGAAGCCAAGAGCTGCGTGAAGGCCCCCTGAAGGTCGCCGCCCGCAGACTGAATGAAGTTGTTGTACTGATCACGGCTGACGACCCGGATCGCGATCGGCATGAACGCGTGGTCCTTACCGCAGATTTCGGAGCACTGTCCGTAATAGAGCCCTTCGCGCTCGGCGCGGAACCAGGTCTCGTTGATACGTCCCGGGACCGCGTCGTTCTTGATACCGAAAGCCGGCATGGCGAAAGCGTGAATCACGTCGGCGCCAGTAACCAGAAGCCGAACCGTCGTATCGACCGGCACGACCATCTCGTTATCGACCGCCAGCAGGCGCGGATATTCCTCCAGATCGGTCTTACCGCTGCCTTCGCGGTCACCATCGGCCAAAATGATGGAATCGTAGGAAACCGCTTCGGCATCTTCGGCGCCTTCGGCAGGCTGGTACTCATAACCCCAATACCACTGGTAGCCAGTAGCCTTCACGGTCAGTTCAGGCTCGGTGTCCGGCGTGTACTGGGCCGTCAGAAGGTTGAAGGAGGGAATGGCGATCAGAAGGAGTATCAGAACCGGCGCCGCCGTCCAGATCACCTCGATGATGGTGTTGTGGCTGGTGCGTGAAGGGACCGGATTACGGCTTTCACGGAACCGGAACACCACAAACAGCAGCAGAAAGAGGACCAGCAGCACGATCGGTATGATGAACCAGAACGTGTATTCTTCGAACCACACGATCTGTTCCATGATCGGCGTCGCCGCCGGCTGCAGCGTAAACTGCCACTGCTCCGGCTTTGCCGCATTTGCCGCTCCGCCACTGACAGCAACGGCCAAAAGGCTGGCAAGGACTGTCTTCATTGCCCTATCGTCTCCTCGATCGGAATGTCCGAGACGGCCCTTTCACTGGCGAAGGACCGCCCATCGTGAGCGCTCTAAAACCATACTCCACGCGACTCTGCAACATGCCGTGCAGTACCGTCGCTGCCTCCCAGAGCGCAAAGAATAGAGTCATTCTAATATGTGGGCGGCGTTTCGAAAAGACCTACAATGCTGTTTCCTAAGCCCTTCTGTGCGGTGCGGCATCCCTCATTTCGACGCAATACGATGAAAGGCCTGTACCCCCGCGCCATAGAATGGCAAAACAGCCTCAACCGCGCCATGCTGGCCCAAACGAATCGCTCGGAGTCCCCCCGTGACGCTCTCCTTTTCCCGGTTCCAGACCACCCTTTTCCTTCTCGCCGGCCTACTCGCCCTAGCGGGCCCCGCGCCGGCAGGAGCGCAGGAAGGTGTCGTGAAAGAGACCTTCGGAGAATGGAAGCTCGTCTGCGATACGCCGGCGGGCGCCTCCTCCGAGCAGTGCGCGATCATCCAGCTCGTGCTGGATGAAGAGGCCGATATTGGCCTCTCCGCCATTGTTCTGCGCACGGCCGATGGCAAGGCGGAGCTTCTGCGCGTCGTCGTGCCGCTCGGCGTCGTCTTGCCCAACGGCCTTGGCCTTCTGGTCGACGAGAAGAATATCGGCAACGCCCAGTTCACATCCTGCCTTGCGGACGGGTGCTACGCCCAGGTCGTTCTCAACGACCAGCTTCTGGAGACACTCAAGGAAGGCGACAGCGCCACCTTCGTCGTCTTCAAGACGCCGGAAGAGGGGATCGGGGTTCCGATCGAGCTCGACAGCTTTGCAGAAGCCTACGAGGCGCTGAGCGCAAACTGACGCAAATGACGGCACTTTTCCGATCGTGACGCTGACGCAGGCGCGCGCTCATCCTATATGCGCGTGCACAAACCATCGGTAAAACACGAAGGAAGCGTCATGACCGAGAGCCTCGTCGAGCAGTTCGACATATCGCCGGAAGAGGTGCGTTCCATCGTAGCGGAAGCTGTCGGCCAAGGCGACGATGGCGAGCTCTTCCTGGAGTATATGGAGAGCGAAGCGCTGGCATTTGACGATGGTAAGCTGAAGACGGGCAGCTTTTCGACCGATCGTGGCTTCGGCCTTCGCGGTGTGGCAGGCGAAGCCACCGGTTATGCACATTCCTCTGATATGTCGGCGCGCGCGCTGCGCAATGCCGCCTCCACCGTCAAGGCCGTCACCGCCGGGTATTCCGGCACTGTCGACGAATCTCCGGCAGGCACCAACCGGAAACTTTATGGCGACGGCAATCCGATCCTTTCGCCGGGCTTCGATGAAAAAGCGCAGCTTCTGCAGACGATCGACGCCTATCTGCGCAATCGCGATCCGCGTGTCCGTCAGGTCAGCGCGTCTCTTGTCGGATCCTGGCAGCATGTGGAGATCCTGCGTGCCGATGGTCATCTGGTACGAGACGTTCGCCCGCTGGTTCGGGTCAATATCTCCGTGATCGTTGGTGAAGGCGATCGACAGGAGACGGGCAGTGCGGGAATGGGCGGCCGCAGTGCGTTCGGCGCGTTCATCGCAGAGCAGAATTGGCAGGCGGCGGCGGAGGATGCACTCCGCCAGGCGCTGGTCAATCTGGAAGCGCGCCCTGCCCCGGCCGGAAGTTTCGATGTGGTTCTCGGGGCCGGCTGGCCGGGCGTGATGCTTCATGAAGCGGTCGGCCACGGCCTCGAAGGCGATTTCAATCGCAAGAAGACAAGCGCGTTTTCCGATCTGATGGGCAAGCAAGTGGCCAGTCCCGGTGTAACGGTGGTGGACGATGGCTCGATCGCCGACCGGCGCGGCTCCCTGACGATCGATGATGAAGGTACGCCGACGCAGCGCACCGTTCTGATCGAGGATGGCGTTCTGGTCGGCTACATGCAGGATCGCCTGAACGGTCGGCTCATGGAAGGCCGCTCCACCGGCAATGGCCGCCGCGAAAGCTATGCCCATGCGCCCATGCCCCGCATGACCAATACGATCATGGAGAGCGGCGACCGCGATCCCGCCGAAATCATCGCTTCGGTGAAGGACGGTATCTATGCCGTCTCTTTCGGCGGAGGCCAGGTGGATATCACCTCCGGCAAGTTCGTGTTCGGTTGCACCGAAGCCTACCGAATCGAAGATGGCAAGGTGACCCACCCGGTTCGCGGTGCGATGCTGATTGGCAACGGACCGGAAGCGATGCGGCGGATCGACATGATCGGCAATGATTCAAAACTCGATAGCGGTATCGGCATGTGCGGCAAGGCCGGACAGGGCGTTCCGGTCGGCGTGGGTCAGCCTCATCTTCTGATGCGCAACATGACGATTGGCGGAACCGAGGCGAAGTCCGCCTGAGATTGCAGCAGTGCCGCACTGTTCATCGCAATTGATCTGAATTTATCGGAACGTCGCGCGCCACGAGCCCGTTTCTCCCTCAACACGAAACGAAGGGAGAATCCCATGAAACTGCAAGGCAAGAAGATCGCCGTGCTCATTGCGCCGCGCGGAACCGAAGAGCCGGAATTCGTTCAGCCCAGACAGGCCGTCGAGGCCGAGGGCGCCGAGGTGACCGTTATCAGCCTGGAAAGCGGGACGGCAAAAACCGTCAATAGCGATCTGGACCCGGGCGGCGAGTACAAGATCGACAAGACCTTCGATGAGGTCTCTGCCGATGATTTCAACGGCCTGATCATCCCTGGCGGCTCGGTTGGAGCGGACCGTCTACGCGCTGACGAAACGGCGGTGGCGTTCATCCGTAAATTCTTCGAGCAGAAAAAGCCGGTCGCGGCCATCTGCCACGCGCCATGGACCCTTGCCGAAGCGGATGTCCTGAACGGCCGTAAGGTCACATCCTTCCATTCCATCAAGACCGATCTGCGCAATGCCGGCGCGGAATGGGTGGATGAAGAAGTCGTCGTCGACGAAGGCCTTGTGACCTCCCGCAATCCCAATGACCTCGACGCATTCTGCGCCAAGGCAGTGGAAGAGTTCTGCGAAGGAAAGCATGACGCCCAGAGCCGCAGCGCGGCCTGAGCCGATCTACCATTGACGAGAAAGAACGGGGCGATCATTGATCGCCCCGTTTTCTTGCGTCCGACATAACTCAAAGAAAAGAAAGAGATCGCAATGAGCGGCAGTCGCAACATCGTCGTCCTGACAGGAGCAGGAATTTCCGCCGAGAGCGGCGTCGATACCTTTCGCGATGAAGGCGGCATCTGGAGCCAGGTCCGGCTGGAGGACGTGGCGACGCCCGAAGGCTTCGCCGCCGATCCGGTTCGTGTCCAGAGTTTCTACAATGCGAGGCGGGCGCAGCTGCCGCTGGTCGAACCCAACCCTGCGCATTTCGCGCTGGCTCGCCTGGAGCGCGAATTTGAAGGTTCCGTCATGATCGTCACACAGAACATAGATGATCTGCACGAGCGAGCGGGGTCACAAAAAGTCATCCACATGCATGGCGAACTCAAAAAGGCCCTGTGTTGCGCATGCAAGAAGTCGTTTCCCCATGAGAGCGATCTTTCGCTTGAGGAAGCCTGCCCGAAATGCGGACAGGTCGGCACTCTTCGACCGGATGTCGTCTGGTTCGGCGAGATGCCTTATCAGATGGATCGTATCTACGACCTGCTACGGCACTGCGATCTTTTTCTGTCAGTGGGGACCAGCGGCAACGTTTATCCGGCTGCGCAATTCGTTCAGGAAGCCGGTCAACACGGCGCTCACACGATCGAGATCAATCTGGAGCCTTCGCTCGGTGTCTCCGATTTTGAAGACACCCGCCACGGCAAGGCCGGCGAGCTGCTGCCCATTTTCGTGGATGAGCTTTTGACCGGCAGCTACCATTTTTGAGAGTCAGCGGCGCCGACGCGACTTGCCCGGCTTTTCCAGAAGAGCCAACACTTCGAGATGCGGGCTCCAGAGGAACTGGTCGATCGGCGTGATCGACTTGAGCGTATAGCCGCCATCCAACAGGATGGAGAGATCACGCGCGAGCGTAACCGGGTTGCAGGAAACGGCAGCGAGCCTCGGCACATCGCTTTTCGCCAATTGCCGGCACTGATCCTCCGCACCGGCGCGGGGTGGATCGAAGACCACCGCGTCGAATGACTTTAGCTCTTTCCAGGTCAGCGGCCGGTCGAACAGATCGCGTTTTTCGACCGTCACCTGCCTAAGCTTTTCTCCAAATCGGAAGCCGCTTTGCAGGGCAGCGAGTGGCGCGGCTTCGCCCTCAACCGCGTGCACATTGGCTTTGCGCGCCATCCGAAGTGCGAAGGTACCGCATCCCGCGAAAAGGTCGGCGACCATCTTGGCCCCTTTGACATGCTCCACCACAAGAGAGGCCATTGCCTCTTCGGCACTTGGGACAGCCTGTAAAAAGGCACCAGGGGGCGGCGTGACCTTCGCCGTCCCGAAAACGATGTCCGGCTTCACCGGCTCGACGAGAATTTCTCCATTCCAAGAGACCCTCGCGAACCGCAACTCCAGCGCTAGCGCGACCACCGCATGGCGGACTTTTTCATCTGGCGCGGAAAGTCCGGAAAGGGCCACGTCGAGGCCGGTTTCCGTCGTTGTTACCGTCATGGAAAACGGCGCCGTGCCGGTCGCAACCGCCTCACCCAATAGACGAAGAGCCGGAAGTGACGCGACGATCGCTGGGTCGGCAATGATACAGGTCTCAATCGGCACGATGCGGTTGGAGAGCGCGGCGTGAAAGCCGAGCAGCAGGCCCGCCTCCGTCCGACGAACGCCGAACGTCACGCGGCGGCGTGCCTGCTCGGGACAGTCGATGAGCGGCGCAACTTCAATATCGATGCCGCGGCTCTTCAGCGCATCGACCAGCTTCTCACGTTTCCACGTGGAGTAGGCTCGCCGCTCCCAATGCTGTAGCGCGCAGCCGCCGCAATCGCCGAAATGCGGACAGGGCGGCTCGACCCGTTCGGATGAGGGTTGCAGAATGGCGATGGATTCGCCGCGCCCGTTCGTAACAGCGGCGCTGACGGTCTCGCCCGGCAGTGTGAACGGAATGAAGGCAGTATTCCCGGCCTCGTCGCCGGCAATGCCGTCGCCCTTATTGCCGATCTGCCGTATCGTCCACCTGACGGCAGCGGCAGCGCTCACTCGGTGTTCCTCACGCCGGCAAGAAGAAATTCGCGATTGCCTTCGCCGCCGAGAATGGGACTCGGAACGACGCCCAGTGAACGCCAGCCCTTCAGCCGGTCGAGCCACATTCGAAGATCGTGGGCGACGGCTTCGGCGACCGCGACATTGCGCACGATGCCGCCCTTTCCGATCATCTCCGGCGAAAGTTCGAACTGTGGCTTCACGAGAAGGACGCAGCGCGCGCCAAATGGCGCCAACTCAAGGGCGGGCTTCAGCGCCAGTCGCAAGGAGACGAAGGAAACGTCCGAGACGATCACATCCGGCCGATAAGGCAAATCGTCCGATTTCAGGTCGCGGGCATTGAACCGCTCCATGACCGTCACGCGGGGATCGTCGCGGAGACTCTGATGCAACTGATCGTGGCCAACGTCGAGGGCGACGACATGCTCCGCGCCCTCTTCAAGCAGCACCTGCGTGAATCCTCCGGTCGAAGCACCGACATCGAGAGCTTTCGCTCCCTGCACGCTCAGACCAAACGATTCGATGGCATGATCCAGCTTCAGCGCGGCCCGCGAAACATAATGGAGGGCCGGATCGTCGACCCGGATTTCACACGCGGTTGAGACCGATTGTCCGGGCTTTTCCGCCGGTCGGCCGTCGACCTGAACGGTGCCGCGCAAGATCGCATCGCGAGCGCGTGAACGGCTGTCAAAGACGCCGCGCTCGAGGAGGATCTGATCCAGTCTCTTTCGCGCTTCCACAAAACCCATGACAGAGGGGTGCACTGAACCGGCGCGCTTATCAAGTGCAATGACGCGTCATGCACTCAATTGGCGAGATCGAACGGACGTTGAGACGGCATCGTCACTCCGGGTCGAGTGGCTCTGTTCCGACAGGTTCACCCTCTCGCGACAGGCGGATCTTCTCGACCTTGTCTTCCGCACTTTTGAGGAGAGTATCGCAACGCACCTTCAGCGCTTCGCCCCTCTCATAAAGGGCGATCGAGCGCTCAAGCGCGACATTGCCCTCCTCCAGAGCCGTCACGATCTTTTCCAGCTCGGCCATTGCGGCCTCGAAAGATAATGTCTCGACAGGCGGATGCTCGTTTTCAACCACTTATCAACCCTCCATCAGGCGGCGAATATGGGTGCCGGCGCCCGACGCCAAGCCCATAAGATCGTATCCGCCTTCGAGGTAACTGACGACACGATGGTCGCAGACCGCTCCTGCCACGTCGAGCAGCTTACCGGTCGCCCAGTCGAAATCGTCTTCCACCAGATTGATGTTGGAAAGCGGATCGCGATGGTGCGCGTCGAATCCCGCGGAGATAATCAGAAGGTCGGGCCTGAATTTCACGATGGCCGGCAGCACCCGCTCATTGAATGCGGCCCGGAATGCATCGCCATCATCCCCCGC
Organism: Notoacmeibacter ruber; assembly: GCF_003668555.1. Lineage (NCBI taxonomy): Bacteria > Pseudomonadati > Pseudomonadota > Alphaproteobacteria > Hyphomicrobiales > Notoacmeibacteraceae > Notoacmeibacter > Notoacmeibacter ruber. Next base: position 793,268 of record NZ_RCWN01000001.1, on the reverse strand, counting down.
CGAAAGCGGCGCGTTGACGATATTGTCGTGCGCCCCGGTTTCATCTTTCGCGCCGGTGCCGGGATAGAGCGGCATTTCATGCGTCGAACAATAAAGGAAGTTCGGATTGTCCCAGGCAATGTCCTGAGTGCCATTGCCGTGATGAACATCGAAATCGACCACTGCGACGCGATCTGCCCCCTTCTTCAAGGCATGCAGTGCGCCGATCGCCGCCGTGTTGAAAAAGCAAAATCCCATCGCCTTGGTCTTTTCGGCGTGGTGGCCGGGTGGCCGGGCGGCGATGAAAGCGTTGTCCATCTCACCGGCCATCACGTCATCCACAGCGCTCAAGCCTGCGCCGATCGCGCGCAGCGCAGCTTCCCAGCTTTTCGGGCTGGCCACCGTGTCGGCATCGAAGCGGTAAAGTTCTTCGGAGCCTTCACGCGGGATTGCGGCACGGACAGCCTCGAGATGGCCCTCTGGATGGGCCATCAGGATCGCCTCTTCAGGACCGACGGGTGCCTCTACACGGATCAGGTTCTGAAAGGCTTCATGGGTGAGCGCTTGCTCGACGGCGGCCAGTCTCTCCGGTCGTTCCGGATGCCCCGGTCCGGTCAGATGCTCCTGAAAGATCGAATGATGATAGAGGCGTGTGGTCATGTTTCTTTGTCCCCTTTTCAGACGAGACGGCCATTGCGTCGGTCAAGGACGTCGCACCGCGTAGAGCTCGCCCTCTACTGATCGCATTACGATGGCATTGCCGACAAGAGCGATGTCGTCGCCAATCGTGAAATCCAGCGGCAAACGATGGGTCACAGCAGGCCCGTCTCCCAAGATCAGGACCTTGAGCCCCTTCTCCGGAACCGCCCATTTTTCGCCCTCGCGGACGGCGAGCGACTGATCTCGGCTGCCAATGGCATGATTGGAAAAGGCGATGTCGCCTCCCAACTGCCGGGGCTCGGAAAGTTCCCCATCCTCGAATTGCCATTCCAACAAAGGCCCGCCCAAATGCGGGGTCATGACAGACATGATGGAATTGTCGTCTTCAACAGGCAGCGGGTTCAGCCAACGTCTGGCCTGGCCGGCGGGCGCGCTGGCGGCGCGTTCCGCCAGACTATCGCCGACAAGGCCCCATACCGACAGTCGCGAGCCCGCATCGCCATCACTGATGATCGTGACGATTTCGGTTCGCCCATCGCCATCCAGATCCACCAGACGGGGTGTCAGATCCTCAAATACCGAATCGGAGGGCAGTTCGGCCCGAAACGTCTCGCCTTCACTGCTTCTGGCAATGAGGGCAGACGCTTCGAATTCATCGCCCAGTATGCCGTGATCGTAGCGACGGGTCGGCCCAGCATACCAGGCCTCCGTCAGATCGCCGCCGTCGCGCTCCGCGATGGTGCCATCCGGCATCCCACCGCCCGGCGTCGGACGGGGTAATTCGACACCTCCGACAGGTTCGGCACAGACGGCTGTCGCCTCACAAGGCGCCAGCCGCAAATAGCCATCGTCGGTCAGCAAGAAGGCGCCATCAGCCAGCAGCAAGACATCCTTCGCAGAAGACGGCAACGGAACGCGTTCGACCGCCAGTTCGCCGTCGGGCTCGGATTCGGCATTCGCGGCATGGGCAGCCGCACCGCCTAATATCATTACGAGAGCCATGGCCCGGCAGAGATCGAAGACTGTTTTGGCCTTATATCCGATCAAACCGACCGGTCCTCCAGAACAAGTTCGCCATTTTCTTCGCCATCCCAATAGGCGAGCCGCTCGGCGGAAACCTCGATCAGGACAAGGCCCTCGGTATCGACGCCCTTCGGAAACCAGCGATCGAGATCCGGTACCCAATGCTCGGCGAATGTTTCACGATCCCTGCTGATTTTGGCCTTTCCCTCGAGCGCCAGCGAAAACCAGTTTTCGCCCTGAAATGTGAGACAGACCTGACCGTCGTTCTCGATGTCGGAGACCATGCGACTGTCGTCCAGCGTGAAGAAATAAGACGTGCCGTCATACTCGACATCGGAATTGTTGCTCATCGGTCGCGCGCCGATCCGATTGCCAGCGGTCTTGCTGCACAACATGCAGATATCGATCTTGGCCATGCGGCCAGCCAGGTCGAATAATGATTTCTGTGTCATTTGTGATCTCCGTGTCGCGTCCACGATAACGCACGGATCGGGCCAGAGTTCGACGGCTGCCGCCCTAGATTCGGCCGGTCTGTCCGCGATGCATCAAAAAGGCGTCGGCGATTGCGCAGGCGACCATAGCTTCTCCGATCGGTACCGCGCGGATGCCGACGCAGGGATCGTGCCGACCCTTTGTCACCACCTCGACCTCGTTGCCCTGGCGGTCGACACTGCGGCGAGGCGATAGGATGGACGAGGTCGGCTTGACGGCGAAACGCGCGACGATCGGCTCTCCGGTTGCAATACCGCCTAAAATTCCGCCCGCCTTGTTGGAGAGGAAGGTCGGCCTGCCGTCTGAACCCATCCGCATTTCGTCAGCATTTTCGACGCCGGTGAGACGGGCAGCGTCGAAGCCTTCACCGATTTCGACGCCCTTCACGGCGTTGATGCTCATCAGGCCGGCCGCAATCTCTGTATCCAGCTTGGCGTAGATCGGCGCGCCAAGCCCGGCAGGCACGCCATCGGCAACGATTTCGATGATCGCGCCGACACTATCATGCGACTTGCGGATCTCATCGAGATACGCCTCGAAGACCGGTATCGAGGCTTCGTCAGGCGTGAAGAAGGGATTGTCCTCGCGTTCGACGAGATCCCAATCCCAATTGCCGCGGTCGATATTCTTTTCACCGATAGCGACAATCGCACCCCGCACCCTGAGGCCGGGCACAACCTTGCGCGCAAGGGCACCAGCGGCAACGCGCGCCGCGGTCTCACGAGCGGAGGAGCGGCCGCCGCCCCGGTAATCCCGCAAGCCATATTTGACGTCGTAGGTGTAATCGGCGTGACCCGGCCGGTATTGCTCCGCGATCTGCCCGTAATCCTTGGAACGCTGATCGGTATTCTCGATCATCATCGAGATGGGCGTCCCGGTGGTGACCAATCCGTCTCCGTCGGGGCCCGACTTCTCCATCACACCGGAAAGGATCTTCACCTCATCGGCCTCGCGGCGCTGGGTGACAAAACGGCTCTTGCCGGGTTTGCGTCGGTCCAGTTCGTGCTGGATATCGGCAGGGGTGAAATCGATTCCCGGGGGGCAACCGTCAATGACGCAGCCGAGAGATGGCCCATGGCTTTCGCCCCAGGTCGTGACCCTGAAAAGATGGCCGAAACTGTTGTAGCTCATCACCGCGCCCTTCCCTACTGCCTCAGCCGGAACGGGCTTCTCCTAGACGCTTGCCTTGGCGCCGGCAAGGCACCGAAACCGCTAGAGCCAGCCGATCGCGCGGTTCACGATCCGGGCAACGCGGTCCTGGGGAACAGCCATCGCAGCCGCGTCATCCTCGCTCAGGCCACCGAACAGCCGGAATGCGCATCGCAGAATGCCGCCATGCGCAACGCAGACCGTGGGACGATCCTCAGAGAAACGCTCGTCGAAGAAAGGACGCACCCGACCGAGCAGATTCTGATAACTTTCGGCGCCCTCTCCCGGCGGAAGGTAGTTCCACTTGTCGGCGTCACGGCGCACCGTGACGCCCGGCTCGCGACGTTCCAGTTCTTCGAAGGTTGAACCTTCCCACGCCCCGAAGCTGAGTTCCTTCAAGCGCGGGTCGGTGCGAAAATCATCCTCGGGCAACCCCATGCCCTGCCGAAGCAAGCGCATGGTCTGGCAGGTCCGCAACATGGGCGAAGAGACGAAGATGTAAGCTCCAACCGTCTCGCCAAGGTGATTGCCGAGCGACCTGCCATTGGCCAGCGCCTGCGCCTTCCCGGTCTCGTTGAGCGGACGGTCGGTCTGGCCCTGAAGCCGGCTCTCGGCGTTCCAGTCGGTTTGACCGTGGCGAATGAGATAAATCGGCGCGGAATCCGGCACGGACGCCCCTTATGCGGTTGAAACTCTTCTCTCAGTTGTCGCCAGTCGCCACCGCGATGTCTGGCGCGTCGACGGATTTCATGCCGACGACGTGGTAGCCGCTATCGACATGCAGCACCTCGCCGGTCATGCCCCGACCGAGATCGGAAAGAAGATAGAGCGCGGAATCACCGACCTCCTCGATGGTGGTGTTACGCTTCAAGGGCGAATTCAGTTCGTTCCATTTCAGGATGTAGCGAAAATCGCCGATGCCCGACGCCGCCAGGGTGCGAATCGGACCAGCCGAGATGGCATTGCAGCGAATGCCGCGATCACCGAGATCGACCGCGATATAGCGCACGGATGCTTCCAGAGCGGCCTTGGCTACACCCATAACGTTGTAATGCGGCATGACCTTCTCGGCGCCGTAATAGGTCAGCGTCAGCATCGAGCCACCATCATTCATGATCGCTTCGGCGCGGCGCGCAACAGCCGTGAAGGAGTAGACCGACACATCCATGGTGCGCAGGAAGTTCTCGCGACTCGTCTGCAGATATTTGCCGTCCAGTTCGCTCTTGTCCGAAAACGCGATCGCATGAACGAGAAAATCGATCTTGCCCAACTTCTCTTCGAGCGTGGAAAATGCCGCATCGATGGAATCCGGATCGGTGACGTCGCAATCGGCAACCAGCAGCGCATCGAGTTCCTGACCAAGCGGTTCGACGCGTTTCTTCAACGCATCGCCCTGCCATGTCAGAGCAATTTCGGCTCCTGCGTCCCGGAGCGATTTCGCAATACCCCAAGCGATCGACTTTTTGTTGGCGAGACCCATGATCAGGCCTTTCTTGCCTGCCAACAGCCCAGTAGTATCAGCCATATATGAACTCTCCAGACGCATGCGCTGAGCGGAAACACTCCGCGTCGCTATCGCACAAGCATCATGGGCGTTCAAGTTCACCGCTCCGCCCGCCTTTTTCAAATGACGGCCAAGAATTCCAGCCGTTTATGGACCACGGTCCGTAAAATATAACTGGGAACACGCGTTAGAACGACTCCCACCCGTGCATACCCCGGCTTCCATCAGCGACGCACAGGCATCGTCGATCGTGCTTATCAACACAATTGTCATTACGGCTTTGCAGGATGCGTGAGCGTATCCGAAGCGTGGAAAAGTATATCGCTTCCCAAGTTAAAACCGGTGAAAAGCTTTCCTTGAATGCTGCTGCCGTTTTTCGCCGCTGACGTCGCTTGTTTATATCCCGAGCGACCTCCACCGCGTACGGGTTTGGAGGGTGAATACCCTGGTAATGGGCTGAAGCCGAGCGCTGGACATCACATCATGCAGCTGGTGGCAATGATGCATCCAAGCGCATCGCTCAGATGCTTCCTTCCCTGGCCGACTGCTCCGCGGTTTCGTGCCGGAGAAACTGCTCGAGCGCGGCGTCACCGCCTTCCGGCAACATGATACGAAGGTGAACCAGAAGGTCGCCGGAGCCGCCATTCTTCCGACCCAGGCCCTTTCCCGGAATGCGCAGGACCTTGTCAGAGGACGACCATTTCGGAACGGTCAGCGCGACGCGTCCACCCTTTGGCAAATCCACGGCAACCTTGCCGCCGAATACGGCCTGCCGAAGATCGATCGGCTGATCCATATGCAGATTTGAACCATCAATGCGGTACCGGGCATGTGGGATGAAGCGAATCGTGATGAGCGCATCACCCGGCTCTCCGCCCATGGGGGAAGCGGCACCCTGGCCGCGCAGGCGAATGGTCTGGCCGTCCTCCACATGTTCAGGCAGTTTGACCGCGAGCTTTCGGCCGTCCGAAAAGACAGCCGTCACCTTTTCGGCGCCGAGAATCTGCTCCAAGGTGACATCAAGCGTCGCCTGGATGTCCGAGCCCTTCGGCGAAAAGCCGGAAGATGATTGCCGCCGGGAGCCGCCACGATCGCCTGCTCCGCCGCGAGCGGCCCGGCCGAAAAGTTCGGAAAAAATATCGTCCGTAAAGCCGCCTCCGCCACCAGGGCCGCTGCGAAACTCGAAATGCGAACTTCCCGGCCCTGACTGTCCCCGGCGGAAACCGCCAAACGGATCGCCGCCGCCACCGCCGGCAAACCCGGCAAAGGCAGGCTTGCCTTCGGCGTCGATTTCACCGGCATCATATTGCTTGCGCTTTTCGGTATCGCCCACGATATCATAGGCTTGGCTCGCCTCTGAAAAGCGCTCACGCGCTTTCGGATCATCCTTGTTCGCATCAGGATGATACTTCTTGGCGAGCTTACGAAACGCGCTCTTGATTTCCTTGTCCGACGCCGTCTTGGCGACGCCGAGCACTGTATAGGGGTCGCGGGCCATCGCTGTTCAATCCACGGAAAATGCAGAGTTTCAGTTACCGTGAATATGGTAACTTACGTCCCATACTTCCAGTCTAAACGCGTTTAAAAGGGTCATACACGCTGAAAGCGAGTGGCCATCCATTCATCCAGCGCGCCGCGGCAGGCCTCACCCGTCCAGAGCGCTACGCCCTGATAAGTCTGGCGGCTGACGGTAAACTGACGACATGTCACACCGCCCTCGGTCTTTTCACGAATGCTGTCAATCTGACCGGAGGCCCCGGTTTTGGCATTTCGCCAGGCCAGCCCCTCTTCCCCGTGGGTCGAGAGATCCGCAGCCGTCACCATGCCGATAATCGCTTCGCGATCGCTTTGGAGTTCGTCCTCGACCGCACTGCCAAAGGGATCGGGCGCGGCCTTCGTCTTGGCTTCTGACGGGGCAATCGAACCTGTTATCAGCGTTGGATCGTCATCGATCTTGGCGAGATTGACCCCACCACCGCAGCCGGCCAGGCCCCACGCAATAAACGCCAGCGTTGTCACCGGGACACACCGTGACTGGCGCTTCATCTCGCGCTGCCTTAATTGACGGCTAGCGGGCAAACTGCCTCTCCGAACGCAATAACAGGACGTCTCATTTTGGAACCGACAGAGTTAACGGCTGGTGACTTTACCGAACATTCCGATCCGTTCGAGCTCTTTCGCCTCTGGCTGGCCGATGCGGAGAAGACGGAAATCAACGACGCCAATGCCATGTCACTGGCGACCGTCGACGAATTCGGCATGCCCGATGTCCGGGTGGTTCTGCTGAAAGGTTTGGACGAAGAAGGCTTCGTTTTCTACACCAATTTCGAAAGTCAGAAAGGCCAGCAGCTTCTCGCTCAGCATCGCGCCGCTCTTTGCTTTCACTGGAAGTCCCTGCGGCGTCAGGTGCGTATTCGCGGCACTATCGCTCCGGTGGCTGAAGACGAAGCCGACGAGTATTATGCCTCGCGCCCTCGGGGCAGCCGAATCGGCGCCTGGGCCAGCCAACAGTCTCGCCCCCTGCCCGATCGAGAGACGCTGGAAAATGCCGTCGCCGCTTATGAGCGCAAATTCGAGGGCGAAGAACCGTCCCGTCCGCCGCACTGGTCCGGCTTTCGCCTGACGCCGGTGCAGATCGAGTTCTGGCACGACCGGCCGTTTCGCCTGCATGATCGCATGCGGTTCGATCGCGAAAGCGAAACGTGGCGGAAAACGCGCCTCTATCCGTAAGGGCTAGCTCTTTGAGGGCCTGCTGCGAGTCATGAAAGCCTGAAAAGCCTGGCGCGCTTCATCGCTTCTGAGGCGCTCGCCAAACAGCTCACCTTCACTCCTGCAAAGCGCCAGGCGGGCGTCGCGATCGCCCATCAGTAAATCACGGGCGATCGCAAGAGCTTCCGGCGGCTTGCGCGACAGACGCTCGGCCGTGGCCAACGCTTCCACCTCGAGCCGCTCAGGCTCGACGATTTTCCAGACAAGGCCTGCGTCACGCGCCTCCTCGCCGCTTAGCGGCTCGCCCAGCGCCAAAAGCGCAAAGGCGCGCTGATGGCCCATGATTGCCGGCGCCTGCTTCGAAGATGCAAATTCCGGGGTCAACCCGAGGTCGAGGAACGGTGTCGTAAAGCTGGACCGCGCAGTGGCAATCGTCAGATCACAGTTGAAGTGAATCGTCGTACCGATACCGACAGCGATGCCGTCGACACCGGATACGACCGGCTTTCTGGCCCGAATCATGGCGTCCATGAATTCGAAGACCTCACCGCCATGCTCGCCCCCCGTGGCGATCGCCATGAAGTCGCCAAGGTCGTTCCCCGCCGAGAAGACGCCTTCCCCACCCATCAGCAGGTGAACGCGGACCGCATCGTCGGCATCGGCGTCCCGAATGGCCGTCGCCATGGCGGCATACATATCGCGGGTCAGCGCGTTCTTCTTCTCGATGCGATCCATGCGAATGACGCTGACCGCGCCCTCGCGGCTCACCTTGATGTGTTCGCTCATAATCTTCCCCCGATCAGCCGGTGACCAGAGCGTGCTCGGCGGCGGCACTCAAACTCGGCGCGCCCGTCATGACACGGTCTTTAAGGGAAGCGGTCTCGGAGAGCACGTTTTCAGCAAAGAAGCGAGCGAGAGCCGCCTGACCTTCACCGCTTCCCGCCATCGCACCCTTGGCAAGATAACAACCGCCGGCCGTCAGCCCGAACTGGCGAAGATAAGGGGTCGCGCCTGCCAGCGCGATGTCATGTTCGCCGGCCTGAAGGCGCTCCTGCAACCATGTCGTCACTTCGTCGAGGTCGTCCAGCGCCCGAGTGAGGCGTTCGCCGGTCGCGCCAAGCGCCTGCGTATTGGACTGTCCTGCCTTCTCGGCAATCTGCCGCAGTTCGACGATGTAGTCATGGACGGCCCGGCCGTCGGCTAGCGGCAGCTTGCGCATGACCAGATCGATCGCCTGGATGCCGTTGGTACCTTCATAGATGGGTGCAATCCGCGCATCGCGCAGTAGACGCGCCGCACCGGTTTCCTCCACATAACCCATGCCGCCATGAACCTGGATGCCCACATTGGCGACATCGACACCCACATCGGTGGAGAAGGCCTTGGCAATCGGCGTCAGAAGATTGGCGCGGGCGGACCATTTGCTCGTATCGTCCGCCTCTCCTTCCGCGCCAGATGCGGCCCCTCGCGCAGAAACGCCGTGCGGATCGTGACTAAGATCGATGGCTATACCGCAGGCGTAGCAAATAGCGCGTGCCGCGCCGGTCAGCGCTTTCATGGTCAGCAGATTACGCCGGACGTCAGGATGCAGCACGATCGGCGCCATGCCCTGGCCATCCCAGCCAGGTGCCTTGCCCTGTCGCCGCTCCTCCGCATAGGCGAGCGCCTTCTGGTAGGCCGCTTCGGCAATGGCCACACCTTCAAGACCAACCAGAAGCCTGGCATTGTTCATCATCGTGAACATGCAATTCAGACCGCGATTTTCCTCGCCGATGAGCCAGCCGATGGCGCCGGCCTCATCGCCGAATTTGCCGTCGCCATAGATCATCGTGCAGGTCGGTGAGCCATGAATACCGAGCTTGTGCTCGACACTGTGGCAGTAGACATCGTTGCGTGTGCCGGGCGTGCCGTCCTCGTTCGGAATGAATTTCGGCACCAGGAAAAGCGAAATGCCACGCGTTCCCGCGGGTGCGTCGGGCAATCGCGCCAGCACCAGATGCACGATATTGTCGGTGAAGTCGTGCTCGCCGTAGGTGATGTAGATTTTCTGGCCGAAGATACGATAGGTGCCGTCGCCGGCAGGCTCGGCCTTGGCCTTCAAAGCAGCCAGGTCGGAACCCGCTTGCGGCTCGGTCAGATTCATGGTGCCGGTCCACTCGCCGGACACCAGCTTTTCGAGATAGATCGCTTTCAGTTCGTCAGTGCCGTGGGCCTCCAACGCCTCGACCGCGCCCATGGTCAATGTGGGACAGAGTGAGAACGCGACCGATGCGCTGTTCCACATTTCGGCGACAGCCAGGCCGAGTGCCATCGGCAGGCCCTGCCCGCCAAAATCTTCCGGTCCGGTAATCGCGTTCCAGCCGCCTTCGATCCAGCGGCGATAAAGATCGGCCCATCCCTCTGCCGTGGTGACCGTGCCATCCTTCACACTCACACCGTCGCGGTCGCCATTGGGTCCGAGGGGTGTCATCTCTTCATTGGCAAAGCGCGCAGCCTCGTCGAGAATCGCATCGACCAGATCCTCCGAAACCTCCTCCCCGAATCGGCCCTTCTCCATGGCCGCTGAGAAATCCACCGTGTGCTTGAGCGTATGAGAAATTTCTGAAACCGGGGCGCGGTACATGCTGTGCCTCCCATCATCTGTCCGGGCTTTTGCCTTTATATTTGCCAGCACAAGTGATGCAGAGGACCATCCATGTCCAGCTTCAGGCGTGTTCCACAACCGGACGTATGATCCCGGCGGACACCAAATGTGGCAGTTGCCGGCCCATTTCCGTCAAACCCAAGCCCCATTGCCCCGCCATAAGTTGCAGCGTGGGCAACGCTTCCGTGGGATGTCGGAAGCCAAACAGACAAACAAAACGAGGGGATGCTGCGTGCGGGACGGCATGAAGACACTCACTCTACGAATCGGCGGCGCAATTCTGGCAGCCATGATGGCATTGCCGGCATCGGCTGAAACGGCCAATGAACCATGGAAGCGCGACGACCGCGCTCTGGTCATCGACGCCTATGAATACAACCCGATCGACTGGGATGCGCTTTCCTCCGACGAGCGCGTGGGCGGCTTCATCAACAAGGCCTCCGACGGCCTGCCGCCGCAATACCGGTGCAAGGGCTCGGGCATGGAATACGACCATTGCCGGTTGGCATGGAAGCGGTACTCCGTCACCAAGGAACTCTACCATACACGCAAGACCATGGCGAAGAGCCTCGGCTATGTCTGGGGCTCCTATCATCTGGGCCGGCCGGGCAACCCGGAAGAACAGGCCGATCATTTCCTTCAATTTGCCGATCCGCAGGATGACGAGCTGATCGCGATCGACATCGAGGATAACGATCCTGAAAAATTTATGAGCCTGGAAGACGCCGAGATTTTCGCCAAGCGGATCAAGGCGCGAACCGGCCGCTGGCCGGTGCTCTACACCAATGGCAGCACATCGGAATTCATCGCCCAGCGCGCCGATGAGTATCCGATCCTTTCCCGCCTGCAGATCTGGTACGCCCGCTACCGTACCGAGATCGAAGGGGTCTTTCCGCTCGGCAACTGGGAAAATTACGCTCTTTGGCAGTTCGCGAGCCACATCAATTGCAAGGGCAAATCATCATGCCCTTACCGTCCGCTCGGCACCGCCGAGGACATCGATGTGAACGTCGCGCCGATGAATAAGGCTGCCCTGCAAAAGGCATGGCCCTTCGGCGAGCTGGCGCCGCAACGCGTGCCTGACGAAATTCTCGTCGCCGAAAACGAGGACACAGATGAAGGCCAGTTGGCTGCCGCCGGAGAAATGGTCGAAGTGGCCACGGCGGACGAAGGCTTCATCGCGATGCCGACTCCCATGCGCTCGCCGCGCGACTCCGGCGAAGCCGTATCGGTCGCAGCGCTGGACGAGGCCGAAGCGGATAATGTTTTAGCGGACGCTGCCGGCGCCGTGACGACGTCGAAATCCGCTGGCGAAATGATGGCATTTGCCGGTCGTTCAAGCTCAAAACGGACGGCAGGTCAGGCGCTCGCCAATTTCGTGTCCGGCAAGACAATAGGACCGGTGCAGACCAAATCTGACCTGACCGTCTCGGCCTTCACCCCTGCCAAGTCCACAAATGCGGCCGAAGGCCCTTCCGAAAAGAAGGCATCGAAGGCTACAGCTTCCGATAAAGAGGACAGGGCCACCGCAGACGAGGCGACGATCGCGCTGAAATCGATCGATAGCGGAAAGAAAACCGCCGCGGTCGATCATAGCAAACTTGTCAGCAACAAGCGGATGACGCGCGCCTCTCTTCTCTCTGCAGAGAGAACCCAGCTGAAAAAGAAAGTCACGACCAAGGTAGCGCCCAAGACGGAAAAGCGGGAAGAAAGCGAAATCGGCTTCTTCGAACGGATTCAGGCGATCATCGATAATACGCCTGAACGGCCATCGCTGCCGCTTCTTGGCTGGAATGTCGAGAACGACGCCACTGCCAAGCAAAAACGCATCCGCTGATTTTCTCGGTTCTAGATGTTACGGAAAGAAACGCGGAGGTTCATCCTTCGCGTTTCAAGGCCCGCCAGGCAATATCGCTCCGGTAGAACCCGTCCGGCCAATCGATCCTTTCGATTGCGCCATAAGCGCGCTCACGTGCCTGCTCGAGCGTCGCGCCATTGGCGGTTACGTTCAGAACGCGTCCCCCACTAGCGACCAGTTGACCGGATTTCAGCGCCGTTCCGGCATGGAAGATCGTCACGCCTTCGCCGGCCGCTTCGTTGAGTCCTGCTATCGCACCGCCCTTTTTCGGTGTGCCGGGATAGCCCTCGGCGGCCATGACTACGGTGAGAGCCGGCTGCTCCGTCCATTCCAGCTCTTCGCATTCGGCTAGGCGCCCCAGCGCTGCGGCATGTAGAACCGGCAGCAGATCGCTCTTCAGACGAACCATCAGCACCTGGCATTCAGGATCTCCGAAGCGGACATTATATTCGATGAGTTTCGGACCTTCTTCGTCAATCATGAGCCCCGCATAGAGCACACCGGTGAAGGGCGTGCCGCGTTCCGCCATCCCGTCCAGCGTCGGCTGAATGATCCGCGTCATGACGGTTTCGATATGTTTGTCGGTCAAAACCGGAGCGGGTGAGTAGGCTCCCATGCCGCCGGTGTTGGGACCGACGTCGCCATCACCGACGCGCTTGTGATCTTGGGCACCGGCAAGCGCTACGGCCGTTCTGCCATCGCAAAGGCAGAAGAAGGATGCTTCCTCGCCCGACAGGAAGTCCTCGACGACGACCTCCGCACCAGCCGAACCAAAAAGGCCTTCGAAACAGTCGTCGACGGCGGCGCAGGCCTGATCGACCGTTTCGGCGACCGTCACGCCCTTGCCGGCTGCCAGGCCATCGGCCTTGATGACGATCGGAGCGCCCTTGGAACGGAGGTAGGCTTTCGCTTTCGGCGCATTGTTGAAACGCGCCCAGCCGGCCGTGGGAATATTTTTCAGGTCGCAGATTTCCTTGGTGAAGGCTTTCGAACCTTCCAGCTGCGCGGCGTCCTTCGAAGCGCCGAAGCAGGGAATGCCTGCCGCGCGCAGATCATCCGCGAGCCCGGCGACCAAGGGCGCTTCAGGTCCAACCACGACAAGATCGATGGATTCATCCTTACAGAAGGCAACGATTTGCGCGTGGTCGGAGACGTCCAGTTGCACGCATTCAGCGTGGTCGGCGATACCGGGATTGCCGGGTACGGCGAAGAATTTGCCCAATCGGTCCGACTGCGCGATTTTCCACGCCAAGGCGTGTTCGCGTCCGCCCGAGCCGATAAGAAGCGTATTGATTCCGGTCATGACCTCTTTCCGCGCTATTCGTCTTTCCATTTGCCCTATGGCGGGCCAGCCGGCGAATCAAGCGTGCGCGTCTGCTTTCCCTTAGAGATGGCTTGACCGTCCGCCCCCGCGCTGCAATCTGCCGGCATGGATAAGGTTCAGGATTTTGGCCGTCAGGGCCGTGTTGCCGATGCTCCTTCCGGACACTGGGTCTACAGGCTTCTGCGGCCCTCGGCCTGGCCTTACGCCCAGCTCGCGCGTTGGGACCGTCCGATCGGCTGGTGGCTCTTGCTGTGGCCCTGCTGGTGGAGCCTTGCCATGGCTGCGAGCGCACAGAACGTCTCCAGCCCTTTCTGGGGAGCCGCTTCGAAAACAGGAGAGACCTACTCTGCACTCTCCCCGCCCGCCATTGTCGTTCTCTTCGTCGCCGAGCTTCTTCTTTTCATGATCGGCGCCATCGCCATGCGCGGCGCGGGTTGCACCTGGAACGATCTGATCGACCGGAAAATCGACGCGCAGGTTGCCCGCACGCGGTCCCGCCCGCTTCCCTCCGGCCAGGTTAGCGGAAAACAGGCTTTATCCTTCATAATCGCGCAGGCCTTATTGGGGCTGGCCGTGCTTATGGGATTTGCCTTTCTGCCGCTTCTTGTTCTTGGAGTGCCATCAGGGTGGGCGCTCGCAACGATCCTCACCGGCATCGCATCGCTTGTCATCGTCGCGATCTATCCCTTCGCCAAGCGCATCACCAACTGGCCGCAGAGCGTGCTCGGCCTCGCGTTTTCATGGGGTGCGCTGATGGGCTGGCAGGTCTGGCACGGCTCGCTCGACTGGCCGCCGCTCGCGCTTTACGCCGGCGCGGTGCTCTGGACGATCGGCTACGACACGATCTACGCCCATCAGGACAAGGAAGACGATGCCCTCGTTGGCGTGCGCTCCACGGCGCGTCTCTTTGGCGACCGGACCGGTTGGGCGCTGATCTGGCTGTATTCCGGTGCGCTTGTTTTCTTTGCGCTTGCCTTTTCCCTTGCTAAGGTCCCCTTACCGGCCTTCGCGGGGCTCGTCGCCGCAGGCCTCCATATGGCACGGCAGATCCGTACGCTGGATATCGACGATCCGGACCAGTGCCTCGCTCTTTTCAGGAGCAACAAGCGGATCGGCTGGCTGGTGTTCTTCGGCCTTCTCGGTGGATGGGGATGGGCAGCACTCTCGCCCTACATCTGACCGAAATGAATGGGAAACGGGCGGCTCCGATCATGGAACCGCCCGCCGGAATGCTCTTGAAAGCGCGATCGCTCAGCCGCGCGCTATGATTTCCTGACCATCGACCAGAAGTCGGACACCCATCGAACCCGTTCGGCGGCGGGCAAGAAATCGCGGCCGACGCGCACGGGTGGAACGACCCGCGCGGCGCTGGCTCGGCTGCGATTTCTTCACCGCGCCAAGGCTCTCCTCAAGCGTGCGCGCCACGCCGTCGGATTCGATGAGAAGCATAGGAAGCCCGAGCTTTTCTGACCACAAATGCCAATCAGCGGCAACGTCGTCGAGATTGTCGGCGATGAGCAGCGGGATTGTCAGGTTCGGGTCGTCGTGGAGCAGCTTCAGCGTCACGTCGATCCGGCCGCCTTCAAGTTCCCGGGCTTCTGCGGCAACGCCACGAAACGCCGTCAGGCCGATCATCATGGAAAGCGGCAGGCCGCTCTTTTCCAGAACGCGCCTTGCGACGACACCCTTTTCGTACACGGTGAAGCTGACCGGCTCACCATTTTCGTCGTAACCGCAGCTCACGGTCTGGGGCAGATGAAAAGGATCGAGCCGGAGGCTGGCGATCTCTTCCCTTTGTGCGATCATCCGATCGGCGATGTTCTTCATATTGGCGTTCCCTGTAAGACTTCCGATCCAATCGTCGGGCAACTGCCCGGAAGTTCGTGCGCACCGTCTTTTGCGGCGTCGATGGGCAGAAGATACGGGAAGGAAGACCGAAAGCCTCTTAAGAGGAACGGTGAACAAAACCTAAGCGAACCACAGGGTTACAGAAAACCAAACAGGACAGTCCCTGGAAAGAACACCTTAACGATAGACGCCGGTCAGATCAGCTTGCCGGGGTTCATGATTTTCGCGGGATCGAGCGTCCGCTTGATCCGACGCATGATTTCGAGGCTGACAGGATCGGCGGTCTCGCCGAGCTCGTCCCGCTTCAATTTGCCAATGCCGTGTTCCGCCGCGAAGGAGCCCTCATAGCGGCGTACCACCGCATGAACGGCGGTGTTCAGCGCCTTCCATTTGGCGAGAAATTCCTCGCCCGCTCCCGCGGGTCCTTGCACGTTAAAGTGCAGATTGCCGTCACCCATATGGCCGAAACACATAAGCCGGCCTTCGGGTACCTCACGCGCCACCACACGCCCGGCTTCTTCTATAAAAGCCGGAATGTCAGAAAGCGGGACCGAGATATCGTGCTTGATCGAAGCGCCCTCGACACGCTGCGCGTCGGGGATCGTCTCGCGGACCTGCCAAAATGATGCGCCCTGCGCGATCGATGCGGCCAGCGCGGCGTCGGAGACAACGTCGTCCTCAAGCGCAGCGCCAAGGATTTCTTCGGCCAGTGACCGCGCTTCCTCTTCACTCCTGCCAGAGGATATCTCGATCAGCACATGCCAGGGCGTGTCGCTCTGGATCGGCACTCGAACGCCGGACATATGCTTTTCGGCCAGTCGCACCGCGCTGTCAGCCATCAGTTCGAAAGCGCTCAGCGATCCGCCAGCAGCAGCCGTGGAACGGCGGAGGAGATGCAAGGCGGCAGCGGGATCGCTGACACCAGCCCATGCAACCTGCCGGCCCCGGGGCTGCGGAACCAGCTTCAGAACCGCCGCGGTGATAACGCCGAGCGTTCCCTCCGCACCGATGAAGAGGCTTTTCAGATCATAGCCCGTATTGTCCTTACGCAGCTTTTTCAGGTCGTGCATCACCTCGCCGGTCGGAAGAACCACTTCGACGCCGAGGCAAAGATCGCGCGCATTGCCATAGGCCAGCACATTGACCCCGCCGGCATTGGTGGAAAGGATGCCGCCGATCTGGGCCGAGCCCTGGCTGGCGATGGAAAGAGGGAAGAGAAAGCCCTTGTCGGCCGCCCTCTCCTGAACGGTCTGGAGGATTGCCCCGGCTTCCACGGTCATTGTGCCGGCGTCCTCATCAAGTTCCCGTATGGCCGCCAGGCGGGAAAGTGACAGAACGATTTGGGTGCCGCTATCATCTGGTGTCTGGCCTCCGACAAGGCCCGTATTGCCGCCCTGCGGCACGACCGGCGTGCCCATTTCCGTTGCCAGCTTGAGGATCGCGGCAACCTCACCGACGGAACCGGGCCGCAGGACGAGAGGCGTTCTTCCTTTAAAGAGCTTGCGCAGTTCATGACCGTAAGCGGCGGTGTCCGCTTCGTCACGCAGCGCATTCTTGTCGCCCACAACGGTCGCAAAACGTTCGATCAGCTCCCGCGTAACGCTCATGCCCGGCTATCCTCCTGCCTCGGTGCGGCGGCACGGGCGAGGCGGTCGCGTATCGCCTCCCCCAGACCGGTCTCAGGGATCGGCTCAACGGCTATCGTCGCCGCGCCGGCGCCATCAAGCACCCGCATTGCGGCAAAGAGGCGCGCCGCCGCCTGCCGAAGATCACCGACGTCACTCAGATTCTCCACCGCAACAGCATGTTCCGCGCCCGGCACCCGGTCCGGCCCGAAAGCCAGAAGCGCCTCGCCGTCCCGAACTTCGTCAATATCCAGCCGCATGGCCGCACCGGGCGCATAATGTGATTTCAGCATGCCGGGCGCTTCGATGGCGGCACCATCGCCGGCGCGGCGCACTTCTCCGAAATTTGCCAGTTCGTCTGCCGTCACCCCGCCCGGCCTAAGAATCGTGATCGCGCCGTCTTCTACCTTGACGATCGTGGATTCAACGCCGACGGGCGGCGCACCGCCGTCAATAACGAGGGCGAGCGAAGCGCCGAGGTCATCGGCGACCGTCGCCGCATCCGTTCCGGATATCCGGCCCGACCGGTTGGCGCTCGGTGCCGCGAGGGGGCGACCCAGCGCGGCGATGACTTTTGCCGCGAAGCCGCGTGGCTGCCTTATCGCGATGGTCGGCTGGCCAGCAGTGACCAGATCATGAATGGGGGCATCATCCCGCCGGGGGAGAACCAATGTCAGCGCGCCCGGCCAGAACGCACTGGCGAGACTTGCCGAAAGAGGATCGAACATCGCAAGGCGATCGGCCATTTCCCAGCCATCGACATGAGCGATCAGAGGATTGAAGCGAGGCCGCCCCTTGGCGGCAAAGATCGCCGCGACAGCCTCTCCATTGGCGGCGTCGGCTGCCAGGCCGTAGACCGTTTCCGTCGGCAGGGCCACGAGTTCGCCGGCATCCAGCGCATGGCAGGCCCGTTCAACGCTGCCCGGCGCATCTTCCCGCAGGATAACTGGTCTGCTCTGGTCGTCAGATGTGTCCATACGAACGGCCTATCCTCAACTTCTGCGCTACGCAACGCACGGTCTTAACCGCCTGTTAACCCGGTTTGCCAACCTCGATGAAAGGGTGGGCATGGCACAACGGCACCATGAGGAAAAGTGCCATGTTCCATCGCCTTGCCATCGCCACAGTCTCGACCACGGCCCTGTGGGGCGTGACCGTCTCTCATGCGCAGACGGAAAACGGGCCGGGCGGATACGTGTATGAATATCAGTCTCCATCCATCACGCTGGTCAAGCCTGAAGGATGGAAGCCGGCTGAACCGGAGCCGCAACAGCCCGAAACGCTGCGGCCAATCATGCCAAGCGATCTCTACGAAGACCCGGACATGCAGCAGGCCGGCAGCCTGGACGATGTCATCGGTATTCCGTCGGAAAACGCGCTCGGCCCCGTGCTTGCCCAGCAGCGCGCCAAGCAGCGCCGCGCCTTGATGGCCGCTGCGGAAGCAGAGAAAGAAGCCGAGCGGATGGCTCAATCGCCGGAGATGCCCGCTGGTGGTGTCGACGCGCAGACGACTGCCGCCCTGCCGGACGGCGAAACCGAGGATCAGGCCGGGGCTGCCGACGAGGGCGACACGTCCAGCGAAAGCGGGGTCGAGATCATTCGCGGCGACGCTGCGGCAGCCGCGTCCGAAGTGGAAGAGCCTGCAAACTCAAACCGCGAGAACCCGGAGCAAGACCCCGCACCCGAGATCGTCGAAGTGCCGGAAGAAAACGATCCCGCCACAGCCGACAGCGAAGCCGCGGCGGCGGACGGTCCTACGCCACCAGAATTCTCCGATCTGGAGATGCGCCTCTAGACCGATATCACTCTGCAGCGACGATCTGCCCTGGCCTTCCCGTAATGTGCGGCCCGGCTTTCGGTCGAAGGCCCTGCGCCACCACCCGACCTCAGCCGCTGATTTTCGAGAAATCCGCCATCTGGCCAGTCGCATTGCGAATGCGGCTGAGGAGTGCGAGGCGATTGCCGCGCACGGACGCGATCTCCGCATTGACCATCACCGAATCGAAGAACGCGTCAATCGGCTGGCGAAGCTGGGACAAGGCGGTCAAAGCCTTCTCGTAGTCTTCGCTTTCGATTGCCGCTGCCGCCGCTTTTTCTTGTGTTTCCAGCGCCTCGAACAGCGCCCGCTCTTCATCCTGCTCGAAGAGCGACGGATCGACAGCCTGATCGAATGACAGGCCTTCATGCTCTGCCTTGGCGAGGATATTCGTTGCGCGCTTGGTGCCGGCGAGGAGGTTCTGACCTTCCTCGGTGCCAAGGAAATTGCCGAGGGCCTGAACGCGGCGAATGATCAGCAGGAGATCGTCGCTCTCCGGTGTGATGACGGCATCGATCAGATCGTGCCGCGCACCTTGATCACGGAGGTAGACCTTCAGACGGTCGTGGAAGAAGGAGAGGAGGTCGTTTGCGCGTTCGACTTCCCAATCTTGAGGAGCCACATTTAGGTTTTGGTCTTCAAGAACAGAAGTGGCTCGCTGTGAAACAGCGCTCAATTCTCCCAACGTCTCTACAAATTTTGATTGCAAATCGCTGATCGGCAGGGAAACCTTCTCTCGATATGCTGTCTTCAACATCTGTGCCATGATGCGTCGTCCCGCAACCACGAAGCCAGGCCACCAGCTTAGACGAACGTCATTTTCCGCGACAATCCGGATCACGCCCAGCGCCGCTCGTCTAAGCGCGTAAGGATCTTTCGAGCCGGTCGGCTTTTCGTCGATCGCCCAGAAGCCGGTCAGCGTGTCGAGCTTGTCGGCGAGTGCCACGGCAATGGCGACCGGATCGGTCGGCACGGCATCGCTCGGCCCCTGCGGGCGGTAATGATCCTCGATGGCGGTTGCGACACTCTCGTCTTCGCCCTGCAGAAGCGCATAGGTCTTGCCCATCGCGCCCTGCACTTCCGGAAACTCCTGCACCACTTCCGTCTGCAGATCGGCCTTGGAAAGAAGCGCGGCGCGGCGCGCCTTTGCCGGATCGGCGCCGACGATGGGGGCCAGTTCTTCCGCCAGCGCGGCGATGCGGCGAACCCGCTCGCCCTGCGTGCCGAGCTTCGCATGGAAGGTAACGTTCAGATGATCGAGGCGCGCCATGCGCTGGTCGAGCGGCTTTGTCAGATCGAGGTCAAGGCTCTCCGCGCTCTCTTTCAGATCGGCAAGGTCCGGTAAATCCTGCTGATCGGTGCGCCAGAAATAAAGCGCGTCGGCGAGGCGCGCACGCACCACCTTGCCATTGCCGTGCGCGATGTCCTTGCCGCCATCCTTCGCATCGATATTCGAAACGAGGATGAATTTGTTGGAGAGCTTGCCGTCCGGCCCGCGCGTGACGAAGCATTTCTGGTTCGTCTTGATCGTCAGACGGATGACCTCATCGGGGATCTCGAGATATTCGTTCTCGAACTCTCCCATCAGGACGACCGGCCATTCGACGAGGCCGGACACTTCTTCCAGCAGGCCCTCATCCTCGACCAGTTCGAGACCGTTGGCGAACGCCAGGTCCTTGGCGTCGTGCAGGATGATATCCTTCCGCCGCTCGGCGGAAAGAACCACATTGGCCTTTTCGAGCTTGCTCACATAATCGTCGAAACGGCGCACCGTGATTTCGCCGCCCGCATGGAAGCGGTGACCGACGGTCGTGTTGGCGGCGCGGAGCGCGTCGACCTCAAATCCGACGACGACGGGGTCCTCGGTTTCCGGGCCGAAGGTGCAGAGAATCGACTGAAGCGGACGAACCCAGCGCAAGGTCTCGCCGCCACGGCCTTCGATGCTGTTATAGATCGTGCCCTGCGGACCCGAGGCCGGACCCCAGCGCATCGATTTCGGCCAGGGAAACGAGCGGATGATGCCGGGCATCATTTCGGCGATGATCTCATCTGCCGGACGCCCCGGCTTCTCGATGACCGCGACGTAGAAATCACCCTTTTTCGGGTCCGTCTTCACGTCCGCCTGATCGATGCTTGCGAGCCCTGCCCCACGCAAAAATCCTGCAATCGCCTTTTCCGGCGCATCGGTGCGCGGACCTTTGCGCTCCTCGCGCACATCGGCGGAACGGGCCGTCAGGCCGCGAATATCGAGCGCCAGCCGGCGCGGTGTCCAATGCTCCGCCGCGCCTTCATAGGTCAGGCCCGCATCGACCAGCGCGTCGGTGACCATCTTCTTGAGATCACCAGCAGCCTTGCGCTGCATGCGTGCGGGAATCTCTTCGGAGCGAAGTTCGAGAAGAAGGTCAGGCATGAGCGTACTCCATCAGCCCGCATGCTGATCCTTGCTTGTCGGTCCTCGTCGCCAGGCGTCTCCGGGCCTCCGGCGTGGCGAGCATCTCTTCGGAGCGGAGTTCGAGAAGAAGGTCAGGCATGGATAGGATCGATCACTGAGATTGAATTGGCTGCCTTGCACCATGCCGCCCGTGCAAATGCAAGTCATCTGTGGCTATGCCGGTGTCTCCTGAGCCAGCTCTCAGGAAACGAGACGCAGACCGCTTGGTGTCTCGATGGCGGCTTCCAGACTGATCGTGACGCCTTCGCGAAAGACGATCCGTTCATCCTGAAAATGCGGCTTCAGAAGCGTTTCGACATATCCCGCGAGAGGGTGAGTGACGACAAGCTGCGACAGGCGGCAGCCACGGTCGGCCATCGCGGCACCCGGAACCTTGCCGTCCGGCCACTGGATGATGGTCGGAAAGGCGCCCTCGAACGGCATCGAGCCGTCGTCCGGGACCGTGATCTGCCAGGTCAGCGCGCCGCGACTAACCGTCATCGGCGCGCCGATCGAACGCGGCAGGACGGCGCAAGCCGCCTCGATATCGTTTGTGCTCAAGATCCAGGTCGCAAGGCGCGGCGGACGGTCGCCATTGCGATCAATCGCATACCAGCGCGGCTGCTGAGGGGCCGGCGTAGAAGGATCGGCGGCGATGACTTCCAGAAACTCGGTCTCGCCGAGCCGCATGAGATGATTGTGCGTACTCATTTTGGGATGAGCGCCGCCGGCCGGAATATCGACGCCAAGCCGCTCTCGAACGAAATCGACGCCCGATGCGAGATCGGCCGCTGCGATTGCGAGATGATCGAGTTGGAAGTTCAGTGTCACGGTTGCGAAATCAGCAGAAATCCGCCGTCGGGGCAATGGCGGCGAAACGATCCGAAAGAGCTGCCAGTTCTGCCTCGTGGAGCATCTTCGCCGCAACAATCCCGCCATGAGGCGACGGAAGATCGCGCGTCGCGCACGCATCAGAAACGATGGTGGAGCGATAGCCGTGATCCAGCGCGGACCGGGCGGTTGCCGAAACGCACATATGGGTCATGAACCCGCAAAGGATCAGTTCCTTCCGGCCCGTCGCCTCCAGCCGCTCCGCAAGTTCGGTTCCGGCAAAACTGTTCGGAAGCGATTTTTCGACGACGGCCTCGCCCTCTGCCGGTGCGGCCTTCTCGTGGATATCGAAAGAATCCGTCGCGGGATCGAAAAGGCCACCGGCTCCGCCACGGTGCTGGATATGGATGATCGGCGTACCGGCCTTCCTCGCTGATTCCAGCAATGCCGCGACCCGTTCGATGGCCTGCTCCACCCCGGCAAGAGGCAGCTTGCCCGTCACATATTCGTTCTGAACATCGATAGAAATCAACACCGCTGCATCCAGCTTGGCCGGGGGCCAGACCGCGTTCACATGCTGTAGCAGCGTCTTCGGGGTATCGTTCATGAGTGCTCCCTTCTCTCGGCGTCGACTGTGGCGCTTAAAAAGAACAAGCTCCAGCAGATTGCTGTCTCAGAAACACGAATGGAGGGCGTTAGGCCGGCATATTGGCGCCGCCCGCTTCCGTTTTGAGAAAGGCTTCGCCGCACTGGCGGGCGAGGTTGCGGACACGCAGAATATAGCTCTGCCGATCGGTGACGGAGATCACGCCCCGTGCATCCAGCAGGTTGAAGACGTGACTGGCCTTGATGCACTGGTCATAGGCCGGCAGGACGCAGCGATGCAGACCGCCCTCGCCTTCCGGGCTTCCCGCCGCGAGAATTGCCGCGCATTCGGCTTCCGCATCCTCAAAATGCCGGCGCAGCACATCGGTATTGGCGATCTCGAAATTGTAGCGTGAATATTCCTGCTCAGCCTGCAGGAAGACGTCGCCGTAGGTGACCTTGTCGTCGCCTTCGCCGCCGTTGAAGTTGAGATCGTAGACGTTGTCGACATTCTGGACATACATGGCAATGCGCTCGAGGCCATAGGTCAGTTCGCCCGCAACCGGCGCGCATTCGATCCCACAGACCTGCTGGAAATAGGTGAACTGGCTGACTTCCATACCGTCGCACCAGCATTCCCAGCCCAGGCCCCATGCACCGAGCGTCGGGCTTTCCCAGTCATCTTCCACGAAACGGATATCGTGCAGCAGCGGGTCGATGCCGATCGCCTCCAGACTGCCGAGATAAAGCTCCTGCAAATTGGTCGGATTGGGCTTCAGGATCACCTGATACTGATAATAATGCTGAAGGCGGTTCGGGTTCTCGCCATAGCGGCCATCCTTCGGACGGCGGGAGGGCTGCACATAGGCCGCTTTCCAGCGCTTCGGACCAAGCGCGCGCAATGTGGTCGCCGGATGGAACGTCCCGGCCCCGACCTCCATGTCGTAGGGCTGCAAAATCGCGCAGCCCTGCTTAGCCCAATAGTCGTGCAGCGTAAGGATAAGCCCCTGAAAGGAGCGCGTCGGATCGAGATGTGATGCAGTCACGAGAAGTCCGTCAGCCTGTCTGGAAATCGACGCGGACCCTAGTGGCGGTCCCCCCCGTAATCAAGCGCCGCGCACCGAAAGCCGCAGTGCAAAGCACTAATTGGCGGCTGCTTCTGGTTCTGCCGTAGCTTCCGAGGCGTCCGCCTTCTGCGATGGAGCTTCATCCGGCAGACCGTCGGCCTGCTTTTCCTGAATGGCGGCGCGCAGTTTTTCGTCCGGTTTTTCCATCGCCTCGACCGCGGCGAGGGCGGCATTCCACTGATAGTGGGCTTCGAGTTTGCGGCCGACCTGCCAATAGGCATCACCGAGGTGATCGTTGACCGTCGGATCTTCGGGGATCAGTGCGATGGCTCGCTCCAATTCGCGAACGGCATCCTCATACCGGCCGAGACGGTAATAGGCCCACCCCAGCGAATCGACAATGAAGCCTGCATCCGGCCGCGCATCGACCGCCTTGCGGATCAGATTCAGCCCTTCGTCCAGCTTTTCATTGCGATCGACCAGGGAATAGCCGAGATAGTTGAGAACTTCGGGGCGATCCGGCTCCAACTGGAGGGCACGGCGAAAGTCCGGCTCGGCCTTGTCCCATTCCTTCAACCGCTCATAGGCCATGCCCCGGCGATAATAGAAATTCCAGTCCGCTTCCTCTCCGCTCTCCTGAAGAGCGTTGATCGCCTGATCATAGAGTCCGGCGGCCTCCGCGAACTGCTCGGTGCGTGCATAGATATCGCCCAAGGCAAGATAGGCGCGTGGCTCGGACGGGTCGCGCTCGATCGCGTCTTTCAGGGATTTTTCGGCAGAGTCGTAATCCTCGGCGTCGGCAAGCGCCAAACCGGATTGCAGATCGGCAATGCGGCGAAGCGGCGACGAGTTGGGGACCTGATCGTAATATTCGATTGCGCGGCGGGGGAAGTCGAGGCGCTCTTCCGTCAAGCCAAGCTGGACCAGAATCGTGCCGTTCTGCGGTGCGAGCGCGCGCGCCAGTTGCAGGTAGATCCGGGTCAATGCTTCGCTACCCGGACGGTTGAGAACCATGCCGAGATCGTAAAGATAAATACCCGCGCCCTCGCGGACGGATTTCACGAACCGTTCAGGGCGCTTTCCTGCGGAGAGTTTCTTGCGCAGCTCTGCAAATTCGATGAACTGCGGCGCCACTGCCTCGCCGCTCGAAATCACCGAACGGGCAAAGTCCTTGCGGCCATCGCGGATCAGCCAGCTGGCGTAGGACGCGACACCCTGAACCCAGATATCAGGGGCGCCAGCGGCGGCCTGATCGTCATCGAGCAGAGACCGATACAGATCATCGGCTTCCGGACGGTTATGAAGATCGGCGATCAGGGCCGCGTGAAGCGTTGTAAACGGATCGTACCAGGGCTGGGCGTCGAGCGCCTCCAAACCGGAGAGTGCCCCATCGACATCTCCATTGCCGGCCTTGGCCCACGCACCGAGAACGCCTTGCGTGAGGCGCTCCAGATCATCTCCATCGGCATGACCGTCCAGAATGGACGAGACACGCTTGAAGTTCTTGCCGCGCATGGCCTCGACGCCGAGCGTCAGCCGCGCGAAACGCTCCGCTTCCGGAACCGCCTTCAGGCGTTCGGCTTCGGCGATCGCCTCGTCGAACTTGCCGCGCGCCAGAAGCATCATCATCAGATTGACACGCAGTTTCGTCTCGCCGGGATCGAAACTGAGCGCCTTGCGCAGATAATCGATGGACCTGTCGAGATCTCCCTCTTCAGAGGCGATCTGGGCAGCCAGAAAGGCGCCTGCCTGAGAGCGGACTTCCACACGCTGGTCGTCGCCCTTGCCTGTCGCCGCCGCCAGAACATGCGTCTGATCGGCCATCGCCCATCCCATTCCAACGAGTGCAGAGAGTAGCAAGGGGAAGGCTTTGCGGCGAAGGCTGTGCCAAGATGTCATCGATTGTCCCATCTTCCAAATCAACCCGGCCATTCCTGCGCGGCAAGCATGGCCATTTTACGGTAGAGAGCACAGCGCCCGACGCCGGGTCGTACGTCTCTCAGACCACCCGGCCGATGCAAAACGAGATGACCTCGTCCAGCGCATCGCGCCACTGACCTGCGGGCAATTCCGAGAGCGCGGTCCGGGCTTTATCGCCGTACAGGCGCGCTTCCTCGACGGTCTTTTCGACAGCCGAGGTCCGCTCGAGTCGTTCGATGGCGGAGGCGAGTGCCGCTTCATCGTTCTGTCCCTGCTCGATCGCGGCTCGCCAGAACGCCCTGTCTTCGTCATTGCCGCCCTGGTAGGCCAAAA
The DNA here is from genome assembly GCF_003668555.1 of Notoacmeibacter ruber. Lineage (NCBI taxonomy): Bacteria > Pseudomonadati > Pseudomonadota > Alphaproteobacteria > Hyphomicrobiales > Notoacmeibacteraceae > Notoacmeibacter > Notoacmeibacter ruber. Next base: position 767,470 of record NZ_RCWN01000001.1, on the reverse strand, counting down.
TCACGGGTAGCGTGACCTTGCCTTCACGAAAATCGTCGCCGACATTCTTTCCGAGTGTGGCAGCCGATCCGCCGTAATCGAGGGCATCGTCGACGAGTTGGAACGCCATGCCGAGAGCGTCGCCATATTGGCGAAAGGCCAGACGCTCGCGTTCGTTCGCACCAGCGATGATCGGCCCCACCTCGGCCGCCGAAGAGAACAGCGCCGCCGTCTTTGCACGGATGACAGCCTCATAATCGCGCTTGGTTGTTTCCATCGAGCGTGCTGCCGAGAGCTGCCAGACCTCGCCTTCCGCAATTACGGAAGCCGCGGTTGAGAGAACGTCCAGAGCGGCGAGCGAGCCCACGTCGACCATCAGCCGGAACGCCTGCCCCAGAAGGAAATCACCCACCAGAACCGACGCCTGATTGCCCCAGATGCGACGGGCTGTGGCGCGCGAACGGCGCATATCGCTTTCGTCGACCACATCGTCATGCAGCAATGTGGCAGTGTGCATGAACTCCACAGCCGTCGCCAGCTTGACGTGGTCATCGCCCCGGTAGCCAAAGATCGACGCACTCGCGATGGTCAGCATCGGGCGGAGCCGCTTGCCGCCAGCCGTGACGAGATAGTTCGAAATTTCCGGGATCAGTTCAACGTCCGAGCCTGCCTTCGACAGGATCAGTTCGTTCACCTCGTTCATCGCGTCGGCGGTCAACTTCAGAAGCGGCTCGACCGAGCCAGCGACCGTCATCTCGACGTCCGGCGCCTTTTCATTACTCACCTGTCACCCCAATTGGATCGACCAAGACCAGTTCGGCATGTTCCTTATCCAGCGACCATGCCAAGCGCAAGGATGGCGAAGCGCTCTTGCCCGCAACAGACGCGTCTGCGAAAGGTTGATCTATGGATATTCTGTACCGATCGAACAATGCCGTCGAACTCTCCTATGTCGAAGCGCTGCTTCGCGATGCGGGGATACGGTATATGGTCGCAGATCAGAACATGTCGGTGATGGAGGGATCGCTCGGGATCCTGCCTCGCCGGGTCCTCATCGAGCCTGACGACATGGATCGCGCGAGACGTCTTCTGGCCGATGCGAATATCGAGCTTGGGATCGATGACGACTGACGAGCCGGGCGATTCGACGCTCGACGCTTTCCATCGCGGCCGATTTTATCTCGTCCAACCCAAGGGGCGAGGCCATCGCGCCGGTCTCGACGCCATGCTTCTGGCAAGCGCCCTTCCGCTCCATTTTACAGGCACGCTCATCGATCTGGGCGCCGGGAGCGGTGCTGCGGGCCTCGCCGTTCTGGCGCGATGTCCGCAGGCGCGGGCCATGCTGGTGGAGAATGCTCCCGTCATGGTCGAATATGCACAGCGAACGCTCGCTCTACCCCAAAACGAGAACGTCGCCGATCGAGCTACCCTCGTCACAGCCGATGCAGGCGCAAAAGGAGAGCAACGTCGGCAAATGGGCCTCGCCGACAGTTCCGCCGATGCAATCATCCTCAATCCGCCTTTCAACGACCCGTCGGACCGGCGCACAGCGGATCCCCTCCGCCATGACGCACATGTCATGACACCCGACCTTCTGGAACAATGGACGCGAACGGCAGCCGCCACGGCACGGGCCGGCGCCTGGTGCGCGCTGATCTGTCGGCCACGTCATCTCAAGCAGGCGCTCCAAGCGATGGAAGGCCGGTTTGGCGGTCTGGTTCTTCGCTTTATTCAGCCGCGCGCCAATACGCCGGCCATTCGCCTGGTGCTAAGGGGACAGAGAAATGCACGTGCACCCCTCAGCGTCTTTCCTCCTCTCATTCTTCACGGTGAGGGAAACACCTTCACCGAAGAAGCCGACGCCCTCATCAATGGCGAGGCCGGGCTCTTCTCGCTTTAGGTAATCTGCCGCTTTGCGAACACTCTCAGCCGCTCCTACATGAGAGCGTAGATTGAACCGACGGAGAACCACTTGGCCAATATTCTGAAATCGCTTGTCCCTGCCCGTTTCCGCTCCGACAAGACGGTGATTCCAGTCGTTCGCCTCCAAGGCGCGATTTCAGCAGCCTCCGGCTCTCCCCTTCGCCAGGGCCTGTCATTCGCGTCCGCCGCGCCGCTGCTGCAAAAAGCCTTCTCGATCAAAGGCGCGCCGGCGGTCGCCATCGCCGTCAATTCTCCCGGTGGCTCTCCCGTTCAATCCCGTCAGATCTATCTGCGCATCCGGGCTCTTGCAGAAGAAAAGAAAAAGACGGTCCTCGTCTTCTGCGAGGATGCGGCGGCGTCGGGCGGCTACATGATCGCCATTGCCGGAGACGAGATTTATGCGGACCCAAGCTCGATCGTCGGATCGATCGGCGTTCTCTATGCCGGGTTCGGCTTCACGGAAGCCATCGAGAAGCTGGGCATTGAAAGACGAGTCTACACCGCCGGCGAGAACAAGGTGACCCTCGATCCCTTCCGACCCGCCAAGGAAGACGATATCGAACGCATCAAGGCTCTTCAGGCCGAGATCCACGAAGTCTTCAAGGAGATGGTCAAAGAGCGCCGCAGCACGAAGCTTTCGGATGATCCCGAGCTCTTTACCGGGGCCTTCTGGACCGGACAGGGCGCACTGACGCGCGGTCTCGTGGATGGTCTCGGCGACGTCCGGTCCGTCTTACGCGAAAAGTATGGTGACTCGGTCAAACTGAAGCCGATCACCCCATCTGGTGGGCTTTTCGGACGCCGTATCTCGCCATTCCGCAACGATTTCTCGCAGGCCGGCTCGGCTTTGGCGAACGGCCTCTTCGAGACAGCTCAGGAGCGTCTTCTCTGGCAGCGATTCGGCCTTTAATTTTTGCCACGATCCGGCCATAAGATAGCGGGTACCGAACATGGCGGGAGACGAGCATGCCGCAACTGATCATTGCCGCTCTGGCGGGCGTCGCCGCGGCCGCTGCCTACAGGATGTATCAGAACGAAAGCGACCGGGTCGGACGCACGCTTCGCGATACGGAAGACAAGACGGACGAGTCACGTGGCACGCTGGTTCGCGATCCCGAAACCGGTGAGTACCGCCTGAAACAGTGACACCCTTCCAGAATGCTGAGCCGCCCCGCGGCTCCGCAAGCATCCTTGCGCCTGCGAAAATCAACCTTGCTCTGCATGTGACAGGCCGTCGCGACGATGGCTTTCACATGCTCGAAACGCTTGCTGTCTTTGCGTCCGCCGGTGACCGGCTGACAATTGTTCCCGCCGCTTCGGACAGCTACGAGGTTGTTGGGCCCGGCAGGGACCCACTGCCGGCGCGGAACGACAATCTGGAACCGCGCGCGCGAGACCTCCTGCGAAGCCATTTCGGTGATGATGCCTGCCCGCCGGTCGCAATCCGGCTGGAGAAGCACCTTCCCGTTGCCGCCGGCCTCGGTGGTGGGTCCGCGGATGCCGCCGCAACGCTTCTTGCCCTGAGCGAACTATGGGACCTTCCGCTTGATGCGGACAACGGCGGCTTGGCCAAATTCGCGCTTTCGCTCGGCGCAGACATTCCGATGTGTCTTCAATCGCGTACGGTTATCGCTGCCGGCATCGGCGAGAGACTGACACCCGTGGAAGGCTGGCCCTCTCTGGCGATCGTTCTCGTCAATTCCGGAGAAAAAGTTTCGACGGCCGACGTTTTCGGAAAAATGGAAAAGCCGGACAATCCCCCTCTTCCACCCCTGCCCGCGATAACTGGGTACGACCAGGTCATCGGCTGGCTCTCCCGCACGCGCAACGATCTGGAGGCGGCTGCGATAGCGGTGGCTCCGTCCATCTCTGACACGCTAGCCGAACTCGAAAGTCAGGCACCGCTTTTCGCGCGGATGACAGGCTCCGGGGCAACTTGCTTTGCGATTTTTCCTTCACTCGCCGTAGCGGAAGACGCAGCCGACGCCATTCGCCATCGCCAGCCTCACTGGTATGTCGAGGCAACACAAACCATTGAGGGCCGAGGAGCCATCACATGACAATGAGCCGCATCGACGACAGGCGCCCCTTCATTCCGGTGGGCTTTGGCATCGTCACTGTTTCCGACACCCGGACGCTCGGTAATGACCGGTCCGGAGACCTGCTGGCCGAACGGATCGCCACGGCCGGCCATACCCAACACGCGCGCGAGATCGTGCGCGACGAGGTTTCCGACATTCAGCGGATTGCCGGCGAGTGGTCGTTGCGCGACGAAATCGATGCGATCATCTTCACGGGCGGCACCGGCTTTACCGGCCGCGATATCACCCCCGATGCGCTCGAGCCGCTTTATGACAAGGCGATGGATGGCTTCTCGGCGATCTTTCATCGCATTTCCTACGAGAAGATCGGCACTTCGACCATCCAGTCCCGCGCCAGCGCAGGGCTGATCAATCAGACCTTTGTCTTTTCGATTCCCGGCTCCACGGGCGCCTGCAAGGACGCCTGGGACGGCATTTTGCAAGCGCAGTTCGACTACCGGCACATGCCATGCAATTTCGTGGAGATCATGCCGCGCCTCGACGAACATCTAAAGCGCGAGGGCGGGCGAAAGAGCGTCTGATAAAGGCAATCCCTATCTTTTGGACGTGTTCCGCCCGGCGGGATGCAAATCCACATCGAGACGCCGACTCGCCAGGCCGCGTCCGATGCTCTCCAGCGGCTGATGCGGCTTGCACAGGGCCAATGCCTGCCTTTTGGTAATGAGCAATCCGGCATAGAGCGGGCTTTGCCGGCGCACACGGCTCAGAAAGGGTGGTCGGGATATCTTTGAAAGCCGGAAGCGCGCCGCTTTCACATTCGCCGCCATATGCTCGCCGACGCTTTCACGCCATTCGCCTGCGGGCCGACTACCGGGCTCCAGCAGCAGGAGCCACTCCGCCTTGGCCCTACGCACCGCGGAAAGGGCATCGCAGCCGCTCAGAAAGGTGCAACCCGTCATCTCCGCGACCTTGCGAGTGTGATCACTTGAGCCGGTATCGCAGACGATCACTTCGCGGACGGTGCCGTCGACGGCCGCCGAGATCAGCGAGCCGAGCGTACGTGCTAGCGCTTCTTCGTCATTATGGGTCTGGATCAATACACTGAGCATCCCTTCCTCTACCGCAGGGTCAGAGAAGTGCAAGCCCACCAGCAGCATCCAAAGCCTGGAACCTTTTTGTTCTTGATATGTTCTATTTCTCTGATAGCTTACGTCTAGAAGAACGTTAAGCGAACGGAGATTCGCCTATGGAGCCCATTTCACAAGCGGACCGCGGCGCGTTCAGTGCGGGCCGTAGCGCCTTGGCCAATGCCATCATCGATGGATCTGGTCTTCGCATCGACCATTCCAGGCGACGCGGAAGAGGCGCCGGCATCAATACGTCCGGCCGTTTCGAGCCTGTAAGCCGTGAAGGCTTCGACGATGGCTGGCAGACGATGGAGGACCTGCCGCCCTTCAGGACGGAAGTGCAGGTCGAGCGACCGCGCAAGGTCATCACGCGAAACGATTCGCCCGATATTTCCTTTGACCGCTCCATCAACCCCTACAGGGGTTGCGAGCATGGCTGCGTCTACTGTTTCGCGCGGCCCAGTCACGCCTATATGGGTCTGTCGCCTGGGCTGGAGTTCGAAAGCCGGCTCTTCGCCAAGCCCGACGCGCCGCGCCTGCTGGCTGCCGAGCTTGCGAACAAGAATTATGAGCCGAGAACCATAGCGATCGGCACCAATACCGATCCCTATCAGCCCGTCGAGAAAGAATGGCGGATCATGCGCCATATTCTGGAAGTTCTCGAAGCGGCCAATCATCCGGTCGGCATCGTGACCAAAAGTGCTCTCGTTATGCGCGATATCGATATTCTGTCTCGCATGGCCGAGAAGGGGCTGGCCAAGGTGGCAATATCGGTCACGACATTGGATCGCCGGACAGCGCGTTCGATGGAGCCGCGCACATCCACACCAAGCAGACGACTCGAAGCGATTCGCGCCCTCTCCTCCGCCGGCATTCCGACATCGGTGATGGTGGCTCCGGTCGTGCCCGGCCTGACCGATCATGAGATCGAGCGTATTCTCGATTCCGCTTCGGCAGCTGGAGCGACCGAAGCGGGTTACATCATCCTCAGGCTTCCACTCGAGGTCGCGCCCATCGTCAAGGACTGGCTGCTGCGCGAGCACCCCGACCGCTATCGGCATGTGCTGTCGCTGGTCCGTTCGATGCGAGGTGGCCGCGATTACGATGCCGAATGGGGCAAGCGCATGAAGGGCTCCGGGCCGTATGCCTGGCAGATCGGCCGTCGTTTCGAGATCGCGGCAAAGCGTCTCGGACTGAATCAGGAAAAAAAGGTTCTGCGGACGGACCTGTTTCAGCCGCCTCGGGCGGAGAATGAACAGCTCATGCTGCTCTAGACAATCCTGAGATCGGGGTACGCGCGGCACCCTCACCGTGCGTACCCCTTCCCAAGGGCGGTTTTATTCATGGCCGCCTTTGGAAGCCGGGTCCCGCCATGCGTCCTTCGGCGGGGCTTGAAGAGAATCGGGAGCGGTGCGATGGTCGCCCGCCTATGCCTCGTCCGCGTCCCGATTCTCGAACGGCTGCCCTTCCGCTGGATATGCCGCCTGCCGCGCCTGATTTCAGGACGGAGCGCGCGTGCTATCGCGGCGGTGCGCGCCTCGTTTCAGGGGTGGATGAGGCCGGGCGTGGCCCTCTTGCGGGTCCGGTTGTTGCAGCCTCTGTCATTCTCGATCCGAGGCGCCTGCCGAAAGGTCTCAATGATTCCAAGCGCCTCAGCGCTGCGCGCCGCGAAGAGCTCTACACGCTGATCATGAAGAAGGCCGTTTCGGTCTCGGTCTGCGCGGTCGGTGCGGAGACCATCGATCGGATCAATATTCTGCAGGCCAGCCTGCTGGCCATGCGCCGTGCAATATGCGGCCATATCGATCCGCCCTGCATTGCTCTGATCGATGGCGACAAGCACCCGGCGGGGGCGCCCTGCGAAACGCGCATCATGATCAAGGGAGACCAACGAAGTCTCTCCATCGCAGCCGCGTCGATTGTGGCGAAGGTGACGCGTGATCACATGCTGGCGCGCTGTTGCGAGCAGCATCCGACCTATGGATTTTCAGCGCATGCGGGTTACGGAACACGCGTTCATCGCTCGGCGATCACGGCCCATGGGCCTGTGCCTCGCCTGCACCGCCTCAGCTTCGGCATGCTGCGGCTGCCACCACCGGAAGCACCGAAGAAAGATGAGTTCCACATCTGAGCGCGCATAAAAAAAGCGCCGATGCCGGCGCTTTTTCCTGAACCCGGTCTATGGATTCAAGATATTAGTTCAGCTTTGTGCGGATCGTGCGAAGGCTCTCGTCGATGATCTGCTGCTGCTTCTCCGGACCGACCGTCTCGGCGATCACCTGCCGTGCGGCAGCCGTGGCGATTTCAATCGCACGGTTGCGAACCGCGCCAATCGCATCACTTTCGGCCTGAGCGATCTTCTGCTCCGCGCTGGTCGTGCGGCGCTCGACATATTCGGCCGACTTCTCGGCTGCGTCCTTGCGGATCGTCTCGGCCTCACGCTTCGCGGCGGCAACGATCTGTTCGGCCTCTTCTTCAGCCTCACGACGCTTGCGCTGCAATTCGGCCAGGACGCCCTGTGCCTCTTCACGAAGTTCGCGCGCTTCATCGAGCTCGTTGCGGATGCGCTCGGCGCGGCTGTCCAGCGCCTTTGCGAGCATCTTGTGCACGCCGACATAGCCCAGCAATGCCAAGAACAGAATGAGTGAGGCGAAGACCCACCAGGTGGCTTGCGTCGTTGCGTCCATCAGGCCGCCTCCTCCTTGCGGACATTTTCGACCGCGTTTGAAACCTTGGCCTCATCGGCAGAGCCCATGATCGCTGTGACGATGGCCGTGGCCGTATCCTTTGCGATCTCACCGACGTCCTGCATGGCTTCCGCACGGATCGCGGCGATTCGGGTTTCCGCTTCGGCCAGCTTGGCGTCGAGCTCCTGCTCCACGCGAGCTCGCTCGGCGTCGGCTTCGGCCTTTGCCTTTTCTTGGGCGTCGTTGGAAAGCTTGTTGGCCTTGGCGCGTGCTTCCGCCAGTTCCTGCTCATAGGCGGTCGTGGCCTCATTGGCCTCTTCGCGCATGCGCGCCGCCTGGTCGAGATCCTGTGCGATGCGGTCGCGGCGCGTCTCCAGCGTGCCGGCAATGCGCGGCAGGATGACACTCTTCAGGATCAGATAGAAAAGTCCGAACGTGATCGCCAGCCAGAGAAGCTGCGACGGATAATAGGTCGGATCGAAAGGCGGAAAGACATCCGAATGACCGCCGGCGTCATGGCCGACTTCGGTGTGGGTTTCCCCTTCCGTCACGCCAGAGCTTTCGCCCTCAATTTGCGCAAAGGCCGGTGATACGAACATGGTTCCGTCCCGTCTCGTTGGGAGGTCTCAGACGATCCGCGCGAACGCGAACCCTAGGCAACTTTGCCGTACGGCCTTTGACGAGACCGTACGGCGCAAGGAGCCTGAACTGTTTCTTAGCCGAAAAGGGCCAGAAGCGCGATCAGCAGCGAAAAGATGCCGAGCGCTTCGGTCACGGCAAAGCCGAAGATGAGGCGGCCGAACTGGCCGTCAGCTGCGGAAGGATTGCGCAGGGCGCCAGCGAGGTACTGACCGAAGATCGTGCCCAGGCCGATGCCTGCGCCGCCCATGCCGAGGCATGCAATACCAGCGCCAATGTAACGTGCAGCTTCTGCTTCCATTTTCTTTAGCTCCTTAAATGGACGTGTGCGTCTTGCTGGAAGTTTGGCAGCGCCTCGGGGGCGCCACCGGTTTGGTGTTGTCGCGAGGCTCGCCGTCAGTGGCTGGGGTGCAACGCGTCGTTGAGATACATGCAGGTCAGGACGGCGAACACATAGGCCTGAAGGAAGGCCACCAGGAATTCCAGTCCCGTCAGGGCGACCACCATGAAGAGCGGCAGGATCGCACCGGCGATACCGATCGCTCCCATCGAGCCCAATGAGATGATGAAGCCTGCGAAGACCTTCAGCGTGATGTGGCCGGCGAGCATGTTTGCGAAGAGACGAACCGAAAGGCTGACCGGACGCGAGAGAAACGAGATGATCTCGATCGCGACCACCAGAGGCACCAGCACCATCGGCACGCCTTCGGGAACGAAGAGTTTCAGGAAGCCTACGCCGTGCTTCATGAAGCCGTAAACAACGACGGTGAGGATCACCAGCATCGACAGGGCAAAGGTGACGATGATCTGCGCGGTGACTGTAAAGAAGAAGGGGATCATGCCAAGCAGGTTGGCGACCAGCACGAAGACGAAAAGCGAGAAGACGAACGGGAAGAACCGCATACCGCCCGTTCCCGCCGCATCACGCAGCATCGACGCGACGAATTCATAGGTCATCTCGGTCACGGACTGCATGCGGCTCGGCAGCAATCCACGCGACGAGGTGGTCAGGTAGAGGAACAGGCTTGCGACGACGACGGTCGCGAGCATGAAGAGCGAAGCATTGGTGAAGGAAAGATCGTAATCACCAACACGAATCGGAATGATCGGCTGGATTGCGAATTGGTGGATCGGATCGACCGTCGTTGACTCGGTAGCCACGCTGTTCTCTTCTCCGTTCTCGCGCCCTTAGGCGGACTTGTCACTGTCGTCCGTGCCGACAGTGAAGTTCGACTTCAAATGTTCGCCCTGAACAGGCTCGCCGAAATCGGCCACCTGCCCGGTTGCCCGCATGACGTTCAGCACGCCTGCGACAAAGCCAAGCAACAGGAAACCGATCATCCCGAACGGGCTGGTGTCGAAAGCGTAATCGAACGCCCAACCAAGCCCTGCACCGACCAAAACAGCGGCGATGAACTCACTCGACAAACGCAGTGCCTGGCCCATGCCGGACTTGCCGCGAATGTTCTCGCCATCGGAACCGGCATGCGCAGCCTTGGCGTCGAGCCTGTCGTTCAACCGGGCGAGACGATCGTCGAGCGTCCCCTCGCTGGTCTTAGGCCCTTCCGTCTTCGCCGTGCCAGTCTTTCCAGCAGTCTCCTGCGGGTCGGACATGCCGTCTCCATGACAAGGGATGACCGGAGACTGCCTGCCCCCGATTTCGCGCGCACCATAGTTTCGGCGTCCTACCCCGTCAAGCCAGAGAAGGGCCATGTGAATGGTGCATGATTTATGTTTAAATCCAGCGGCTTATACTGGTAAGCCCTAGGCCATTAGACATTTGACCGAGGCCGGCGTGGCCACTGTCGGGAGGTTTCAGCCCCAACCGCCGTCTTTCGTCCGGTAGAAGATGTGCCGTCCGATACGCTGAAGCCGGTCCATATGGCGCGCCCATCGCGGTTTCACATAGGTGGCGTGGTAGTGTGTGGACGAGCCGACCTCGGGAAGCCAGATCTCTCCATAGGTCGTCTTTTTGGCGATGGCTTCCGCCGTCACCCACGCAGAACGGCTCCGCACCTTGTCGCGCCGGCCATCGCAGGCGAATGAGAACTGACAGCGGTTGCGCCAGTTCTTGTTCTGATAGACGACACCGCAGATCGTGTTGGGAAAGGTCGGGTTCTTCACGCGGTTGAGGATAACCTGCGAAACAGCCGCCTGCCCCTTCTCCGGCTCGCCGCGGGCCTCGAAATAGATGCCGATCGCAAGGCAGCGTTGCTGGGTGGCGTTATAAGAAGATTCCGGAAGCGGGTTCGCAGCCCATTTATGGTCGTTTCGGCCGAGATGAGGAATGAACCCCTTGCCGGCCTTGCCGAGAACCGCATCGAAGGGCGATGATTTCGCTTCTGTCGGTGCAAAGGCGGTGGCCTGCACCATGCCTTCGGTTCCGTCAGCCGCAGCCAGCATCGTTCCGCTGCCTGCCTGACCGTTCTCGGGGTCGACGCCCGGAGAGAAGCGGAAGGCTTCGGCCAGTTCGAGAGCCTTTGCCATCGGCATCGGCTCGCGAAGCGCAACGTTCTTGCTGTCGATCGCGGGGCGAAGCATCATCGACTGCTCCCCATAGAGCGAGCCGGCCTTGAAACGCTCCGGCAAGCCGCGTGGAGCCACATGGACGAGGCGTCCCCGCTTCTCAGCACGATTGACCCGGTCTTCGTCAGGAGTCGTCGCGCGCTCCATCTTCTTGGCGGGAAGCTCCACCCGCACCTTTCCGTCCGAGGAGGTGATCGAAGCCGTGGTCAGATCATCCTTGCCCGAAAAGGCGTAGCTTGCCTGCGCGACCGTATCGGGCTGGCGCTGTTCCAGAGCTGCAGACCATCGCTTTTCGGTCATCGAGGCCATGATGGCGCGCGTGTCCTGAACAGCGATTTCGTCGCTCATCGCAAAGTAAAATGTGCCGGACATCAGACCAACGAGCGCAAGAGACGCCAAGGTGACGCCACGTTCGGTGTTTCTTTTTGACACAGCACACATTCCCACAACGCATTAGCAACTGGGGAAATGATGATCGATTAACCTAAATCGCTGGTTAACAGCCTGCCGGTTTCACCGCTTGCGGGCACGATTGGCAAAGGGATTGTCGGTGGTGCGCAAGTTCAGCCGAATCGGCACGCCTTCCATGCCGAACGTGTCGCGAAGACCATTAATCAGATAGCGCTGGTAGCTCTCTGGCAGAGCATCAGGCCGCGAGACGGAGAGCACAAAACCCGGCGGGCGCGTCTTGGCCTGGGTGATATAGCGAATTTTGAGGCGACGGCCGGAGACGGCTGGCGGCGGATGATGAGCGACGATCCCTTCCAGCCAGCGATTGAGCCGTCCCGTCGAAATCCGCATGTTCCATGTACGGTGAGTACGGAAGATCGCGTCAAAAAGCTTGTCGAGACCGCGCTCCGTCTCGGCGCTGACCGGCACGGCACGAACACCGCGAAGCTGGGGAAGAAGCCGCTCGGTTCTTTCGCGCAACTCGGCCAGTCGCTCCTGCTTGTTCTCGATCAGATCCCATTTGTTGAACGCGATAACCGGCGCACGGCCCTCCCGCGCGATCAGGTCGACGATTTGAAGATCCTGCTTCTCAAGCGCGATCGTGGCATCAAGCACGATCACGACGACTTCCGCAAAGCGCATGGCGCGCAGCCCATCGGAGACGGACAGTTTCTCCAGCTTCTCCTGCACGCGAGACCGGCGCCGCATGCCTGCCGTATCGTAAACGCGAAGGGTCCGGTTCTCGACTTCGAATTCCACGGAAATGGAATCGCGCGTGATCCCGGCTTCCGGACCCGTCAAGAGCCGCTCTTCGCCAAGCCATGCATTGATGAGCGTCGATTTGCCGGCGTTCGGGCGCCCCACCACAGCCATGCGAATCGGCTTTGTCGCGTCATAGGCAGGCTGATCTTCCGCGTCCGGATCGGCTATCGGAACCGAGATGGCGGGCGCATCGGCCTCGGCTTCCCGCGCATCCCGCTCGGCAAAGGCAACCTCTTCGCCCAAAGTCTCGATGATCGCTTCGTGAAGGTCGGGAAGGCCCAGGCCATGTTCGGCTGAGATCGGAACCGGATCGCCGATGCCCAGTTCCCATGCCTCGGCCATACCCGCATCCGCCAGACGCGATTCCGCCTTGTTGGCCACGAGAATAACCGGCTTTCCGGTTCGGCGCGCCACATTCGCGAACATCTTGTCCGTCGGCGTTACACCGGCTTTCGCGTCATAGAGAAAGAAGATGAGATCGGCCTCATCCATCGCCGTTTCGGTCTGCTCGCGCATGCGGCCCTCGAGCGAAGCTTCGGAAGCCTCTTCGAGACCGGCTGTGTCGATCACCGAAAAATAGAGATCGTAGAGCTTGGCATCATGCACACGCCGGTCACGCGTGACGCCCGGCGTATCGTCGACCAGCGCCAGCTTTTGACCGACAAGGCGGTTGAACAATGTCGACTTGCCGACATTCGGGCGGCCGATAATGGCGGCTGTGAAGCGCATGGAAAGTTCCGTCCTTCAGCCTGAGCCATCATTGCCAGCCGGATCGGCTTCAGCCGGCTGGTCGGCGGTCGTCTCTCCGGCTGTGGCGTCGTCCCCGCCCTCGTTTTGCTGCGGCTGCACCTCGTCGCCAGAAGGGGTGTCGTCGACCGGCGCGGTCTCATCACCTTCAGCAGGTGAAGACGGGGCGGTCGAGCTTCCGTCGCCGGCAGCAGCCTCGCCGGCGTTATCGACCGGCGCATTCCCTTCGACGCTGCCGCCCTCCGCGGTGGCGCCTGCGGCAATGAGATCGCTCATCATGGTCGCGCGGCGACGAAGATTCTCCGGCGTACCGAGGTCATCGACGATTTCGCCGAAAAGCTCCCGTGCCTGATCCGCCCGGCCGGCTTTCCATGCTGCGAGACCAAGCGCTTCCCGTGCCGAGAAGCGCAGCGCATTGCTTTCGGTCGCCAGATACTCGACGCGCTGTGCGACAGCATCGTAATCGTTCTCGTCGACAAGCAGATAGCCGGCGCGCAACGCAGCGAAATCCCGAAGGGTTTGCGGCGCTCCGCCATCGGCCGCAATCTCGTCGAAGAGGCGAACCGCCTCGACCGTCGAACCTTCATCAGCCAAGAGGGAGGCCCGCTTGAAGCGGGCGAGCTCCGCATATTCGCCGGTGCTGTCGCCCTGCAACGCCTCGAGCTCAACCAGCGCCGCGTCGCGGTCGCCGCCCTCGGCCTTTTCGAGGGCAGCGAGAAAACGGTCGCCGGAGGCCGCGGCCTGCTTGTCCTGATAGTCACGCCAGAAGACGATGGCCGCCGTCGCTGCAATGACGAGGACGATCGCGCCGATCAGAATCTTTCCGTAGCGGTCCCAAAGTGCCCGCGCCCGGTCCTGGCGCAGTTCCTCGTTTACCTCGCGAAAGAAGCTGTCGTCGCTCATTGTCGTCCTGCCCAATGTGATTTCCGCGCCATCGACACGGCCTGCCTAGCGGGCGCTTCTACCGCAAATCGGCTGCGATGTAAGGGGGCAGACACGGCGCAATTCATGCCGGCATCGGCGAAACACCGATCAGCCACTCATGCAGCCAGAACAGCGTCACCACGTAGAGCGCGATCCCGACCACCAGCGCGCCGACATCCCGGCTGACCGGTCCGGGCGCGGGAACACCGGCGCCACCGCCCGTGCCCAGCCGGCGCTTGACAGCAATGCGATCTGCGACAGCCCAGGCGAGAAACGACCCGAAAAGGATGATGGAGGCGAGATCGCCATTGGCCAGAAGATGGGCGAGCGCCCAGATCTTGATGGCGACCAGCATCGGGTGCTTGAGCATCGGCTTCAAACGTCCCGCCGGCAATGCGTAAATTCCCAGCGCGATGAAGGCGAAGATCATCAGCCCTGCCGCTGCGTGGCGCATCCCGACAGGCGGATTCCATATGATCGTCGGGTCCTGCCGGGCCAGCCCGTATCCCCAGACGATCAGAACGAAACCGATCACCGAGACGACGGAATAGACGCCCTTATACGCGCCCTCACCCATTTTCGCCTGCCGATCACGAGCCCAGCCCGGCGCGAATATCCGCACTGAGTGAATGCCCAGGAAAACGACAAGACCGACGATCAAGACAAGCATTTTGATGATCCGTTGAACATTTGCAGACTGAATTCATGCCATGGCATATCGCAGCCGCCTATAAAAGATGCGCGGCCCGAAGGCCGCGCATCAATCTCGTTTCAATGACGATCTTTCTATTCGATGATCGTCATGCCTTTGGGAATTTCGCCACGCATCAGCTTGCGCTCATTGCGGAGGCCTTTCCACACACAGAACATCATCGCGATGAGCACGATGGCGAACGGAATGCCCGTCGCGACCGCGGCCGCCTGCAGCGCCACGAGGCCGCCGCCAAGCATCAGCACGATGGCCACCAGACCTTCGAACACGGCCCAGAAGATGCGCTGCGCGACGGGCGCATCGATCTTGCCGCCTGCGGTGATCGTGTCGATCACCAACGAACCGGAGTCCGACGAGGTCACGAAGAAGACGATCACGAGGACGATCCCGACGAAGGAGATCAGGCCGGTCAGCGGATAGGCCTGCGCCATCACAAACAGCTTCAGAGGCTGTGCGGCGTCGACGATCTGCTGCTGACCATTGGCGACAACCTCGTAAATGGCCGCACCGCCGAAGGTGCTCATCCAGAGAATGCAGACAGCCGTCGGTACCAGAATGACGCATGTGATGAACTCACGCACCGTCCGTCCACGCGAAACACGCGCGATGAACATGCCGACAAAGGGCGACCAGCTGATCCACCACGCCCAATAGAATGCCGTCCATCCCTGCATGAAGTTGGTATCTTCACGACCGAAGGGATTGGAAAGCGGGATCAGGTGGCTGACGTAGGAAACGCTGTTCGAAACGAAACCTTCCGCAATGACGCCGGTCGGTCCCGCCAGAAGGATGAACAGGAACAGCAGAAGCGCCAAGATCATGTTGATTTCCGAAAGCCGCTTCACACCGCTATCCAGCCCGGCCACGACCGATATCAGGGCGATGCTGGTGATACCGACAATCAACAGAGAACGTGCGGTCTCACTGGTCGGAATGCCGTCATAAAGGAAGTTGATGCCGGCAATTGCCTGCTCGGCGCCGAAACCGAGCGACGTGGCCAGACCGAAGAGCG
Source organism: Notoacmeibacter ruber (assembly GCF_003668555.1). Taxonomy (NCBI): domain Bacteria; kingdom Pseudomonadati; phylum Pseudomonadota; class Alphaproteobacteria; order Hyphomicrobiales; family Notoacmeibacteraceae; genus Notoacmeibacter; species Notoacmeibacter ruber. The sequence goes on along the minus strand of NZ_RCWN01000001.1, from coordinate 751,940 downwards.
TCGCGAACACCGCCAGGATATCGATGACGTGTCCCGGCCAGCCCCAGACGCGCTCACCCAGCAGCGGATAGAAGGCCGAGCGAAGTGTAAGCGGGAGTCCCCGGTTGAAGGTGAAAAAGGCCAGCGCCAGACCGACCACGGCATAGATCGACCAAGGATGCAGACCCCAGTGGAAGATCGTCGCGGCCATTGCGAGTTCGGTCGCCGCGGCGGTATCGCCGCCGGCCCCGCCAAGGGGAGCCCAGTCGGTTCGCAGGCCACCATCCAGCGTGGTGCCGCCCACAGAGCTGGCGTAATGGCTGAGAGGCTCCGACACGCCGAAGAACATCAGGCCGATACCCATTCCAGCGGCAAACAGCATGGCGAACCAGCCGAGATAGCCATAGTCCGGTCTCGCATCGACACCGCCAAGACGAACATTGCCCAGCGGCGTGACGACCAGCGCCAGGCTGAACACGACGAAAAGGTTGCCCGCCATCAGCAATGGCCAGTCAAACATCTCCGTAAGGGTCGGCCGCAGCCAGGTGAAAAAAGCTTCGGCAGCATCGTGGAAAATGAGTGAAAAGAGCACGAATGCGATGATCACCAACGCCGAAACAAAGAAAACCGGATTATGAACGTCCAACCCCAGAATTTCGACGTTGTGGTCGCCCGGCTCATGTTCGGAGACCCTGATCGTATCAGGTGGCGTGTTAGTTTCAGTCATATGACTGCCCCCTTTATTGTTGATTATTGGCTTGCTGAAAGCGCCACAGAATGGCCAAATTGCACAAAGTGGCCATGGCTTGTCAAAGGCGGCGCGGCCATCACTTCATAGAGAGCGGCCATCAGCACGGTCCGCGCGTGGACCGCGCCTTCTGGTTGGAAGCTATGAGACGACCGGCGCTGACACCTCAAGGCCATGTCAAGCACGGCTTTGCAGAAAGACTTCCGTACTGGCAAATCGTCGCCGACAGCCCCTCACGATCATCGTCGCAGCGCGGCTTGGCCTGTGGATGGCGCACTGCGTACCGCAACGGCAGAAACTCGCGAATGTAATAAGTGCGGCAACCGGCGTGGTCGCCACACAAGGTTCGGCATAAGGCGGACACTCTATTTTCGATCGGCGCTCTTCAGATATTCGATAATGCCCGAGAAGTCCTTGCCGCTCCCCCCTTCCTCCAGGAAGGTCTGATAGAGTTTGAGCGCGTACTCGCCCATCGGCGTCATCTGACCGGCGTTCTCGGCTGCCTGTTGTGAAAGCCCGAGATCCTTCACCATCAGATCAGCAGCGAAACCCGGCTTGTAATCGTTATCGGCGGGACTCTCCGGCCCAATGCCCGGGACGGGGCAGTATTTGTTGACCGACCAGCAGAAGCCGGACGATGTCGAGATGACGTCGAACGCCGACTGGGCCGGCAGACCGAGCTTCTCGGCGAGAGCAAAGGCTTCGCACGCGCCGATCATCGAGATGCCCAGCAGCATGTTGTTGCAGATCTTGGCGGCCTGGCCCGCCCCACCCTCACCACAATGGACGAGTTTGCCGCCCATGATGTCGAGCACGGGCGTCGCTTTCTCGAACGCCTCTTGCGATCCGCCAACCATGAATGTCAGCGTTCCGGCAGAGGCGCCGCCCGTGCCGCCGGAAACCGGCGCATCAAGTGGCAGAAGTCCCGCCTTAGAGGCCATTTCATGGGCCTTCCGGGCGCTTTCGACATCGATCGTGGAGCAGTCGATCAGGACAGTACCCTTGTCGGCCGCCGGCACAATCTCCTCGAAAACCTTCAAAACAATGGAACCGTTCGGCAGCATCGTGACGATGATCTCGGCGTCGGTGACGGCCTCCGTCACGCTCGAAGCGGCAACCATTCCAGCGTCCGAGGCCTTCTCCATGGCCTCCGCGACCATATCGAAAGCATGGACGTCGTGGCCCGCCTTCTTCAGATTTATAGCCATCGGCAAGCCCATATTACCAAGGCCGATGAAAGCGATCCTGCTCATGCTTTTGTCCTCTTCTCCAGCGTCAGTTCATCGCTGCCCAGGCCGGCCAGCATCGTCTCGATATGATCAGCGCCGACATCTCCCAGCCGCTCGATGCGCCATTTGGGTTGCCGATCCTTTTCGATGATCAGGGCGCGAACACCTTCAAGAAAATCGCCGTCCGACATGGAACGGTAGGTGAAGCGATATTCCAGCGCGAGCGCTTCCTCGATACGGGAAAAGTCCCGAGCCTTCCGGATCATTTCAAAGGCGCACGCGACCGATAGCGGGCACGCCTTGCGCATCATCGCTGCGGCTTCTTGCGCGAATTCGGACGGGTCCGCTTCAAGCGATGCAAGGCATTCTTTTGCGGACTTATGCTGGAAATGCTGATCGATCGCATTCTGATTTGCGCTCAAGGGCGCTTCATCGGTCTTTGATGAATTGGCGGAAAGAGGCTCCAGATCGTCGCCCTCTTCCAATGCAGCGATTGCGGCCGGTACATCCGCGCTATCGATGTAAAGATCGGCAAAACCGGCGCGGATCGCATCGGCCCCCGTCATGCGCCAACCCGTCAAGGCGAGGAACTCGCCAAGATGGCCGGCCGCTCTGGCCAGAAGAAGCGTGCCGCCGACATCCGGTACCAAACCAATGCCGCATTCCGGCATCGCAATCATCGAACGATCCGTGACGACGCGGTGCGATCCATGTGCCGATATGCCGACACCGCCCCCCATGGTGATGCCGTCCATGAAGGCGATGTAGGGTATCGCGCAATTGGCGATCTTTGCATTGAGGCGATATTCATCCGCCCAGAAGCGGCGGCCATAAGCGTAATCGCCCTCAACGCCACGCCGGTAGAGTTCGGAGAGATCGCCGCCCGCGCAGAACGCCTTCTCTCCCATCGCATCGATGACGATCCGCTTGATGTCGCCCTGCGCCTGCCATGCGTCCAGCGCCTCCTCAATGGCCAGCGCCTGCTCATAGGTGAGAGCGTTCAGCGCCTTCGGCCGGTTGAGCGTGATCCGGCCGGTCGATCCGACCTTGCGGATTTCGATCTCGTTTCCGCTCACCTCAGCGCTCCTCGAGAAGGTTGCGCGAGACGATCAATCGCATGATCTCGTTGGTGCCTTCGAGAATCTGATGGACGCGAAGGTCGCGGACGATTTTTTCCAGCCCGAAATCGGCCAGATAGCCATAACCGCCGTGGATTTGGAGAGCCTCGTTGGCCACACGGAAGGCGACGTCGGTCACGAAGCGCTTGGCCATGGCGCAATGCTTGGTCGCGTCCGGCGTCTTGGCGTCGAGTTTGGCTGCCGCCTGATAAAGAAAGATACGTGCGGCTTGCAGTTCAGTCTCCATGTCGGCCAGCTTGAACTGGAGGGACTGGAAGCCAGCGATCGGCTGACCGAAGGCCTTGCGGTCTTTCGCATATTCGATGGCCTTGTTCAGCGCCGTCTGAGCGCCACCCAGCGCGCCGGCCGCGATGTTGATGCGCCCGCCATCGAGCCCGGCCATCGCATAGCGGAAGCCCTTGCCCTCCTCGCCGATCAGATGGTCGCCGGAAATTCGGCAATCGTCGAAACGCACTTCCGAAGTGGGCTGGGCTTTCCAGCCCATCTTGCGTTCCTGACCGCCGAAAGAAAGCCCCTCCGTCCCGTCCTCGACCAGAACCGCCGAGACGCCCTTCGGGCCGTCACCGCCGGTTCGCACCATGGCGATGTAAAGATCGGAAAAGCCGCCACCGGAAATGAAGGATTTGGTGCCGTTCAACACCCAGGCGTCACCATCGGCCTGCGCCCGCGTTTTCAGCGAAGCGGCATCGGACCCGGCGCCAGGCTCTGTCAGGCAGTAGGAGCAGATGAGTTCCATCGCGCAAAGCTTTGGCACCCATTTCTGGCGTTGCTCTTCCGTGCCGAAGCTATCGAGCATCCAGGCGCACATATTATGGATGGAAATGAACGAGCCGATCGTCGGGCAACCCGTGGCCAATGCCTCGAAGATGAGTGCCGCATCGAGCCGGCCGAGACCGGATCCGCCGACATCCTCGCTCACATATATGCCGCCCAATCCCAGTTCACCGACCGAGCGGACCACCTCCTCCGGGAAATGAGACGTTTGATCCCATTCGACAGCCTTCGGCGCCAGACGCTCGGCGGCGAAGGAAAGCGCCATCTCCTGAATGGCCCGCTGCTCTTCATTCAGTTCAAAATGCATCGATTTTCCTCCCAACCAATGCCGGCAAGTCCGGCATTGGCGCAGTTTCAAGCCTTCCTCAGCTCATGGTCGGAATGACAAATTCCGCTCCGTCCTTGATGCCCGAAGGCCAGCGGGACGTGATGGTCTTGGTCTTGGTATAGAAGCGGAACGCATCCGGACCGTGCTGGTTGAGATCTCCGAAACCGGAGCGCTTCCACCCTCCGAACGTGTAGTAAGCCAGCGGTACCGGGATCGGCACATTGACCCCGACCATGCCGACATTGATGCGCGAGGAGAAATCGCGGGCCGCATCGCCATCGCGGGTGTAGATCGCGACGCCGTTGCCGTATTCGTGGCTCATGGCGAGATCGAGAGCTTCTTCATAGTCGTTGGCGCGCACGACCGAGAGCACCGGACCGAAGATCTCCTCCTTATAGATCGTCATGTCCTTGGTGACGTTGTCGAACAGGCAACCACCTATGAAGTAGCCGTCCTCATAGCCCTGCATCGTGAAATCGCGACCGTCGACGACCAGCTTCGCACCTTCCTCGACGCCCTTGTCGACGTAACCACGCACACGTGCCTTCGCTTCCTTGGTGACCAGCGGACCGAAGTCGGCATCGTCGCCCGCCGTATAGGGCGCAATCTTGAGATTTTCGACGCGCGGCGTCAGCTTTTCCATCAGCCTGTCGGCCGTTTCCTGCCCGACCGGCACCGCGACCGAAATGGCCATGCAGCGTTCACCGGCCGCACCATAGCCGGCGCCGACCAACGCATCGACGGCCTGGTCCAGATCGGCGTCGGGCATGATCAGCATGTGGTTCTTCGCACCGCCGAAACACTGGACGCGCTTTCCGTTGGCGCAACCGCGCGTATAGACATATTCGGCAATCGGCGTGGAGCCGACGAAACCAACCGCCTGGATATCCTCGTGATCCAGAATGCCATCGACCGCGCTCTTGTCGCCATTGACGACATTGAGAATGCCGGCGGGCAGGCCCGCTTCGATCATCAGTTCGGCGAGCATCATCGGCACGGACGGATCACGCTCCGACGGCTTCAGAATGAAGGCATTACCGGCTGCAATGGCCGGGCAGAACTTCCACATCGGAATCATGGCTGGAAAATTGAACGGTGTGATGCCGGCTGCGATGCCGAGCGGCTGACGTACCGAATGAATATCGATGCCCGGGCCCGCACCCTCGCTGAATTCACCCTTGAGCAACTGTGGCGCGCCGATGCAGTACTCCGCCACTTCCAGACCGCGGACCACATCGCCACGCGCGTCGGGGAGCGTCTTGCCATGCTCGCGTGACAGCGCTTCGGCAAGCTTGTCCATATCCCGGTGAAGCAGCTGCACAAAGTTCATCAGAACGCGCGCGCGCTTCTGCGGGTTGGTTGCCGCCCAGGCCGGCTGAGCCTCTTTGGCATTGGCGATGGCGGCTTCCAGCTCGTCGGCATTGGCCAGCGCAACCTTGCCCTGCACCTCGCCGGTGGCCGGGTTGAAGATGTCGGCCGTGCGGCCGCTTTTTCCAGCGACCCGCTCGCCACCGATGAAATGACCGATCTCGTACATGCAGTCCTCCTCAGGAATTTTGCGCGCAGTCTATGCGATTGTTCACGCAAAGCCATAGGCTTGAGCGCCATTCCATTGTGCAATAATGCTCATCCATGAGAAGCTTCGACTGGAACGATCTTCGCTATTTCCTTGCCGTCGCCCGCACAGGGCGTCTGACCGCGGCCGCACAACGCATGGGCACGGACCATGCGACGGTCAGCCGCCATATCCGGACCCTTGAGGAGACGCTCGGCGCCGACCTTTTCAACCGTTCACCGCGCGGCTATTCCCTGACCGATGCGGGTGAAAGGCTCCTCTTCCAGACCGAAACGATGGAAAGCGCGGCAGCCGCCATCCATAACGATATTGCCGGTGAAAAATATGCGTTGAGCGGCGCGGTGCGGATCGGCGCACCGGACGGGTTCGGCGCCTTTTTCCTTGCGCCGCATCTCGGCGAACTCAGCCGACGGCATCCGCAATTGGAGCTGCAAATCGTGGCAATGCCACGAATTTTCAGCCTTTCGAAGCGCGAGGCCGACATCGCGATCGGCTTGGAACGGCCCGACAAGGGGCGTCTGTTTTCGCGAAAGCTCGTTGACTACACGCTGCATGTCTATGCCGCGCGCTCCTATCTCGCCGAAGCACCAACGATCGCACGGCGGGAAGACCTCTCGTCCCACCCCCTGATCGGCTATATCCCGGAACTCGTCTTCACGCCGAAGCTGGACTACGTGAAGGATGTCGGCGAAAGCCTTGTCCCTCGGCTTTCCAGTTCGAACCTGTTTGCCCAATTGGCGGCAACGCGAAGCGGCGCGGGACTTTGCATTCTTCCCGACTTCATGGCGCGCTCCTCGCCCGATCTCGTACGGGTGCTACCGGAGGCGATCGAGATCGTCCGGACCTTCTGGATCATGGCTCATGTCGATGCGCGGGAGTCAGCCCGGATCCAGACCGTCATGAGCTTCATTTCCGATCTCGTCAAAGCAAACCGCGATATTTTCTGGTCAAAGGGCTCGGGGGAAGCGTGCGAACCGTTTTCGGATCCCCGATCCTGAGCGGAAGGGCTGACTCGCCCGAAGGTGCATCAGGCCTTGAGCCATCCGCCGGAAAAGCCAAGGCTACGCAGCCCATTGATGAAAACGTCAGAACGCTGAGCCAGCTTCCAGACAAGGCCGGTTCGTCCATTTTCGATCATCGTCACGAGCAGGCCCTGATCGATGCCGAACAGGCTGTCGCAGGTCCAGTAATCGGCCCCTTCGCCTGGCAGAGATGGATTGAAGCTGCCAACGAACCGGTCTTCCTTAAGCACAGCCGGATATCGCGCGAGAACCGCCGCAGTGCCGGCGAGAGCGGCTTCTGGCTCGTGGGCGTAGCAGGCCAGCGGCCCCCAGGGCACCAGCGTGCCATCGTCTGGCCCATCGGGCACACCCCGCGCTTCATAGCCCCGAAACCAACAGCGCCGCCCATCGAGGGTGCGCTGGCGTCCCCTCGGTCCGGCACAGGCCGACAAGCCCCATACGTCCTGCTCATAACCGAGCCAGCCCTTTGGGTTTTGGTCTGCGTAAGCGCGCTGAATCGCAATCGCGCGACGGGTGTTTTCAAAATAGTCGAGATCGGCCGGCCCACAGTGTCCATCGTTCAATGCACGAAAATCGATCCAGACCTGCGAAAAGAGATGAATGAAGAGCGGGGCCGCCGCGATCCAGTCGAGGCCGTATGTTTTGCGCCAGTCATAGCGCTCGGTCATCCGATGGTAGCTCGCTGCGGGAATGGAGTACTCCTCCGAAGCGGCAGCCAGGACGTACATGATCTGCGCTTCGCTGTAATGCTCCCAATCGCCGCCGAAAAATCCCCGCTTCGGCTTCCAGGCCTTGTTTACAAAGCCTTCCTTGTCGACCATCCATCTCCATTCGACATTTTCGATCAGCTCCAGTCCGGCGTTGCGAATGACGCGCTCGTCGCTGTCATTTCCGTCGAAATAGACACGTGCCGTCTCGACCCCGGCGAGCAGAAGCGCGGTATCAATCGTCGAGAGTTCGGATTTCCAGGCGCGCTTTCCGGTCTTCACATCAAGAAAATGATAGAAGAAACCGTGATGGCCCGTCGCGTCAGGCGCCGCCCCCTGCGGGGCCTCTCGGAAAAACTGAATGATTTTTGCTGCGCGGCGAGCCGCCTCGCGTCGACCGATCCATCCGCGCTCCACCGCAACGGGCAGACAGGTGAGAAAGAAGCCCACGGAGGCGATGGAGCAAATCTCGGGATTGGCAGACTGATCCAGCACGAGGCCAGTCGTTTCGTCTCCATAATCCAGAAAATACGTAAACGCCGCGCGTTGCAGGCGATCAACTCGCTCCTCCATTACCTCCCGTGAAATCGAGCAACTACCCGAACGCTCCATCAGGCCGAGGGAGGAGTTTTTCGCCATTGCTAAGGCTCGTTCTTCACTCCCACTCAATCGTGCCGGGGGGCTTGGAAGTCACGTCATAGACGACCCGGTTGATGCCGCGCACCTCGTTGATGATGCGCGTCGCGGCATTGCCGAGAAATTCCATGTCGAACGGATAGAAATCGGCTGTCATGCCATCGACCGAGGTCACGGCGCGCAGCGCACAGACGAATTCATAAGTGCGGCCGTCTCCCATGACGCCGACGGTCTGCACCGGCAGCAGAACCGCGAAAGCCTGCCAGATCGCGTCGTAAAGGCCGGCCTTGCGGATCTCGTCGAGATAGATCGCGTCGGCCTCCTGCAGAATGCGGATCTTGTCGCGCGTCACGCCGCCCGGCAGGCGAATGGCAAGGCCCGGTCCCGGGAAGGGATGGCGGCCGATGAAGCTCTCAGGCAGACCCAGCTCCTTGCCAAGCTCACGGACCTCATCCTTGAAGAGTTCGCGCAGCGGCTCGACCAGCTTCATGTTCATGCGCTCGGGCAAACCGCCAACATTGTGATGGCTCTTGATCGTGACGGAAGGCCCGCCGGTGAACGAGACGCTTTCGATCACATCCGGATAGAGCGTACCCTGCGCCAGGAAGTCCGCTCCGCCGACCTTCTTCGCTTCGGCTTCGAAGACATCGATGAAGAGCTTGCCGATGGTCTTGCGCTTTTTTTCCGGGTCGGCTTCGCCTTCCAGCGCGCCAATGAACGTGTCCGACGCATCCACATGAACCAGCGGAATATTGTAGTGGCCGCGGAACATCTCGACGACTTGCGCCGCTTCGTCCTTTCGCAGCAGGCCGTGGTCGACTAGAATGCAGGTCAGCTGGTCGCCGATGGCTTCATGGATGAGAAGCGCGGCGACGGATGAATCGACGCCGCCGGACAGACCGCAGATAACCTTGCCGTCGCCGACCTGCTCCCGGATCGCGGCAATTGCCTGATCCCTGTAAGCGGCCATGGTCCAGTCGCCCTTCAATCCGGCGATCTTGTGAACGAAGTTGGAAAGGAGCCGTGCGCCATCGGGCGTATGCACCACTTCGGGGTGGAACTGGACGGCGTAATAGTTGCGCGCCTCATCGGCCGTCGCCGCGAGCGGCGCGTTGGGCGAAGCTGCGATGACCTCAAACCCCTCCGGCAGACGCGTGACGCGGTCGCCGTGGCTCATCCAGACCTGATGCTTCTGACCGGTCTCCCAGACGCCTTCAAAGAGAGGCGAAGGCTTCAAAACCTCAACGAAAGCGCGGCCGAACTCGCGGTGATGACCGCCCTCCACCGCGCCGCCCAATTGCACGCAGAGCGTCTGCTGGCCGTAGCAGATGCCAAGGACCGGCACGCCGGCTTCGAAAATCGCATCAGGTGCACGTGGGCTATCGGCTTCCGCAGCCGAGGCCGGGCCGCCCGAAAGGATGACGGCCTTGGGTTTCAGCCGGCGAAAGCCTTCTTCGGCGCTCTGAAACGGCACGATCTCGGAATAGACGCCGGCTTCACGCACGCGCCTTGCAATCAGCTGCGTCACCTGGCTGCCGAAATCGATAATGAGGACGGTATCGGGATGGGCTGTCTCTGTCATGGCAAGGCCGTATCCGATCGGGGAGCAAGGTGCAACGCAATAGAGCGCCGTCTTCCGCACCATCCCCGGCTTTGCGCGGGAGTGACATAAATCAATCCGCCGGAAAGGGAAATGTTTGCCCTTCTGCCCGTTACCACCGCGGCGGGCCGTGAGAGGCGCTGCCAGATCCATTGAAAGGTATGCCCCCATGTCGATTTCCAATCTGGAAGATCTCTTCGAGCACACGCTAAAGGACATCTATTTCGCAGAAAATCATATTCACAAGCACCTTCCCGACATGATCGAGAAGGCAAGCAGCACCAAGCTGAAAACCGCGTTGAAAGACCATCGCAAGGAAACCGAGGAGCAGATCGAGCGACTGAAATCGGTGTTCAAGATCCTCGGCAAGAAGGCGGAAGGCGAAGAGTGCCCGGCCATTGAAGGCATCGTCGAGGAAGCTGGCGAACTGCTATCCGAGATCGATGACAAGTCCACACGCGATGCGGCCATCGTCTCCTGTGCCCAGGCTGTCGAACACTATGAGATCACGCGCTACGGCACGCTCATCACGTGGGCGACCGAACTCGATCTCGACAAGGAGATCAAGAATCTCCTGAGAGATACGCTCAGCGAAGAAGACAGTGCGGACGAAAAGCTGACGGCTCTCGCTGAAGAGCGGTTGAACGAAAAAGCCAAAGGCTGATACGGCCAGACCGGCAGCGCGACGAGACAGCGGTTTGCTGTCTCGTCGCCTCAGGCGAGCATTCCGTCGCGGATCGATTTCTCAACACCATTCACCGCGCTGGCGAGTTTCATGTCCAATATGGGTAGAAGTCTCGTCCAATCGTCGAAATGGCGCAGTTCTTCAGCCCCGTCCGATACGCCGCGAAGGCCGACCAAGGGCACGTCGAACTGCATGGCAGCGCGCAGATGGGCAAATGTCTCCATGTCGACCAGATCGGCATCGATCCCGTCATAATCCGCGCCGGAGACAATATTGGCTCCGGTCGATAGCGTTGCACTGGGAATATCGGCAACGGAGAATGGCAGTGGCATGATGGGCGGAAGATCAAGAAACGGCGTCTCGCCCTTCGGAAAACCCAGCGCGCTGGCATCCATGTCGCGATAGGCGACAGATGAAACCTGATAGACCTCGCCCTGCTCCAGGCGCTGGCTACCGGCTGAGCCGATCGACACGATCAGATCAGGCAATTGGAAGGAGTGAGCCAGTCGCGCTAAGCCGACCGCCAATCCGAGAGCGGCTTCAACGGGTCCCACACCCGTCCGCAAAGGTGTGAAGAGCGAGCGCAACTCGTCACCGTATTCCTGTTCAGTCGCCATGACGTAGAGAACTCGCTTGCCAGCGACGTCCTTCAGAAGAGCGGAGGGGTCGGCCATCGCGATCAGTTGTTCACCGCAATTGTCGCGTTCAGCGCCGTGGCATAGGCCACCCAGACCGCATAGGGCAGGAAGAGAATGGCGGCGATGCGATCCGGCGTCCATCTCAGGATGATGAAGGCCAGGATTGAAATGAGCAGCAAGCCGATCACGATCAGCGCCTGACTGGGCCGGTGCGCCATGAAGAAGACCGGCGTCCATGCAAAGTTGAGCAGAAGCTGGACCACCCAGATCCCCATCGCGGCGCTTGTCGGTGCGCGCAGGAAGGTGCGAGCGCCTGCAATCCCGACCAGCACGTAAAGGATCGTCCAGGCGACAGGGAACAGCCAGTTCGGCGGCGTGAAGGACGGTTTGTTTAGCGATTGATACCAGGTGCCGGTATCGGTCTGCGAGCCGATCAGGAGGCCGCCGCCGAGGGTCACCAGAAGAAATAGGCCGTAGGTAATCCAAGTGCTCATCATGATTGCCAACCTAGCCTGAGGCCTTGTCTCTTCAAGCGAAAACATCACAGTCGATCGCGTTAAAATGATAGGGCGATGCGGGCCACCGCATGTTCCGGCACACCCTCGTCCGGCCCCGCCGTAAAACATGCGACAGTCACCGGTACCGGCCTGTCCGGAAAATGATAGACGGCGTTGACCGCAAACGGTCCGCCACCGGAATGACCGATCATGCGGCCAGCCGCGCCGGCACGGCCGCTCATCAAACCAAGACCATAGCCGCATTCCGTAAAAGGCCGCCCCGGAATGGCGCCTCCGACAGGATGGGTTGCAAGCATCTCTTCCAATCGCTCCCGGCCGAGAAGTTCCCCTGCCATAAGGCCCTGCAACATGCCGGCGGCGTCTTCGGCGGTGCCCGTCAGGCACCCATGATAGACCCAGCCCGGATGATAGAGCGACGCCTCATCCCAGTGCAGTTTTTCGAAATCGGCCTGCGTTGTGGCAAGACCGAGACTCTCCAGCGCAAGTGGTTCGGAAATGAATCTCCGCACGAGCGCGGCGAGGCTTTGTCCGGCCCTCTTTTCGATGTGCTTGCGTGCCAGCAGATAACCGACATTAGAATAGGTCCACCCCTCGCCCGGCGCAAACAACATGCCTTGCGCCAATGACCTCTCCAGCAAATCATCGACCGCCCATGGCGGCTTGCCCTGCGATACGTCCCGTCGATAGTCAGGGAGGGCGTAATAATCAGGTAACCCAGCGGTGTGCTGCAGAAGCTGGCGAAGCGTGAACTGCCAGCCGGGAAGCGGCGCATCGAGTTCGACCGTACCTTGATCTGCCAGCCTGAGCGCGCAGATCGCTATCGCTGTCTTCGTGAAGCTCCAATAGGGGAACAGAGCAGAAGGCGAGCCCTCAAAACCCACTCGGCCATCAGAGGCGATCCAGTGTTTGTGTTGCTCTGCTTTGACCATGTTCAACCGATGCAATGGCCGCAGCCGCTAGGAGAGCTTTTGCATCACTGCAAAGAAGAACCCGTCCGTATTTGTCGCAGCCGGCGTCAACGTAATGCAGTTCAGATCCTCGCTCCACGGCGACGGTTTGTCGAAGCCGAACAGATCCTGCCATACCTCACCGGCAGAGAGCAGGTCCCATTCTTCGTTGCGCTCGCCGAATGCGTAGACCTGTTCCTCGTTTTCGGCGCGGAACATGGAGCAGGTAATGTAGACCAGATAGCCGCCGGGGCGAACGAAAGCCGATGCTTCGTCGAGGATGGCGGACTGCTCGGCCTGGCGCGTGCGAAGCTGAGCTTCGGTCAGCCGCCATTTCGCATCGGGCTTTCGCCGCCACGTCCCCGAACCCGTGCAGGGCGCATCGACGACGACGCGATCCATCTTTCCTTTCAACGCATCGAGCGATGAGCGATCGGAGTGAACCTGCACATTGCGCACGCCGGAACGCTTGAGCCGCTCCACAATAGGGGCAAGGCGACCGCGATCGGCGTCATACGCATGGATCTGCCCGCGATTATCCATCGCCGCTGCCATGGCCAGTGTCTTGCCGCCGCCGCCCGCACAGAAGTCGAGAATCTGTTCTTTCTGCTGCGCGAAAATCAGATCGGATACGATCTGGCTGCCCTCGTCCTGAATCTCGAACCAGCCCTTCTGAAATTCGGGCGTTGCCTGCACATTGGGGTGCCGACCGAACCCGTCCACCGGCGGAATACGCAGACCATTGCGCGCAATGGCGGTGCGGCGGACACCATCCTTCGCCAAGGCCCGTTCGACCTTTTCGCCATCGGCTTTGAGCGTGTTCACCCGCAAATCGACCGGCGGTCGGGTCGAAAGCGCCGAAGCCTCATTGACCCAATCCTCGCCAAATCCCTCCAGGAAAAAGGTCTCGGACCAGCCCGGCACGTTCGCGCGAATATCGGGCGGCGCCGAGCGCGGATCACTGCCCCGCCAGCGCTCGATCTCCCCGTCCGTCATCGTCTCGGGCGCAAAGCGATCGCCCTCCAGTTTCGATGCGATCTCCTCCACCCCGAGGCCAAAGCCCGACAGGAGCGCACCAAACGCGTCGGCCCTTGCCGTATCAGCGCCGAAGCGCCAGCGGCTCATGGCACGGTGCCGCAAGCCGTCATAGACGATGTTGCCGATCGCCGCGCGATCGCCTGCTCCGGCAAAGCGATGCGATGCTCCCCAATCGCGCAACGCCTCCGCCGCCGGTCGATGCCGCGCCTGCATGTCTTCCAGAATTTCGATAGCCGCCGCCAGTCGTCCGCCGATACGCATGAATACCCCGAATTTGTGATCGGCGCGGCTTATGGCATGGAAGGCCGCCCGGCACCATGCCGCTACGAAGCTGCCTGCATCACTTCTTCAGCAGACCTGCCTCGCGGTAGTATCTGGCCGCACCGGGATGCAGCGGAATGGCAATATTGTCGAGCGCGGTCTCTTGCTGGATCAGACGTCCCTTGGCGTGACCTTCGTCCAGCAATTTCCGGCTTGCATCGTTCCAGAGCGCCTTGGTTATGCCGTGTATCAGATCGTCATCCTGATCGGCCGAAGTCAGCCAGAGCGCGCCGACGGAAAGCGTTTGCACGTCCTCGGCCTGGCCTTCGTAGGTTCCAGCGGGAATGAGATGCTGACTGAAAAAGCGATTCTGGCGGATCACTTCCTGCGCACGATCGTCGCCGATCGGCACCAGCTTGACCGGAAACCGCTCGGCCAGTTTCGCTATGCCATCGGCCGGAAAACCGCCGACGAAGAAGAATGCGTCCAGCTCTCCCTCGACAAGTTTCCGCGCCGCCTCATCGGCTGTGAGGTAGTCCACATCGAGATCGCGTTCATCCAGTTCGTAAGCGCTGAGGACGATGCGTGCATCGACCAGCGTCCCCGAGCCGGGCTCATCGAGTGAAACGCGCTTTCCCTGAAGGTCGCCCACGCTTTCTATGCCGGCATCTTTCGCAGCAACCAGATGAAGGCTTTCCGGGTAGAGGCTGGCGATTGCCCGGAGGTTCCCGACAGCTTTCTTGCCCAGAAAGACACCGGTTCCCGTCTGCGCCCAATAGGCGACATCCGATTGGCTGAACCCGCTTTCGACAAGTCCAAACCCGATCGCGTTCACATTGGCGACCGAGCCATTCGATGTCAGTGCCGTTGCGACAAGCCCGGGTACGCCGCAAGCCCCACCCTCTCCGCATGGCCGGGAGCCGGGAGGGTTGGATATGGCGGTCGAAATCAGACCACCGATCGGGAAATAGGTGCCGGCACGTCCGGCCGTTGCCACCCGAAAGATCTGCATATCCTGCGCGGCGAGAGGGGACGCAGCAAGCTGCGTGAAAAATACGATCGCCAATCCTGCCGCGGCAAGAAATTTCATCAGCACCAAGCTCCCGATTACCGGCCGGAGGATAAAGGCAGTTTGTCCATTCGCAAAGAGGGCTTGCTGACTGGATAGGCAAATTCGGGCTCGGTGGTCGACCTGCTCATAAAAAAGGCCGGGGGGGGTGCCCCGGCCTTTTATTTCAAAGCATGGTGCGCTCAGGCGGAAAGATCGAAACGGTCGGCGTTCATCACCTTGTTCCAGACCGCGATAAAGTCCTGAACGAACTTTTCCTTTGCGTCATCCGCGGCGTAGACCTCGCACAGTGCGCGAAGCTGCGAGTTGGAGCCGAAGACGAGATCGACCCGGCTCGCCGTCCACTTCAGCTCTTCAGTTGCGCGGTCGCGGCCTTCGTAAACATGCTCGTCCGCCTCAGACTTCTGCCATCCCGTGCCCATATCGAGCAGATTGACGAAGAAGTCGTTGGTCAGCGTGCCTGGCCGGTCGGTGAACACGCCATGCGGTTCATTACCATAATTGCCGTTGAGCACACGCAGACCGCCGAGAAGAACCGTCATCTCCGGCGCCGTGAGGCCCAGAAGATGCGCACGGTCGACAAGGAGTCGCTCCGTCGGCACGGTGTATTCCGCATCGACGTAATTGCGGAAGCCATCGGCCTGCGGCTCCATCGGCTCGAAGGATTCCGCATCGGTCATCGCTTCCGTGGCGTCCGTCCGGCCTGGCGTGAAGGGAACGCTCACATCGAAACCGGCATCCTTGGCCGATTTCTCGACGGCCGCCGCACCGCCGAGAACGATGATATCGGCCAGCGAAACCTTCTTGCCGCCGGTCTGGCTTTCATTGAACGACGTCTGAACGCCTTCCAGAACCCTCAACCGTTCGGCCAGCTCGGCCGGCTCGTTGATCTCCCAGTCTTTCTGCGGAGCCAGGCGGATACGGGCGCCATTGGCACCACCACGCTTGTCGGAGCCGCGGAAGGTCGAGGCGGATGACCATGCCGTGTAGACGAGATCGCGCACCGACAGACCCGACGAGAGTAGCTTTTCCTTCAATGCCGCAATGTCGGCATCGTCGATCAGTTCGTGATCGACCGGGGGAACTGGGTCCTGCCAGATCAGGTCTTCCTCGGGCACTTCCGGCCCAAGATAGAGAACCTTCGGCCCCATATCGCGGTGGGTCAGCTTGAACCAGGCGCGGGCAAAGGCGTCGGCGAACTTCTCGGGATTTTCGTAGAAGTCGCGCGAAATCTTTTCATAGGCCGGGTCGAAGCGCAGCGACAGGTCTGTCGTCAACATGTTCGGCGTGCGGCGCTTGCCCGGCACATGCGGATCCTCGACGGTATCCTGCGCTTCGGGATTCTTCGGTTTCCACTGATGGGCGCCAGCCGGGCTCTTCGTCAGTTCCCACTCATATTCGAACAGGTTCTTGAAGAAGCCCATGCCCCACTGCGTCGGGGTGGTCGTCCAGATGACCTCGAGACCGGAAGTGAAGGTCTCGTTGCCGTGCAGTCCGTGCTTGTGCTTCCAGCCGAAGCCCTGCTCGGTCACATCGGCGCCTTCCGGCTCCATGTCGATATCGTCGGCGCTTCCCATTCCGTGGGTTTTGCCGAATGTGTGACCGCCGGCAATCAGGGCGACGGTCTCCTCATCGTTCATCGCCATGCGTCCGAAGGTTTCACGGATATCCTGCGCGGCCGCAACGGGGTCCGGCTTGCCGTCCGGCCCTTCGGGATTGACGTAGATGAGTCCCATCTGCACGGCCGCGAGCGGATTTTCCAGCGCCCGGCCTTCCGCATAGCGGCTGTTCGCCTTGTCACTGGTGGCGAGCCATTCTTCTTCGCTCCCCCAATAGATATCCTGCTCCGGCTCATAAATATCCTCGCGACCGCCGCCGAAGCCGAAGGTCTTGAAGCCCATGATCTCCAGCGAGACGTTGCCGGTGAGGATCATCAAATCGGCCCAGGAGAGCGACTTGCCGTATTTGCGCTTCACCGGCCAGAGAAGGCGACGGGCCTTGTCGAGATTGGCGTTGTCCGGCCAGCTGTTCAGCGGCGCAAAACGCTGCGAACCCGATGTCGAGCCGCCACGGCCATCGCCCGTCCGGTAGGTGCCGGCGCTGTGCCAGGCCATACGGATCATGAAGGGCCCATAATTACCCCAGTCGGCAGGCCACCAATCCTGGCTATCCTTCAGGACTTTGGCGATCTCTTCCTTGACCTCTTTCAGGTCCAGCTTTTTGAACGCTTCGGCGTAATCGAAATCGCCGCCCATCGGATCGCCAGCAGGCGGGTTCTGGTGAAGAACCGAGAGATTGAGCTGGTTCGGCCACCAATCCCTGTTCGTACGGCCGCCGAGCGGGCCGCGACTGACCGGGCATTTGCCTGTGTCTTCGACTTTGGCATCCATCTTCATTCTCCCCTTTTTCGTGTCGGAT
The DNA here is from genome assembly GCF_003668555.1 of Notoacmeibacter ruber. NCBI lineage: Bacteria > Pseudomonadati > Pseudomonadota > Alphaproteobacteria > Hyphomicrobiales > Notoacmeibacteraceae > Notoacmeibacter > Notoacmeibacter ruber. The sequence continues at coordinate 734,628 of NZ_RCWN01000001.1, read as the reverse complement.
CGTGATCTCCAACGGATCGGCTTGCGCCGTCTCTTACGACCCTCATTTAGAAGATTTCCAAGTCAAGAAACCCATCACCATGATAAATTCCAATCGGTATTTCTGATAATATTCATTACTTCATGTTATGGTCGATCTCATAACAAAGGCCGGGGATGTCGCCCCGGCCTTCTTCACTTTCAGATCGAAGCCAGCTTACTCGGCAGCTTCGATGGTCGGCTGCTGGGGGCTCTGATCGTTGGCCTCATGCGGCGTATCGCCGGTGATCGGTAGACCGTTGGGATCGTATCCCGCATCGCGGCTGGCAGCTTCCCACTCCTTGCGGACGCCAGCTTCATAATCCGGATGAACCTGCCTGAGGTGCTCGAACCAACGCTCGACGATCACGGTCGGCACGCCAACCAGGGCGCCGCCCATATTCTGGTGCAGGCGATCCCGTTCGGCATCGTCCATGACGTCCGCATAGAGCGCTCGCGGCTGCTTATAGTCGTCATATTTCCGATGATCGTACCGGGCCGCATCGCCGGAGATGCGCAGCGGCGGTTCCTGTGCTTCACGCACCTCGACCGGCCCGTTGAAGCTGTTCGGCTCGTAATAGGCATTGGGATTGCCTGTCGCGATACCACCATAGACGTTCATCTCTCCATCCTTGTGGTAGTGATGGACCGGGCATTTCGGCCGGTTGACCGGGATCTGCTCGTAATGCGTGCCAAGGCGATGGCGGTGCGCATCGGCATAGGAGAAGATCCGCGCCTGCAGCATCTTATCCGGCGACCATGAAATGCCCGGAACGATGTTGCTGGGCGAGAACGCAGCGTTTTCGATTTCGGCGAAATAGTTTTCCGCATTCCGATTCAACTCGAAATAACCGACATCGATTGGCGGGTATTCGTCGTGCGGCCAGACCTTGGTGAGGTCGAACGGATTATAGTCGGTCTTCTCGGCATCCGTCTCGGGCATGATCTGAATCTGGAATTTCCAGCGCGGATATTTGCCGTCCTCGATCGCGTTGAACAGACGCTCCTGATAGCCCTCACGGGTCTTTCCGACGACCTTCTCGGCTTCTTCATTGGTGAAGAAGTCGTGACCCTGCTGGGTCTTGAAGTGGAACTTGACCCAATACCGTTCGCCCTTCTCGTTCCAGAACGAAAAGGTGTGACTGCCATATCCGTTCATGTGCATCGGGCTTTGGGGCAGACCACGGTCGCTCATCAGGATCGTGACCTGATGCATGGCTTCGGGAGACAGGCTCCAGAAGTCCCACATCGCGGTCGGCGAACGCATGTTCGTCTTCGGGTGTCGCTTCTGCGTGTGAATGAAGTCGGGGAATTTATACGGATCCCGGACGAAGAAGACCGGCGTGTTGTTGCCGACCATGTCCCAATTGCCGTCCTCGGTGTAGAATTTCAGCGAGAAGCCGCGGACGTCGCGCTCGTGGTCTGCTGCGCCAGCTTCGCCGGCCACTGTCGAGAACCGCGCGATCATTGGCGTCTCGGCACCTTTCTGCAGGCACTTTGCCAGCGTGTACTGGCTGATATCCTCGGTAATGACGAGTTTGCCATGCGCGCCCCACCCTTTTGCATGGACGGTCCGCTCGGGAATGCGCTCCCGGTTCTGGTGAGCCAGCTTTTCGATCAGCTGGTAATCCTGAATGAGTAGCGGACCGCGCTCTCCCGCGCTCAGGCTGTCCTGATTGTTCGGCCAAGGCGAACCGGCCGTCGTTGTGAGTTTTGGCTTGTCGTTCATAAACCTCACTCCCCTTTTTTGTGAATCTCGTAATGGCGATACCCATCAACGGGCCAAAGCCGATCCTGTTTCGCGCCTAGACCCGCCAATCGTCATTTCTTTCGAGCGTCGGTCGGACTGGACTGCTTGGGGACGATATGGGGTGCACTAAAATAATTGGAAATTGAATTTCCTGCTCTCTACGATAATTTGACGTTATGAATTTTACGCTTCGACAGTGCAGTTACCTCGTCGCTCTCGCGCAGACCGGCCACTTCGGCCATGCGGCCGATCAGGTCCACGTCACCCAACCCGCGCTTTCGACACAGATTGCGCAGATGGAGGCCAATCTGGGCGGTCGCCTGTTCGAGCGCAGGAGGGGACGGGCAAGCCTGACCCCGTTCGGCGAGTCGATCCTTCCCTTGGCGCAGATGATTCTAGAAACCGCCGGTCGTATCGAGGAGATCGGCCAAAGAGGTCGATCCCCTCTGACCGGAGCGCTGCGACTCGGCGTCATCCCGACGGTGGCGCCCTATCTTCTTCCTTCGCTCCTGCCGCTTCTCGCCGACCAGCATCCCGATCTGGAACTGCGCCTCAAGGAAGCGACGACACCTGTGCTTCGAAACGATCTCGAACAGGGTAAGGTCGATATGGCCATTGCCGCCCTGCCCTTTCCGGACGGACCGTTTCGATCCCGAGCCGTCATCAGGGACCGCTTTCTCCTGGCCAGTTGCGCATCGGACGGCAATGCCGTCGATTTACCGCGTCACCCGACCGCATTGGAGCCGGAACGCCTGCTCCTTCTGGCTGAAGGCCATTGTCTGCGCGATCAAGCACTCGACGTGTGTTCTACCGATCCCGGCCATCGCGCAGCCGATCTGGAAGCGACATCAATCGCCACGCTTCTGCAGATGGTTGCGTGCGGCCTAGGGGTGACATTGCTGCCGGAGATGGCGGTCGCGACCGAGGCGGCCAATCCCAATCTCCGGATCGCACCCTTCGACGAGCCCCAGCCGGAACGTACGATCGGACTAATTTGGCGCACGGGCAGTGGTCGCGGGCAGGATGCGGAACGTCTCGCCGACCACATCGCCGCACGGCCGTTGCCCAATCTTCCAGTGTCCCCTCCAGCATAACCGCTTAAAGTTGCAGTCCGGCGGAACGGACAATCGTGCGAGGTGTTCAATCCCTGATCCGATGAACATGACGAGGACCATGCCATGACCGCACAGACCATTCTCAGTAGCCTCGCGCTTTCGACGCTGATCGCACTGCCAGCTTCCGCACAGGACGACAGCTTTTCCGTGACAGGCACGGAAGGAACCGCTCTGGCGGCCGAAGCCGTCACAGACTTCGATGAGCCTTGGGCGATGACGTTCCTTCCCGACGGAACGGCTCTTGTGACCACGAAACCCGGCACGCTCTTCCATGTTACGCAGGATGGCGAGAAGACTGAAATTCAAGGAATGTGGGAGGTCGCCTATGGTGGCCAGGGCGGACTTGGCGATGTCGTCCTGCATCCCGATTTTGAGCAGAACAATCTCATCTATCTCTCCTATGTGGAGAGTCTCGATGATGGTGCGACGAAAGGGGCTGCCGTCTCACGGGCCAAACTCGATCTCTCCGGCGACACGCCGAAGCTGACGGACATAGAAAAGATATGGACGCAGCAGCCGCATGTGCCGGGTAGCGGTCACTTCTCGCACCGAATCGCCTTCGGGCCGAAGGGCAGTGACCAGGAAGGCTATCTGTTCCTGACCTCCGGCGAGCGGCAGAAGCAGACACCCGCGCAGGACAAGGACGTCAATCTCGGAAAAATTCTGCGGCTGAACGATGACGGATCGCTCCCGGAAGGAAACCCCTTCGCTGAAGAAGGCGGCGAAGCCGTTGCCGACGAGTTCTGGACGACGGGTCACCGCAATATGCTGGGCATCGCGTTCGACGGTGAAAACCGGCTCTGGGCGCACGAGATGGGCCCGCGCGGCGGCGACGAATTGAACCTCATCGAGCCGGGCAACAATTACGGCTGGCCACAGCGTTCATACGGCGACAATTATTCCGGCGTACCGATCACGGATCACTCCGCCGATGACGGCTTTACCAAGCCGAAAGCGTACTGGAATCCGGTGATCTCGCCAGCAGGCCTCGTCATATATTCGGGTGACGTGTTTTCCGACTGGCAAGGCGACGCACTGATTGGCGGCCTTTCTTCCAAAGCGCTCATCCAGGTCGATCTGGACGGCGAGACCGCGCAGGAAGCCGAGCGCTTCGAATGGGGAAAACGCATCCGTGAAGTTGAGCAAGGCCCCGACGGCGCGATCTGGGTACTGGAAGACGAGGCGGGCGGGCGCCTTGTCAAGCTAACCCCCGCTTGAGTTAAGCGAACTGCAAGCCGACGCCCCGCCCATAGCGGGGCGTCGGCGCATCAATAGGAATCGATGCCAACCAACTGCAGCGCCAGCAGGAGCCATAACAGGCCCGTTGCCAGAAAGCTGCCGATGAAAGCGCGACGCCGCAGGACGACCCTGTTGATCGTCAAATGAACGACGGCATGCGCGGCGCGCGCCAGGACGAAGAGCCATCCTATCGTCACCGCAAGGATGCCGACCGCGCCGGTCACATAAAGTGCCAGGCAGACGACGTGGAAGAGAACCGGCAGTTCGAACTGGTTGGCGATATTGGCGCGGGTGATAAAAGCCTCTTCCGGCTCGTCACCGTAGCGATTCATCTTATATTGCTGGACCGCCACCCGCCCGTCCTGTACCGCGCGGATACGCCGCGCGCTCATCAGAAAATAGACGATATAAACGATCAGCACATGCGCGATCATCGGCCAGAAGATCGCCGTGCCGGTTGGATTTTCAATCATAGCTTGCCCCTTGATTCCGGTCAGAACCTCAGACCGGCAGAGGCGAGGTTAGCGTCTCTCAGCTGAATCGTCAGCCGCCTGTGGAGGGATAATTCGGGCTTTCGCGCGTGATCGTCACATCATGCGCATGGCTTTCACGAAGACCCGAACCGGTGATCCGGATGAACTGCGCTTTTTCGCGGAAGGAGTGAAGGTCTCCAGCACCGACATATCCCATGGCCGCACGCAAGCCGCCGGCAAGCTGATGAAGGACGCTGCCGACAGGTCCCTTGTACGCCACCTGCCCCTCGATGCCTTCCGGCACCAGCTTTAGCGTATCGCGAACCTCGGCCTGGAAATAGCGGTCGGCCGAGCCGCGCGCCATCGCGCCGACAGACCCCATGCCGCGATAGGCTTTGTAGGAACGGCCTTGATAGAGGTACACTTCGCCCGGGCTCTCTTCCGTTCCGGCCAAAAGGCTACCCACCATCGCCGCTTTCGCTCCTGCCGCGAGAGCCTTGGCAAGATCGCCGGAAAACTTCACGCCGCCATCGGCAATCACGCTCACCCCCTGCGAATCGGCCCGCTCGACAGCGCCCATGATGGCCGCGAGCTGCGGCACGCCCACGCCGGCGACGACGCGCGTCGTACAGATCGATCCCGGGCCGATACCGACCTTCACGCAATCCGCTCCCGCGTCGATGAGGGCCTGTGTCGCATCGGCGGTCGCAACATTGCCTGCGCAGATCCGAACCGCATTGGATAGTTTCTTGACCTGCGAGACCATATCCAGCACGCGCTGGCTGTGGCCGTGGGCGGTGTCGATCACGAGAAGATCGACGCCCGCATCGATCAGACGCTCGGCACGTTCGAAGCCGTCATCGCCGACACTGGTTGCAGCGGCAGCGCGAAGCCGGCCCTGATTGTCCTTTGCGGCATTCGGGTTGAGTTGGCTCTTCTCGATATCCTTGACGGTGATCAGGCCGATGCACTGACCCTCATCGTCGACAACCAGCAGCTTTTCGATGCGATGAGAATGCAGAAGCCGCTTGGCCTCTTCCTGCGTGACGCCATCGGAAACCGTGACGAGATTTTCCTTCGTCATCAACTCGCGGATCCGCTGATCCGGATTATCCGCGAAACGCACATCACGGTTCGTCAGGATGCCGATCAGCTTGCCGGTTGTCTGCCCGCCCGTGCCGCCATTCTCCACGACGGGAATACCGGAAATGTTGCTGGCCTGCATGAGCGAGAGGGCATCGGAAAGTTTGGCATCCGGGCCGATGGTCACGGGGTTGACCACCATGCCGCTTTCGAACTTCTTGACCTGCCGGACCTCTTCGGCCTGCATCGCGGGATCGAGATTGCGGTGAATGACGCCGATACCGCCGGCCTGCGCCATCGCGATCGCCAGCCGGCTCTCGGTGACCGTATCCATCGCCGCCGACAGGATCGGAATGTTCAGCTCTATGTCACGGGCAATCGTGGTCTTGGTATCGACCTGCCCCGGCAGCACTTCTGAATGACCAGGAATGAGAAGAACGTCGTCGAAGGTGAGCGCGTACTCACCCGTCGCCGTGTCGATGATGCGTGCCATGGGGTGCCAGTCCTGTTTTCGGAGCGGGAGCCGCGCCCGCGCTTTGGATTGGCAGTGGCTGCTAACACTATTGCGTGACGGAAGGAAGACGCTTCGCCGCTCTATTCACCGCTGATGGGCCGGGTGATCGCTCGAATGTCTTGAACAGGCCGTCTCCGAACTGCACCAGCGAACAGATCGTTTCATTGACACCCTGCCCGACGGGCGCCATTTGGCGGCGGTGAAACGTCCCGCTCTCCCCCTCATCCTGGCCGTCGCCCTGTTCATGGAACAGATCGATTCCACCGTCATCGCAACGGCTCTGCCTGCTATCGCGACCGATATCGGAACGCGGCCCGTTGCGCTGAAACTGGCGCTGACAGCCTATCTCGTTTCGCTGGCTATCTTCATCCCCATTTCCGGGTGGATGGCGGACCGGATAGGTTCGCGGAACATCTTTCGCATCGCGATCGGCGTGTTCATCCTTGGCTCGCTCTCCTGCGCGATCTCCAGTTCACTCGGCCAGTTCGTCGGCGCCCGCTTTCTGCAAGGCATGGGTGGCGCGATGATGACCCCCGTCGCCCGTCTCATTCTCGTTCGTACCACGCCAAAAGACAGACTGGTCGACGCCATGGCATTGCTGACCATCCCGGCCCTGATCGGACCGTTTCTCGGCCCGCCCCTCGGTGGCTTCATCACCACCTATTTCTCCTGGCACTGGATCTTCCTGATCAATCTGCCGATCGGCCTTGCCGGCATTCTTCTGGCGGGAATTTTCGTGCCCGACATGCGCAGCGAAGACCGAAAACCGATCGACAGGACCGGTTTTGCCTTCGCCGCACTCGCGGCCTCCGGCGTCATTTTCGGCCTTTCGGTGATCTCCCTGCCTGCGCTGCCTCCGCTTTACGGAATCGCGGCGGTTCTCGCCGGATTGGTGGCCGCGCTCCTCTACATTCGTCACGCTCTGGCCGCGCCAGCACCTCTCCTCGATCTGTCGCTCTTTGCGATCCGATCCTATCGCTCATCCGTCCTCGGCATGAGCCTCTTCCGCGTGGGGTCCGGGGCTGTTCCATTCCTGATGCCGCTGCTGCTGCAGCTCGTCTTCGGCTATACGCCCTTCCAGTCGGGGCTCATCACCTTCATGGGCGCGGTCGGCGCGCTTATGGTGAAGTTCGTGGCGCCCGCCATTCTTCGGCGAACAGGTTTTCGGGGTGCGCTCTCGGTAACGGCGGTCGTCGGTGGAGCGCTGATCGCAATCGCAGGCTTTTTTACGGAAACGACACCGGTGCCCGTCATCCTCTTTACCCTTCTGGTCGGCGGCATCTTTCGCTCGCTTTTCTTTACCGCCGGCAATGCGCTGATCTTCGCGGATATCGATTCGGCTCGCGCAGCACCTGCCACCGCGACGACATCGGTTCTCCAGCAGGTATCCATTGCACTGGGCGTTGCGCTCGGCGGCGCGATCCTCGAACTGTCGACCGGTGCGGACGGCATCGTCACCCAGACCAGCTTCCTGATTGCCTTCCTGACGATCGGAGGCCTATCGATCGCGGCCGCGATACCTTTCCTGCTGCTGCCGAAGTCAACGGGCGCGGCCGTCTCCGGCCATCGTAAATATCTTCATGTCGGGCGGGATGACGGCAATACGAGACCCGGCCCGGCCGTCGCGACGAGCAGCGGCAGAGATGCCCCGAACGATGATCAGTCGCGCTCATCCTGAGCGTTGTTCTCCTGCCGCCCCTTGAAGCCTTTCGCCAGAAGGTAAAGCTCGACGCTCTCCTCGCGGCTCGCCGGCGGCTTGACGTGGTGAACGCTCTGGAAGTTGCGTTTCAGCATGCCCAGAAGATCCGCCTCCGTTCCGCCCTGGAACGTCTTCGACAGGAAATGCCCGCCGGGTTTCAGAACCTTGAGCGCGAAGTCGGCCGCCACCTCGCACAAATGCATGGTGCGGATGTGGTCCGTCTTGCGGTGGCCGGTCGTTGGCGCAGCCATGTCGGACAGCACGATATCCGGCTCTCCGCCCAGCGCATCGATCAGACGGTCTGGCGCGTCGTCATCCAGAAAATCCATCTCCAGGATGGTTGTCCCCGGGATGGAGTCCATCGGCAGATAGTCGATCCCGACCACGGCCGGCGCCTCGTAGGTCGAGCCCACCTTCTGGACTGCGACCTGACACCAACCGCCCGGCGCGGCACCAAGATCGATGATTTTCTGACCGCGCTTGAGCAGATTGTAGCGCTCATCCATCTCGATCAGCTTGTAGGCCGCGCGAGATCGATAGCCCTCTGCCTTTGCCTTATGCACGTAAGGATCTGAGAGCTGGCGTTCGATCCAGCGGCGCGATGAATTCTTCACGCCCTTTTTCTTGACCTTCACCTTGAGCGCGCGCGGCGCCGGCCCTTTTGACTTGCCACGACTCTTCATTGCTGCGCTCCCTTACGGCGTCCGCGCCGCCAGGCATTATCGCCCGTCATCAATTCCATCAATATTCCCTCACGCAAGCCGCGATCGGCGACACGAAGACGCTCCGAGGGCCAGGTTCTGCGGATCGCTTCGAGAATTGCGCAGCCGGCGAGGACGAGGTCGGCCCGGTCCGCGCCGATGCAGGGATTGCCGACGCGCTCGTCGAAACTCCAGCCAAGCAGGCGCTCCGTCATTGCCGAAACCTGTTCGCTGCTCATCCAGATACCGTCGACCCGGCGCCGGTCATAACGGTCGAGATCAAGAAAGACCCCGGCCAGCGTCGTGACCGTTCCGGAGGTGCCGAGAAGGTGGAAGGCAGGATTTTCGAGCAGGTGAGCCAGACGCTCGCGCCCTTCGAACCGGCCGATCATCTCGTAGACATGGCGAACCATCGCCTCGAAGATATCCGGCGTGACATCGCGACCGCCAAAATGCTCCGCAAGTGTCACCACGCCGATCGGCAGAGACGTCCAGGAGACGATCTTCTCCGACAGTCGCCTTGGATCGCCATCCGGAATGTCGATCAGAGCGATCTCGGAGGAGCCGCCGCCAATATCGAACAGGACGACGCCGCGCGTGTTTCGCTCGACCAGCGAAGAACAGCCGGCAACGGCAAGACGGGCTTCGGTTTCGCGATTGACAATCTCCAGCGCAAGGCCGGTCTCGTCGCGAACCCGTTGGATAAAGGCTTCGCCATTCTCGGCGGAGCGGCATGCCTCGGTGGCGATGAGGCGATAGCCGCGCGTCTTGCGCGCCATCAGCTTGCCGGCGCAGACGTGAAGGGCATCGACAGCGCGGTCCATGGCCTCATCGGAGAGCCGGCCGGTCCGGCCGAGCCCCTCGCCAAGGCGAACGATCCGCGAAAAAGCGTCCACCACACGGAACTGGCCGGGCCGGGTCGGCGCAGCCATGAGAAGACGGCAATTGTTGGTTCCGAGGTCGAGCGCAGCATAAAGCGGCGCATGGCCTTCACGCCGCATCGGCCGGTTGCGCCACCGACGTGGCGGCTTCTCTGCCGATTCGCTCACCTGCGGCAGCTTTGCAGAGTCGCGGTTTGCAGGGCTGTGGCCGTCGCGGCCTGCGGGCTCGTTCAAAACGGATTCTGTTCGCCGTGAATCGCCAGGGTCCGCCTGAACTGTGGATGCGTTCGCATCCTGGTGCTCATGGCTTTGCGGCGAAGAGGTTGCGGCCGCACCACTCCGATCCTTGGCGAACACGTTCTTATGCCGCCGTCTGCGGCGCGAACGGCGTTTGCGCGGCGGGCGATCCCCGTTCGAAGCGTCGCCGACGGGCGACGCTTCCATCTTCGTGTCGGCAGCGGATTGCGGGGCGGGCGGCGAAACGGCGTTCGCCTCTCCCTGCGGGTTTTTGCCGCGCTTGCCCCGCGAGCGGTGGCGGCGGCGTCCCCTGCGCGACGAAGGCGTCTGCGGCCCGTCATGGCGGCCGTCGGAATCCCCGTCGCCCCTCCGCTCTGGCGGCTTCTTGCCGCCTTCGGGGTTCTTCACAGTTACATTTCCCTTCGCGCTGCAGCTGTCCTGCAGACAGCGCGCGCGCCAATATTGCGTTGGCGGAACTCTAACAGAGGCGCCGGACGTTGGAAAGCGAAGCGGTGACACGGTGATCCGGCAAGGGTTGACAAGACAGGCCCGATCATTAGATAGCCAGCATCGTTCCGCCGACAGACGAGCGCTTGCGCCGCAGCGGACACGGCGATGGGGAATAGGTTAACGGTAGACCCGCGGACTCTGACTCCGTTAGTCCTGGTTCGAATCCAGGTTCCCCAGCCAGACACCCATCAAGTCATTGATTCTCAATCGTTTCGCTTCGCCGCCGATGCGCGCCGGGCGCCATCCGTCCCGTTTTGTGCCACAAAACTGTACACACCGGGTGCCCGGCCGGTGGTGGAGACGCGACTAGCCCCAGCGACATCTCGTGCCGAATCTCACGCGGCGCGGACGACGCCATTACTGGCGCGCCCGCATCCCGCGGCGCGCCGCCGCGCAAACGGCGGCAGGCCGGCAGCACTTTACCCTGCCCATCAGAATCAGCGATCTTGCCGCGGTGGAGATCATCGCCCTCGATTTGAACAGGCTGCTCCACGCGATGAGGCAGGACGAGACGATGACGCTGAACGCCGAACAGATGCAGACGATCTTCAAGGCCGAGATCGCCGACATGGAAGCGCGGCACGCGACGCTCAGGCTCGGGGCAAGGCATTGCGGCTTCGGCTCGGAGAGCGAAGCCCTCATCGACGCGGAGGTCGGACACGCCTACAAGCTCATCGCACTGTTCGGCGCGCACCGCCGGCTGACCTTCGAAGGTCCGTGTCCCGGGCTTGCCTATCTGCAGGCATCCGGGGTGCAGCCCGACCGCCATCCGTGGATCGTCTCGACCTATGAGGCCGAACGAGCCTGCGCTTTGAGTTCCGGTGGCCGCGAAGAAACCCGCGCGCTGCTTCGCAGCCAAAACCTGCCCGTTGGCACGATGGCGCTCGAAGCAGCCCAGAGCGCGGTGATGGATGCGCGGGCGACGCAACTGCTCTCCACCCGATCGGCTTATCCGGATCTGGCCTGGTTTGACGGCGCCGACATCGACGACGCGCAAAAGGAGACATCCGTCCCCACCTCCGACGTTCCGACGCATCCTGCCGTCGAGAGCCAGAGCGACCAGCGTTCGGATCTGGAGGTCGCGGACATGGAGGAGTGGGTCGGCCGATATCTCAAAGGCCGCAAGGACATCGAGGACGCCACCAAACGCGATATCGGAGTCGCCGTGACGTTCTTCGCCGAAACCATGACGGCCGAGGGGCTGAAAAGATTGTCCGAAGTTCGCCAACAGACCCTGGGCGCCTTCCGGAACCTCTTCGACGAGATCCTCACCAATTACGGACGCAGTGCGCGTCTCAGAACGTTGTCCGCCACGGAACTTCGCATGGAAACCCGGCGGCAGGTCCGTGAAGCGGAGGAAGCGGGAAAGCCGCTTCCCCCGGTTGGGCTCTCCGGCCAGACCATCCGCAAGCACATCGGTTCGATCGAGCAGTTTCTCGGCTATCTCGAAGGCCAGGGCTTTATCGTTCCGCCACGGAACTGGAAGTCCTTGCGCCCCAAGAAGAAGAAGGGCCGCGAGGCGCGGGCCGGAAGCCCGAAGCCGGGATCGGACCGGGTCGGTCCGGTTTTCGAACTCCCGCCCTTCACCGGATGCGCATCGCCGGGGCAATTGTGGTCGACTGGATCACGTATCTTCCACGGCTCACTCTTTTACGTCCCGCAGATGATCTACTATCTCGGAGTTCGCCGCGGCGAAGTATGCGGCCTCGACGTCGACGACCTGGTGCAATGGGATGGCGGTCTCGCGATCAAGATCCGGCCCAATGCCGGTCGACGCCTCAAAAACGAAAATTCGATCCGCATCCTCCCGCTGCATTCGGAGATCGCGCGTCTCGGGATCTGGTCTTACGCCGACGCCGTTCGCGCGACCGGATCGACGAAGCTGTTCCCGGAACTCTACCCTGCCCTGCCGCGGCCCGGGTTCGATCCCGGCGATCGGTTCTACAAGGATTTCGTAGGGCAGGCGAAAGCGGCACTCGCGAACCGAAACCTCGAAGCATGGCAGAGGTTCATCCACGCGCTGCGGCACGGAAACGCCACCGCGCTGAAGGAACTCGGCGTCGATCAGATGCTGATCGACGAGATCGCGGGACGGGCGGCGAGTGGCGAGACCGCGGGTCGATATACGCAGCGGGCCAGTCTGCAGCGTCTGTCGGCGGTCATCGAACGCATACCCGTCGTGACCGGTCACCTCAGCCCGCAGCCAATATCGTTGTTGCCATGGGTGACCGAGAAATCGAAGCGTCCGTGGGAGCGGTCGACATGACCGCCCGTCATCGAGAAAGCGTCAGATCCCGGTCGCGCCATTCCGGTCCGTATCAAGGTGAGATGCGGGCGTGTCGGTATGCGCATTGGAACTGATCTGGAGGTTCGAAGAGACGGATCGTCTGATCGGGCGACGGCCTGACGGCGTTTCATGGAATAGGAATCGATCGGCTTGTGGGGCACGAATTGAGGATGCTCCACTGAGCCGATTGGCCGGCGTTTCCCGATCCTCCATGTGAGGTTGCAGGTCCAGCCGCTGCCCGTAAAGACGGGTTCCTTCGGCCGGTGAAGGGGCGCCGCGAACAGCCGCCGACCCCGATCGAGTAACGGGGCAGGATTGTTGTCGAGTAACGTCCTGAGAAGTAGTCGAGTAACAAGGGGAGATCGATATGTTTGGACCGGACCAACCGACGCGGACAAGCCAAACCGAAGATTACTATCGGGAACGCTACCGACGGCTGGCAGCGACCGTCGCCAAAAGGGAAGGAACAGACGCGCCCAGCCTGTATGATGTCGCGGCGTGGTTCGCGGGACAGCATGGAGTTTGGAGAGCGTCGACCATCCGAACCTACAAGGCCGCGATCTCGCAGGAGCAACGCGATAGAAACGTCGGATCGTTGCGGATCGAGACACCGGCCCCGAAAAAGGATGGCCCCAAGCGCACCGCAAGCCGTAAGCGCAAGTCGGTGAGGTGGGAGGAAATCGTCAAGGTCAGCGGCCGACTTCTGACCGGTGGAAAGGACGGTCTGATCGCTGCACGATTCATGGTCATCAATACGTATCTCGGCCTACGCCCAATTGAATGGCAAACCGCGTCGATTGAAGGGACGATGCTGGTCGTACGATGTGCAAAGCGCACCAACGGAAGGGGTTTAGCCGACGTCCGTCGCCTCAACTTGGCGGGGATCAACAGGAAAGAGCCGTCGTTTTGTTCGATGGTTCAAAGTCTGATCGATCGACTGCAGATATACCGCTCGCAATCGAGATCGTGGAAGAACGTTTGGGACCGGATCGCAAGACGGATCGCCAGTGCCTGCCATGCGCTCAAGATCCGCAGAATCTCTCTCTACACCACGCGGCATGCCTGTATCGCGACCGCCAAGCAATCCATGTCGGCAGTCGCCGTCGCCGTGCTCGCCGGTCACGCTTCGGACCGCACTGCCACAGTCAGCTATGGCAAGCGACGGACCGGTCTCGCCAAATCTATCTCGGTCGCCCTCCCCCAGGCGGAGGCAGAAAAACTCGTCCGTCGGTCCGGTCGCAGCAATCTTGACGAGCGCGCTGAGTTTCGCGCAGCGAAAGACTTTAGCCCGAAAGCTTAATCGTTGGCTCCTGACCCAACAAACTGTTCCATTTTTGAATGTGACTCTTCGGGCATCATCCTCCGACGAGATGAGTGCCGAACATGCCTAAGAAAAGATATTCAAACGAGCAGATCGCCTTTGCGCTAAGAGACCCTGATGCCGGCGCTACGGTTGGCGGGTTAGCTGACAGATAGGCGGGAAGCGTCGTCCTCACGCCACGGCGGCGAGATCGGCTTCGGGCTTGAAGGTCCACGGCATGAGGTCGTCGATCTCGCTGTTGGGATGGCCATCGACGATGAGGGTGATGACGGCGCTGAGATAGACGTACGGATCGATGTCGTTCAGCTTGCAGGTCTCGATGAGCGAGGCGATCACGGCCCAGTGCCGGGCGCCACCGTCGTAGCCCGCGAATAGCGCATCTTTGCGCGTCAGCGCCAGCGGGCGGATCGAGCGCTCGACGGTGTCGCTGTCGATCTCGATCGTTCCGTCACCGGCGAACCGGCAAAGTCCCTCCCATCGCGACAGGGCATAGCGTATCGCCTCGGCGAGCTTCGTCTTCTGGCTGATCGGGGCGAGCTTCTCGCGCAGGAAGGCTTCGAGCGCGTCGAGAAGTAGACGGCTCGTCACCTGCCGAACTTTCCGACGCTCGTCATGAGACCGGCCGCGGATGGTGGTCTCGACCTGATAGAGAGCGGCGATGCACTTCAACGCCTCCGTCGCGATCGGCGCAGGTCCATTGGAGGTGAGTTCATAGAATCGCAGACGGACATGCGCCCAACAGAAGGCAAGATGCATTTGTCCCTTCTCGGCGAGTACCTTGTAGCCGCCATAGCCGTAGACCTGAAGGACACCGTTAAAGCCCTGCAGATGCTCGGCGGAGCGCAACGCCGTTCGGTCCGGTGCATAGACATAGGCGACCGCCGGCGGATCATCGCCGCTGAAGGGACGATCGTCGCGGGCATAGTCGAAGAGCTGGCCGGTCTTGGTGCGGCCACGTCCGGGATCGAGAACCGGCGCAGTCGTTTCGTCAGCCAATGACTTGGTCGACGCCTTAAGGTGACCGAGCAGCCGCTCGTGGACCGGTCGGAGCAGTAAGACCGCTCGTCCCGCCCAGTCTGCGAGCGTCGATCGGTCGAGACGGACGCCTTGACGGGCATAGATCTGCGCCTGAAGATGAAGCGGCAGGTGATCGGCGTATTTGGAGACCAGCACCTGGGTGCTCGCATGGTGCGGCGAGATCGGCGTCGAGTGGCATTACATCGCTCCCGGAAGGCCGATGCAGAATGGCTATGTCGAGAGTTTCAACGGCCGCATGCGCGACGAACTCCTCAACGAGACCCTGTTCCTCAGCATGGCACACGCGCGGGTCGAGATCGCAGCTTGGGTTGAAGACTACAACCGGGAGCGTCCACACTCCTCTCTCGGCTACGCAACACCGGCGGCATTCGCCGCCGAACTCGATCAGCAATGGCCTGCTTCGCTACGCCCTACGGGCTCCGCTACGCAGCCCATTGCTTCAGCCGCGCTGATGCGCAAAACAAAGGCCCGGCTCTAATCCCAGCTGGAGGCAAGCTGGGGGTCACGTCAATGACGCTGCAATTCCCTGATGATCTGGGCAAGCCGCTCGGACCGCACACGCTCTGCGATCAGCATCACCTTCAGCGTGCCGGGATCGTCGGGAAGGGCTTCGATAGCGGTGGAGACCTGCGCGGCCGTCAGCCTAATGACGCCGTCCGTGATCGCCGGCCACTTGAAACCGCCGTCCTCGAGTTGCTTTGCAATAAGAACCAGCCCGGTGCCGTCCCAGAAGATCAGCTTGATCCGATCGGCGCCTTTGGCCCGGAAGACGTAGACCGTTCCGCCGAACGGGTCGGCCGCAATCTTCTCGCGCACCAGCGCGGCGAGACCTTCGGCCCCGTTGCGGAAGTCGACAGGCTTCGTCGCCACCATGACGCGGACGGCGCCACTCGGACCGATCACGCGCTACCCTTCAACGCATCGATCACCGCCGCATTCGTTCTGGCGTCGGTCCCCTTGGCGATCTTCACCGAGACCCCGTCGATCTCCAGTTCAACCGCGGGGATCGTCTTGCCGGACGAGCGTGACCGCTTCCGCTTCGCGCGAGCCTTCTTCTCGATGACCGCCGGTACGAACGCCGGTTCAGTCGGGGTTGCATCCAACTTCGCAAGAGCCGTCTCTCGCAATTTGCGCCGCCAAGTGAAGAGTTGCGAGTAGCTCCAGCCCATGGCGCCGAGCAACGGCGCAGACGCTCTCCAGGCCGGAATAGCTCTCCGCGACAATCGCCACCTTCTCTTCGTCGCTCCAGTCTCGTCGTCGACCCGCGCCTGTGAAGACCTCGAACCGTCGAACTGGCTTCGTGCCAGCATCAGCATATGACATCGACATGGCTCCAAGCCCTCCACTCGTCCGAAAGGCACGGAAACTCGCCGGCTACGCCGCCACAAACAAGGGGGTGACGGCGACGCTTACGATAGGCGTCACGGAAGCAGCGTTCTACCGCTCGAAGTCTATGCCTGGATGGCTGTCAAAGAACAAGCGCCTGAAAGAGATTGAGGACCAGAACGGTAAGCTCAAGCGGCTGGGCGTGCATCTTTAAGACCAACTCGCTCGAAGCTATCCTGCCTATGGCCACTATTGCTGCGATCATCGGCCTCTGGCTGTGATCTAGTCCCGACCATGGCGATAATCAAATGTACTTAGCTGGGTTATCCTATCAAATATCTCTGAAAATTGCCGAAGGCCTCGCTCCATGGAAAGTTCGCGCTCGTAATAAACACGGCCGCGTTCTCCCATCGCCTCTCTTTCGTCCGAACTCATGTGCGCGAGCCTCCTCACGGCCTTCGCCATAGCTTCCGGATCCTCTGGGCGAATGCAAAGCCCAGCATCAGCCCTTTCGATCAGGCAAGCCGCCTCCCCCAGAACAGCCATAATAATTGGCTTTCCGGCATATAGATACGCCTGCGTCTTTGATGGCAGCGTGATTTGGAAAAGGGGCTCGTCGCGCAAATGAACCAAAAGCGCGTCTGCGGCGTCAAGATACGCGGGAACATCGCGCGCCGAGACGCGCGGAAGGAAAACGACATTCTCAAGCCCCAGCTCACCTGCCCGCTTCTCCAGCTTATCTTTGCTGACACCGTCACCGAGAAAACAGAAGGTCGCGAGTGTAGGCTGTCCGTTGCGTTGCAATATTTCGGCCGCACCGAGAACGGAGTCCAGCGCCTGCGCAGGTCCAAGATTGCCAGCATACAATAATTTCAGACCAGGAGCTGTTGTCAGGCGGGCGATGCCTTCAGGCGGATTATCAGGCAGCCGGTGTTCGTTACACCAGCCGATGATCGTCTTCATTTTCTCCTGTGGTACCCCGCGTTCCAGCAGTTTCGTGCCAAAACCTTCGGTATGCAGGATGATAAATTGAACATTTCGATACATCCAGCTCGCCGCATGATCGATCCACCTCAGGATTCGCGGACTGGAAATCATACCGGTTGCGGGAAGGGTATCTGGCCATAGATCGTGAATGTCGACAATAACTGGTCGGCCGTGCAGCCAACGCGATGCCGCCGCCGCCAGTCCTACGGTCAAGGGCGGATGATAGACATATATAAGGTTGGCTCGCCTGGCTGCGAAACACAGATAGAGAAAAGCGCTACAAAAGAAGCTGAGATAATTCGCGATCCGGCCCACTTTTCCGGCATTGTGACTCGGGTACATGGCGAGCCTCGTGATGCGAATGCCGTTTTCGACGCTGCGCTGCCACGGCCAGATCCGGTAGCCATCATATAATCTGCCGCCTGGATAATTTGGGAAACCAGTGACCACCTCAACGTCGTAGCCCATCTCTCGAACGGCCTCGGCGAAGGCCTGCCCCTTATAAGCCGGCTCCGGATCATAGAACTGGGTGAGAAATATCAGGCGCGGTCGTTCTGTCGGTGAATCGATCATGCGTTACTGGAGGTCGTTGGACCGGATCCCATCCCAGGCATTAGAAAGTTTGGCGGTACCAAGAATGAGTGACACCACTCTTTCGGATGTGTTGGTGATGCAGTAATCAGCCGGCACCGGTTTCGACGCGCCATTCTCACACCGTTCAGCAAGAAAACGGGTCGATGCCTCAATTCCGTTCATGATCGTTGCCGCGTCTAGTCCGGTCAGCGTTATACATCCGACATCGAGCGCCTCTGGTCTTTCGATCGCGTCGCGGGGTGTGATTGCCGCAAAACCGAGAATCGAACTTTCTTCCGCGATTGTACCGCTATCCGAGATTGCACAGAAAGACTGCATTTGCAGCTTGTTGTAGTCACTGAAACCGAAGGGTTGCATCCACCGAATTCTCGGATCGAACATCGCGTTTGCCAGTGCATCCAGTCTCTTGCGGGTACGGGGATGAGTGGAGACGATGACAGGCATGTCGTAGCGCTCTGCAATCTGATTAAGCGCTTCGGTAAGTTGTGTTAATCGGGCGGCGCTGTCGACATTTTCTTCGCGGTGTAAGGACACAATGAAGTAGCCTTGGTCGCTAAGACCGAGTTGGGTCAGCACGTCGGATGCTTTGATCTGATACCGATACTGATTCAGAACCTCCCGCATGGGCGAGCCTGTTAGATAGATGCGCCGGTGTTCGATGCCTTCCGAAAGAAGGTGCCGCCGAGCATGTTCGGTGTAGACCAAATTGAAGTCGGCAACATGATCGACAAGCTTGCGGTTGGTTTCCTCGGGGACGTTTCGATCAAATGACCGATTGCCAGCCTCCATGTGATAGACGGGGATTTTCAGCCTTCGCGCAATGATAGCCGAAATCGCGGAGTTCGTGTCGCCAAGAATCAGAACTGCATCTGGACGTTCGGCAACGAGCACCTTTTCCGTCTCAATCAGGATATTACCCAGCGTCTCTCCCAAGGTGCCGCCGCCGGTGCCCAGGAAGTAATCGGGTTTTCGCAGTCCCAGATCCTCAAAGAACACGTCATTGAGCGAATGGTCCCAGTTCTGCCCGGTATGAACCAGTTTGTGATCGGTATAATCCTCCAGCCGGGCCAAGACCCTCGCCAGTCTGATAATTTCCGGCCGTGTCCCCAGAATGGTCATGACTTTCAGACGTGTCATAAGTGCACCTTGTCGGCATAAGTATCGGGATGGGCGGGATCGAAGAGGCTGTTGGTCCAGAACATGGTGATTAAAGGCTGATCGCCGACATTTTCTATGGAATGGGTGTGGAGGGTCGGCATGTCCACTGCAGAGGGCGTCTCCCCAGAGACCCTGTACTCCCAGATTTCGTCAGATAACACTTTGCGAATTCGAATGACGGCTTCACCTTGCAAGACAACAAATCGCTCCACCTTGTCGAGATGGAAGTGATCACCACGCGTGATGCCAGGCTCGGTGGTCGAGAGGAACGTCTGGCCTCCGCCGCCCCCCTTCACGGCCTCGAACAGCGTACCCCTACCATCGCGGTTTAACTTGAGCGCGCGAGGGAAAAACTGCGGATAAAGACTAGATCGGTAGGAGTTGAAGAGTGCCGCATCAAACTCGTCGCTGAGATTGGGATAAACGTTGGTTTGGTAGTCGGCATGAAAACGGCTCAAAATCTCGAACAATTCCGTCACAGCTATATCGCGGGAGGCAGGACGCAAATCCCCCGTGCGGCGTTCTAGCACCGCGTTGATTGACGCCTGAGCGGCCGCTCCCGCATGAAGCAAAGATACCCGCCCGTGCGGGCTGATGTCGGGGGGGGCGCCTTCAATGACCGCCTCGATAAAGGTGGCGGTGACGTTGTTGTAGCGCGGGCGCGCGCCTTCACCAAAAATGTGCGGCAGCAGGATGTTTGTATAAGGCCCGCCGAGGCTAGAAAGAATGTCGCCAGCCTGCCGTTTGGAGCGGCCATAGATCGTATCGCTGTCCGCATGTATCGAGTTGGCATAGACAATATGAGGGTACACCCCCGCTGCTTTGCATCCGTCGATCAGCCTTTTGGCGATCGCAGAATTGGCAGCCTTGAGTGTTTCGTCAGGAGCGCGGTTGACGCCAGCGAAATGAAGCACCGCATCAGCTCCTTTCAAGGCATCGTGAAGGAACGTATCGCTTTCGAAAAAGGCATGATCCAGCCGAACAAGCTCGAACGGCTCATTTCGCTTCTCAAACCGCGCCGCGCAATTGGCTGCGTGCAGACGCACAGCTACGTGCCAACCGATCAGCCCACCAGCCCCTGTCACGACCACCTTCATTGCCTTCCGGCTCATGTCTGGAGTTCTGCCCGGATCTCCGGCAGAGAGAGAAGCAGTTCCTTGACTCCGTTTAGATCGAGTCGTTCCGTGTTGTGCGAATGATAATCGTCATGACTGATCGTTTCGTGCTCACCCTCGCTGAAATAGGCCTTATAGTTAAGATCGCGCTCATCCATACGGATGCGGAAGTAATCGCCCATATCTTCTGATTGGGACAGCTCCTGAGCGGTCGCGAGCGTTTCATAGAGCTTTTCCGCATGCCGCCATCCGATCGACTCGATTGGGTGGTCCGGCACCCCGAACAACTCCACCAGTGCCCTTGCGAGATCCGATATGGTCGAGGCGGCCGCCTTGCGAATAAATAGATCGCCTTGCTGTGCGTGATCGAACGCGTGGTGAACCAGAGCTACCGAGTCACGCAACGGCATGAGAAAACGGGTCATTTTTGGCTCAGTGATCGTAATCGGCAGCCCTGCCTTGATCTGCTTGATAAAAAGCGGAATGACCGAACCGCGCGAGTACATAACATTGCCATAACGTACCATCGAGACGGTCGTGTTAGCATCGGAACCAAGAGAGCGCGCCAAGGCCTGAGCCAGCTTTTCCATCATCGCCTTCGACATACCCATCGCATTCACAGGCAGGACAGCCTTGTCGGTCGACAGACAAACAACCGACCGAACCTTTGCTGCGGCGGCTGAGCGGATCACGTTCTCGGAGCCTAAGATATTGGTGCGAACTGCCTCCATCGGGAAGAACTCGCAGGACGGCACCTGCTTCAGTGCCGCAGCGTGAAAGACGCAATCGACTCCTGCCATGGCACGGTCCAAGCTTTCGCGATCGCGAATATCTCCTATGAAGTACTGAACGTTCGGGCTGCGAAGCGAGTTACGGAGCGCGTCCTGCTTTTCCTCGTCACGGCTGAAGATTCTCACCTCTGGGACACTCTTGCCGAGAAGATCGTTCAGCATTGTTTTGCCAAACGATCCGGTACCGCCGGTTATAAGCACACGTTCGCGACGCATTAAAGCCCTATCAACAATCTCGTGATCCAAAATGCTGGCGATGACTAACGCGAGCGCACTAGATTTGCAATTATTCCAATAAATGCGCTTTCGGATTGCAGCGTTCGGATCAGGAAGTTAATTCCGAACGTTCTCGTAAACGATCGCCGGCTTATTCTCCACCGGGACGACCGCTCATTATTATCATCGTATGCCCGACAACGCATAAATTTATAGGAATTTCGTTGAAACGCCTCACATTTACGATTGTCGGATTTCAAGGTTTTTGGGCAGTTTCTCAAGCTTTGATCATCCTCGCCGTTAGTCGTCTCGGTGGCCTGGAGTACGTCGGCTTCTTGGTGCTCGGACTAGCGATCTTTACCCCAATCTGTCTTGCCACCGGCTTCAATCTACGGTCCCAACTCGCGATAGATAACGAAGGCAAAATTGACATCTGGAGTGCGATTACGGCTCGGACAATTTCTGTAACAATTTCGTTATTGGTCACGTCTCTTACCTTACTTATTTTGGCAGACGGTAACCATCGCTTGTGGCTCGTAAGTACGCTGCTGGTAGCCTCTCGATGCGCCGATCAGATAGCAGACGTGGCGACCGGCTATTATCAACGGGCAGACACTCCCCTTAGAATAGGCTACTCGCTGACAGGGCGGGCGATAGCGTCGATAATGCCGCTAGTTACGACAGCTTCTTTAGGTGGAAGCATGATAGCAGCCGCGTCTACTACACTCGTTGCTACTGTCTCAGTTGTCCTACTCATCGATGTAATTCCAATACTGCGAACTACAGGTAGTGCAAGGACTGCTCGGAAACCTTTCTTGTCGGGTGTAACACTCCACTCGGCGCCTTACCCGTTCTTTGACGCTATGTTCATGAACAGTTTACGCTACATGGCGCTCGCATTCCTTGGCACCGATGCTCTTGGTCAACTAGGAATTGTGCAGTCACTTTACGCACCAATTCAACTAATTCTCACGGCCACCGGCTATACATATCTTACGTCGGCAAGATCTTTAGTCGCCGAGGGCGATAGAATTGGTCTTGCCCATCACATTCGCAGAGGTATATTGTATGGTATCGTCGGCAGCAGCCTTTTCGTGACAGCGGCCATATCAGTTCCGCCAACACTCCTCGGCGCAGCCTTTTTAATAGAACCATCTTCCTTACATCACACTCTCATCGTCTTCGCGTTCGCCGTGTTTCCCTTACCGTGCGGGAGTTTCATCGCTTCCAATCGAATGGCCAACCATCAGCATGGCCTAATGACCGCGTCTGTTCTGATCCCGAGCGCTTTCCTAGGAATTTTCTTTCTCTGGGCGTCATTTCAGCCCTCAGATATGATTACCATCGAGATTATCTTCGCTGCATTTTTCGTTTGTTCAACCTGTCGGGTAGCGATCCTTCTTGCGAGAAGATTCGAGATTGATAGGTCAATGTAACGCCAAGTCGTGGGTTTAATCAGCGTGGAGTGTGACGTGACCCCCAGCTGGAGGCAAGCTGGGGGTCACGTCAGGGGAACTGGCCGTCGCCAACGATGCTTCGCAGAGCCGCGTGTCTCTGCTTCGATGTCACGAAAGCTCAAGCCCTGGGGCGTGAAGTGAGACGCGGCATGGTCGAGCCAGCTCATACCTTCCTGTCGATCGGCAAGCAGTGTGCGCTGCTGTCGATCTCGCGTTCGTCGTTCTATTACACGCCCAAGGGCGAGACCGAGATGAATCTCACCCTGATGCGCCAGATCGACGAGCAGTTCCTGGAGACGCCGTTCTTCGGTGTGCGGCAGATGACCTGGCATCTGAAGAACGAAGGCCATCCGGTGAACGAGAAGCGCATTTACCGACTGATGCGGCTCATGGGGCTGATGCCGATTTACCAGAAGCCCAACACATCAAGACCGGCGAAGGGGCACAAGATCTGGCCGTACTTGCTAAAGGGGCTGCGCGTGGACCGACCGAACCAAGTCTGGGCTGCGGACATTACGTATCTGCCGATGCACCGCGGTTTCCTCTATCTGGTCGCGATCATCGACTGGTTCACCCGCAAGGTTCTGGCTTGGCGTATCTCCAACACGCTGGAAGCAGACTTCTGCGTCGAGGCGTTGAACGAGGCCACCCACAAGTTCGGCGGCGCCGAGATCACGAACACCGATCAGGGATCGCAGTTCACGTCCTTCGCGTGGACGGATCAGTTGCGCCGAATCGGTGTCCGCATCTCGATGGACGGCAAAGGCCGGTTCCTCGACAACATCTTCGTCGAGCGGCTGTGGCGCACGCTCAAATACGAGTGCGTCTATCTGCATGCCTGAGAGACCGGATCGCAGGCCTGGGCCGGCATTCGAAAATGGATGGAGTTCTACAACCGGAAACGACCGCACTCAGCCCTTGGCGGCAAACCGCCTGCCGTGATCTATTGGCAGGTAATCGATCAAAACCAACCCGATCAGCAGGTGCAGAGCGTAGCTTAATTTACGCCGAAATCTGTCCAGCGATTGGAGAGTAGCTCAATCCGCCGAGAACAATCCCGGCGGATGCATACCGGAAGCTCACATCACGCTTGGATGAGAAACCGAGGAAGCGTCAAATCAACCAGCGGATTCTCGCAGAGACTGGAGGGAAGTGGTGTCTAGGCCAGCACGGAAACACCTGCCGCGGAGTAGAGCATATTGCGATTTGCAACCCTATCGCTGGCTTCTTTTTCGGAATTATTACCTAAAGCGTTTGCGGCTCTGCGCATCGAATTCCGCTGCTCCGCCTCCATATTCGCAAAGGCTTCGATCCAAGCGGCGAAATCATGCGGTGCCTGAAGCGACAAATCGGCTCCTGCGTTTTTCGCGGCCAAATCGCGCCAAGGAGTTTGGTCGCTAATAAGAATCGGAAGTCCCGCCGACAAAGCCTCCCGAATAACATGTCCGTAATTTTCGCCCAGCGTAGGAAAAAAAAAGAAGTCATAACGAGAGAGGATTCTGTTTACTTCGTCAGGACGGACCGAACCTTGAAAGTTTACGGCCACATTCGACGGCAAGGTTTCAATCAACTTTTTGCACCGTGACCAGTAGCCTTTATCTTCAATAACTCCATATATATCAAATATAATTGAAGAATTTACATTCTTCAATATCTCGAGCGCCCCTAACAAATTCTTCTTAGGGCTAATGCGCGAAAGAAACACTGCCCGAAGAGAAGTTCCAGCACCCTTCTCAACACTACTATATAAAAGTGAGGAACTTTGCTCAGATAGATCCGATGCTATTAATACCTCCATATCACCCAACTCTCGGCGAATATCATTGCCTTCGTGCTCCGAAGATGCCTGAAACGTAATTTTGTCAAACAAATTTAGCAGCAACGCTACGCGCAAGAAAAAGCGTTTCTTAAACGACTTAAGTTGCAATGCTCCGGAAGACAACTCTCCTCGCGGCGCCAGCAAGACTGGAGCTTTGGTTATCCGGCCAAAACGTCTTAATATCAATGGTCGTAGCGTGTCGACGACGCTGAATAAGCTGTTCATATAAATTAAATCGATGTGCATACCATCAAGCTTTTCGTTAAGCATTCGCCAACCCGCCGATCCGGGCGAGCGGTAGAAAACGTTCGCCTTACCGCAGCGGATCCAGGTGTTGACTTCTAAATGGGGGTAGGGTGCCGCATCCCCTAAATCGCGGTCGGATGTCACGATCCAAAAATCGAACTCGTCACCCAGTTGGTCGACCATATTGACCAAGGTGCGGATAGGCCCACCAGCTTTGAAGCCAGGCAGGTAGTTGCCTATGAATACAAGAACCGTCAATTTCGTACTCACACCGTACTCCGGCGTTTTTGTGATTGAAATTCAAGCGTCGACGAATGCAGCTTTCAACACCTGCTCTCCGCCAAGTTCAGCGTTAGCCGAGAATTGTTGAGCCATAGAAAACGACTTCTCAAACTGGCTTTCCACAATATCATGAAAATTCAGCGCTTCCAAATCTTCAGTATTAGTATAGGGCATGCTCAACTCGTCAAATACAGACCGCATTTTCAAGTTAGTCGCAATACCATATGCGGGGACTCCTTGTGCGACTGCGATGATGGCCGGATGCATTCTCGTAGTTAGAAGAAGTGATGCTGAACTTAATAAACTGGCGACCTCATTCGTGTCGATGGGGTTGGGAGGGAGCCATTCAAAACCAGGGATGGTTCCCCAGTCGACCATCTCGCGAACCTTCAGATCATAACCCGGTCGGATCTCCGAATGCCAGCCTTTAACTTCATAGCCCAGCTGTGCAGCTTCTTCGCATAGCTCAACCATTTTACGCAATCCTTGTTGCGGCTTGATGATACTAGGCGAAACGATCAACCTTTTATTTCGGGTGAAATTTAATTCTGTCGATCGCGTGACATCATCGGAAAGAAAATTCGCAAGCATGAAGACAGCATCTTTGCTATGCAATATTCGGCAACTTTTGCCTGCGAGCATCGAACATGCATGATCGTAGGATTTGCCGTCCCGTAGAATCAGAGTAACATTGTCGCTTCCCAGATAGTGGCGAGCCATAAGTCGCGCCAAAGGCGACAGCGGCCAATCCATTCCAACTGACCAAGCAATGAACGGAACATTAAGCGCCTTGGCTACACGGGCCATATGGCACACTCGCGAAAACATGCCGAAAAACGGATTCGGCACAGGATGCTCTTGGAGCTGCTGCCCTCCCCCTACAATGATCGCATCGAACTCGCCGATTGCTTTTAAGACGCTGGTACTCAGTGTTTTGAAGTCGAGGATAGGTAGCGTTGGGAGACCAATGGATTTCTCGATATAGTCCGGGTTAAGGCAGGAAATGGTTACATCGATTCCTGCCTTTGTAAGAAAGCTCGACATGCAATAAGCAATCGCGTTGTCACCGAGATTGGCATAGCCATAAGGACCATCCAGCAGGACACGACGCTTTCTAGCCAGATTATTGCGCAACATCATTATCAACCACATAAAACGGTTCTGGATCACTGTAGGTTATATACTAGTCTACCAGCTCGAGCGTAGTGCCATCCGCATTTATGATTTAGAATCGGACCCGCATTAAAGGAGCAGTGTCATTTCTGCTACCTTGATTGCGATCGGCGAGCTCGGTTCCCGAGGGTGGAAAATCGCCTAACTGCATCGGCACTATTGAATGATTTATGCTCATCGCCAAACTTTCAGCAATATTGGGATTATAATGAGTATCCTCTTGCGCATTTCAGCTATATATAATCGCCATGCCTTTTGAATAGACCCCACGGCTATGTATATCTAGTATATACATCTATATTCGATTGCGGCATCGAGAATCCAATCGTTCAATCCACTATTTATTAATGGCAAGCGTTGTTGACATGCCTCGATCTAAATCGAATTATCACTTTCACAGTCGTGAATATTTTGTTCTTCGAGATCAAAGGCAATATATGTACAAGCGTCTTTTATTATACGCTTTGATTTTAGCCGTAGGCTATTACGCTTCAGTAATCTTGCTTGAGCATTATACGGAGGGCGACCAACGCTTCTATCGGGCGTTTTATGACTCTTTGCCCGGGCATGCCGGATCGGCAATCGCCGCGCTTCAAAAGGAATACACGGGAAGTTCAGAACCTCTTTTTGGATCGCTTATGTGGTTAGGATCGTCCTATTTAGGTCTTGAAAAGACTACTTACATCTCACTATTCAACTCGGCTTTTGCCTTTAGTTTATATTTGTTCTGCCATCGCGCTGGGCTTCAATGGTATGTATATCCATTAATATTTACGAACTACTATTTCCTCGTTTTAATTACGTCAGCCGAGCGTTTGAAATTCGGATTTCTTTTTGCGATACTTGCAGCTCTTGCTGAGAGGAAATGGATTCGATATCTGCTTATGGCATCATCTACGCTTCTTCATTTTCAGATGATCATTATCTACACATCTCTCGCCTTTAAATGGGCCAATCGCATTTTTTCGGAAGGCATTACGCCTCGAATGATATTGGCGATAGCATTTGGTAGCATTGTAGTAGCATTCTTAAGTGTAAATTTTTCCGGCGCGTTAATTGAAAAGGCTAGTTATTATTCGGGTAGTGGTATTGGAGAGATCGTACAATTGCTTGCGCTTACATGCGTAGGGATGATTATCACCAGAGACCGAGTACAACTTCTGGTCATGATGACCCCGATCACAGTAGCAGCTTTTGTCCTCGGCGCTGAAACGCGACTAAACATGGTGGGGGTAATCGTGGTGCTGTTTCAACTCATTCTGGAGCGTCGCGCCAACCACCCTTTCTTCCTAATCGTCTTGAGTTATTTGAGTTTTAAGTCGATTGGCTACTTGCATAATTTGTGGCTGTATGGAGATGGGTTCGCGATCAGCATTTTACGATGAAGTGTACGTGACGTGACCCCCAGCGTTTCTCAAGCCAATTTGAGCCCGTCCGTGTTTTGGCATGTGGTGAACAGTCAAAACGACGGGCGGCGTAGTGTGACGTGACCCCCTGATTTTCCTCCAGTCTTGATTAGAGTCCGGCCCTGACAGAAGGACGGAAGAGATGAAGAGAACGAGGTTCACCGAGGAGCGGATCATCGGCGTGTTGAAGGAGGCGGAAGCCGGCGCGAAGACTGCTGATCTCGCTCGCCGACACGGTGTGTCCGAAGCGACGATCTACAACTGGAAGTCAAAGTATGGCGGGCTGGAGGTATCCGAGGCCCGACGGTTGAAGGAGCTCGAAGGCGAGAACGCCAAGCTCAAGCGGTTGCTGGCTGATGCGATGCTTGATCAGGCTGCGCTGAAGGACCTTCTGGCAAAAAAGTTCTGACGCCCGCTGCCAAACGGGAAGCTGTCGCTCATCTCCAGATCTGCCACGGGATGAGCGAGCGGCGGGCGTGCCATGTCCTCGGTGCCGATCGCAAGAGCGTGCGCTACCGTTCCACACGGGGCGATGACGTCGATCTGCGTGAGAAGCTGCGCGAGTTGGCCAACCAGCGTCGCCGGTTCGGCTATCGGCGTCTTCACATTCTGCTCCGCCGGGAGGGCGTGATGATCAACCGGAAGAAGACCCAGCGGCTCTACAAGGAGGAGGGGTTGGCGGTCAGGCGGCGGCGCAGTCGCAGGCGTGCCGTAGGAACGAGGGCACCAGTCCCCGTCCTCGCCCTGCCAAACCAGCGCTGGAGCCTGGACTTCGTTCACGACCAAATGGCCTCCGGTCGACGGTTTCGGGTGCTCAACGTGGTCGACGACGTGACGAGGGAGTGCCTGGCAGCGGTGCCGGACACATCCATCTCCGGTCGTCGCGTCGTGCGCGAGCTGAGCGAACTGGTCGCCAGGCGAGGCAAGCCCGGCATGATCGTCAGCGACAACGTCCTATGTCGGGAAATTCTGGCTGCTTAGGTCAGCAGGTCCTGTGGCATCCGGCCGACCGGATGCCCTGATAAGGTTGCCCAG
The DNA here is from genome assembly GCF_003668555.1 of Notoacmeibacter ruber. Taxonomy (NCBI): domain Bacteria; kingdom Pseudomonadati; phylum Pseudomonadota; class Alphaproteobacteria; order Hyphomicrobiales; family Notoacmeibacteraceae; genus Notoacmeibacter; species Notoacmeibacter ruber. The sequence goes on along the minus strand of NZ_RCWN01000001.1, from coordinate 706,158 downwards.
ACGGGCTCTGCCGTCAAAAAATGATCTCATCCATAGCAAACACAGGGTACGCGCGATGGCGGCCCTCACCGTCCTTAATACGAGATCCCAAATCCCAAGCAGAAGGCCCGAACATTATCTACGAGGTCAGAGAACTGCCTCCACGGCACTGGTCAGAGAGAGGTCCTTCCGCCTGGGCTCACCCCCTCGAAGAAGGGGCGATAGGGTTCGCCGTGATTGACCACGGCGTGTACGGTGCGCGCCATCTTGGCCGCGATCGCGGTGTAGGCCTTGCGGCGCAGATGAGCGTTGTGTCGGTCCTTCGAGATGTAGCGTTCGAACTTGTCCCGGAAGCTGTTGGTTCGCTTAAGGACGGCCGTTTGGCCAGCCATCCAGAGCGTGCGGCGCAGCCGGGCATTGCCGTACTTCGAGATCCGGCGCTGACCGCGGAACATGCCGGACTGGACCGTGGCAAGGTCCATGCCGCAGAACTTCAGGAACTGCCTATGATGCCGAAAGCGGCGGAGGTCACCGGCCTCCGCCAAGATAGTCATGGCATTGATCGGGCCGATGCCAGGAATGGTTGTCAGCAGCTTATAGTCCGGCAGATCGGAGAGAAACTCGACCGCCCGGGCTTCGATCTCGTTGCGCTGGCGGACAAGACTTCTGCCTTCGGCAAGGACGAGGCGGAACATGCGGACGGCGTCGGAATCCGGACTAACGGGCAACCCGACAGAGTCGACCGCCGTGGCGTAAATATCTGAAAGCAGGCGTTCTTTGGAAACCTTCCTGCCCACCACCTGCCAGGCATCTTCGATGAAAGCTTCCTGGCTCATGGCCGTGATCATCGTCGGTGTCGAGTACTTCTCGAGAAACGCCAAGAACCAGTCGGTCCGGGAGCTTCGATGAAACCGTTCGGCCTCGGGGAAATAGAGCGGCAGGTAATGCGTCAGGATGCGGTGCCAGAGCTCGGTCTTCGAACGTGAGACGATCTCGTGCGTCTTCGACAGCTCTTGGATGTCTGCGGTCCCAACGACCACCGGGTCATGAAAGAACTGCACGGCGCCGATCTCCAGCATGTGCAGGATGACTTGCGCGTCCTTCGGGTCGTTCTTGTCCCAGCTGTTGTGCAAAGCCTCGCGTGTCCGGGCGAGACCGACGGAGGAGATGAGCTTGAAGTCGAACCCGGCCTGTCCAAGATGATACACCAGCGGCCTGTGATAGTTGCCGGTCGCTTCGAACCCAATTCGAACTGGCAGGTCGTAGCTGGACAGCACCGCAGACAAGCGCTGGAAGTCTTCCAACGAGTTCATGATCGTTATGCGGCGACGGCGCTTCTTGCCCGGAACCCCGATGAGCACCTCGTGGCGGTGCTTGGAAATGTCGATGGCAACCAGGACGGTCGAAGCGATAGAATGGGTAGCGGTCGTAGCCGGTCTCCTCAGCGGTGTGGTTGTGCAAAACCACTGTTGAGACCCGAGACCCGGTTATGGCCACCCGCTGCGCTACTTGAAGGCTGCGCGAGTGGCCATAACCTGTCGGCAGCGCTTCTTCCCGACGTGCTACGGCACCGAACTTACCGGCAACGCGGTGCTCGCATGGTGCGGCGAGATCGGCGTCGAGTGGCATTACATCGCTCCCGGAAGGCCGATGCAGAATGGCTATGTCGAGAGTTTCAACGGCCGCATGCGCGACGAACTCCTCAACGAGACCCTGTTCCTCAGCATGGCACACGCGCGGGTCGAGATCGCAGCTTGGGTTGAAGACTACAACCGGGAGCGTCCACACTCCTCTCTCGGCTACGCAACACCGGCGGCATTCGCCGCCGAACTCGATCAGCAATGGCCTGCTTCGCTACGCCCTACGGGCTCCGCTACGCAGCCCATTGCTTCAGCCGCGCTGATGCGCAAAACAAAGGCCCGGCTCTAATCCCAGCTGGAGGCAAGCTGGGGGTCACGTCAAGACCTTCTACCGCTGGAAGTAGGTGTACGGTGGTCTCATCGTAGGCGAATTGCGCCGAGTGAAGCAGCTCGAGGACGAGAACCTCTCGCTCAAGCAGCTGGAGACCTCGAAGAACCTCCCCTTTCCGCGTGATCTGTGATTCCATCGATATGATGGAGATCGGCAGGATGAGATGCGGGGTCAGTCGGGGTTCTGGGACGTTGATGAGCGCTATGGCCGACTGAGCGAAGCCGGCGATCCTCTGGAGAAGCTGAACGCGATTGTTCCGTGGGAAGTCGTCAGGAAGTCGCTGGCCAAGGCCCTGAAGCGTTCTGGCGGCGCAAAGGGCGGCAGGCCGCCCTACGATCCGGTTCTGATGTTCAAGGTCCTGGTCCTGCAGGCGCTCTATAACCTCTCGGACGATCAGGCCGAGTTCCAGATCCAGGACCGTCTGTTGTTCATGCGGTTCGTCGGGCTCGGTCTCGCGGACAGAGTCCCGGACGCCAAGACGATCTGGCTGTTCCGCGATCATCTGGCCGAGGCCGGTGCGGTCAAGAGTCTGTTCGTCCGCTTCGACAAGCATCTCGCGCAGGCCGGCTTCTGGCGATGGGCGGGCAGATTGTGGACGCGACTATTGTCGCGGCGCCGAAGCAGCGCAATACCGAGGACGAGAAGGCTGCGATCAAGGTCGGCGAGGTACCGGAAGGCTGGAAGGGCAAACCCGCCAAACTGCGTCAAAAGGATCGAGACGCTCGCTGGACCGTGAAGTTCTCCAAGGCAAAAGCGGCGGTGGAGGGAAAGCCGCAGCATATCGACATCGCGGTCCCGGCATTCGGTTACAAGAACCATATCTCGATCGACCAGCGGCACGGCTTCATCCGCGGCTGGTCGACAACGAGCGCCGCCGCCTGGGACGGCGCGCAATTGCCGGTAGTTCTCGATCGGCAAAATACGGGTTCAAAGGTCTGGGCGGATACTGCTTATCGCCCGAAGAAGAACGAGGATTGGCTGGAGAGGAACGGCTTCACGTCCGACATCTATCGCAAGAAACCGAAGGGCAGACCGATGAGCGAGAGAACGTCTCGAGCCAATGGCCCGCGTTCATCGATCTGCTCGAAGGTCGAACACGTCTTCGCCCGTCAGAAGGGGCCGATGGGCACCTTCATCCGAACCATCGGCATCGCGCGCGCCGAGGCAAAGATCGGCATGGTCAATCTCGCCTACAATCTCACGCGTTTCGTCTAACATCAGGGGCGAAGTATGCCCGCGTGACGGCAGAAACGCCGTCATCCGGTCGGACAACAGTCCTGGAATCCCAAAAGCCCTGAAATGCAGCGCGTCAGAGCCAGAGCGGCCTCAAGACTTCGATCAAGCCGCCTTCAACAATTAAAGATTGAGGTTCTTCGAGGTGTCCAACTGGGGACCGTCACAATTTCGTGGCATCGTGGCATCGTGGCATCGTGGCATCGTGGCATCGTGGCATCGTGGCATCGTGGCATCGTGGCATCGTGGCATCGAAGGGTTCGGTAGGCGAGCCGAACTGTCCAGATGTAAAATCCAGATCTGATTTGGCCGTCGGCGATCAATGTTCTGCTGAGAGTTGGATCGCCGATGCCCTGTTCATCATTCTGGTCCGGTCATGTCAGATCCAGTCCGCCGACAAACTCTTCGAGAACACATTTGGATAGAACGCGCTTCCGAACGGCAAGTCGAGCAAGATCTTCGACGGCCTTCCGTTTAGCGATGATCCGCATCACTGCCTCGGCGTACAACCGACGCATTCGTCGTTCGATCGCCTCATGGGAAACCTGACCGGCCGTCAGCCATGCACCCATTCCCGAAGCCTCATCACCAGAAAGAAGCCGGGTCGCCTCATCGAGATCGGCGGACGCGCCCGCACTGCAACGACCCAGTACGACCTCCTCGGCAGCACGCCCGCCCAGCAGCATAAGCACATGGCGGTCGACGGCGCCGGGCATCGTAGACACTTTGCCTGCGATCCGGACGCCACCGCCGAACTGACCGTTCGGAAGAATCGACAGGCTTTCGGGCACATTCCCGCAAGTCGCGTGTAGAATAGCGTGACCTGCCTCATGCACTGCCACGCGCCAGAGATCGGCGTCGCTGCGGTCATCCTGCGGCAGGGCCGATTGGATCAGTAGGTCTGCGGTCACCTCGGTTCGGTCACGACGAGCCCTTCCATGGACTTCGCGAGCGAGGCGGGCGATGTCGGCGCCGGTTACCGATCCCGCAAGCGCTGCAGCGACCGTTCCGAGCGTATCGTCATCCGCGTCACCGAAATGGTGCCCGAGTATCCCGAACAGTCCGTGCTCGTCCGGCATTCCGATCGCGAAGGACCGGTCCAGTCGCCCGGCCCGCTTGAGGGCAGGATCGACGCTATCAGGATCGTTCGTGGCGGCCATGACGACGACACCCGGAGTGCTCATCGCTCCGTCGATCTCCGTGAGAAGCGTGGTCACGAACGGCCTGAACCATGAATCGTTGGTTCCGTTTGCACCCCGGACGCCGAACGTGTCGATTTCGTCAATGAAGAGGATCGACGGCGCGTTTTCTCGCGCCGTGCGAAAGCTCTCACGGATCATCCGGATGGCGACATCGCCTCGAGCCTGCTTGCTGTCGAGCCAGATCGAATAACCGCCGAGAACCATGGGAATGCCGGCCTCCGCTGCGATCGCGCGAACGAGAAGCGTCTTGCCTGTTCCGGGTGGGCCATAAACGAGCGCGCCGCGGTCCATCTCGATCGGATCGAGCTTGCCGGACCGGACGTCCGCGATATCGCGGACGAGATCCCGTGCCCAGTTACCGGCCTTGCCGTAACCGGAAAGTTCGGAGATCCGCGGAGACGAAGGTCGATGCAGCTCGACATGCGGAGACACATCCTGCGGCGGAGGCGTTTCCACCTTGTCCTTCGCACCGCTCGTATGGACTATGGCATCGCTCCTCCTGTTGCCCGATGCCGCCTTCTTC